>CAZSBS010000235.1:0-7710 GCA_964605095.1 uncultured Planctomycetaceae bacterium | reverse complement strand
CGGCAGTAGTTCAACGATTTATGTGGCCGTTCCGTGTTGTAATGCTCCGCGAAAGACGAGATCACGTATCGAAGGTGTTTCTCGCCGACCAGGATCATCTTGTTGAGACACTCTCGGCGAATTCCAGCCACAAAGGCCTCGGCCAGGGCATTCAAGTTCGGACTGCGCTTGGGAAGTTTCAGGGCGCGCACGCCGGCGGCCCTGAGCGTCTCGCGGAACTTCTCGGTGTACAGCGGGTCTCGGTCGTGGATCAGCACTCGCTTGCCCTTGAGGAAGCCGTCCTGGGCATCCGTCAGGTTGCGGGCGTATTGGAGCATCTGCGTCTCGCAAGGAGCGGCATGGATGCCGGCGATCTCGACGCGCCGGGTGGACACGTCGATGACGAAGAAGACCAGGTAGCGGGTCAGGCCCTTCAGGCCCCAGGTCTCGACGGTAAAGAAGTCCGCGGCCGCGAGACTTTCCCAGTGGCTCTTGAGGAAGTCCTTCCACGTGCTCTTGTACGGCCTGTCCGGGTCGTCCAGCAGGCCATGATCGAGCATGACCCGCCTGACGGTCTGCCAGTGGACCTTGTAGCCCAGCTTCTTGAGCTCGCCGTAGATCCGGCCGTAGCCCCAGCCCGCGTTCTCCTGGGACATCTGGATCACCAGCTTGCGGATCATGTTGGCCTTGGTCGGCTTGGGCCCGCGCTTGCCTCGGCGGTCCGAGCCGTCGTACTTGCGGGCAACCAAGGTGCGGTTCCATTTCAACAACGTCTCCGGGGAGAACAGCGTGCCGAACTGGCGCAACAAATCCCGGCCCAGCTTCGCCGCGGCCTCAGCCAGGCAGCGCCTCTGGGCGTCGTTCAAGAGGATGCGTTTGTGGCCGAGCTTCTCCCGCAGAATGCGGTTCTCCGTCCGTAGATAAGCTATTGCGTCCTGCTGTTGCCGGTTCATCCAGCCCGCCAGCGCCACCGCTAAGAATGTCCAGGGTTTGAAGGTCATGGGGGAGGATGGTAGCGGCGCAGGGGCCTGCTTGGCAAGGGCTCGGATGGAACTTGTAGGATGAGGACCAGAGGAAGTATAATGATCCCGATGAGGTGACGGTTGAAGAAGCGCGTCTACATCGAAACGACGATCGTGAGCTACCTGACGGCCAAGCCCAGCAGGGACCTGATCATGGCGGCCCACCAGGAGATTACTCGGCAATGGTGGGAGCATCAACGGGCTGCTTATGATCTGCGGGTGTCGCAGTTCGTACTGGACGAGGCGGGAGATGGCGATCCTGATGCGGCTGCCAGGCGACTGGCCGTTCTGCGGGATATACCGGTGTTGGCCGACTCGCTCGACGCGCGGGCTTTGGCGAAGGCGTTGGTCGGACAAGGGCTCCTGCCGAGGACGGCCGGCATTGACGCGCTGCACCTGACGATGGCGACGGTCCACGAGGTGCATGTGCTCATGACCTGGAACTGCCGCCACCTGGCCAACGCGGCGATTTTGGGCGAACTCGGGGAGTTCGTGCGTACGAAAGGCTACAGGATGCCGACGGTATGTACGCCCGAGGAATTGATGGGAGGCGAGTATACAGAATGACAGATGACCCGATCATCGAGGAAGTGCGAAGGAACAGGCGAGCACGCGCGGCCAAGTTCAACTACGATATCGACGCGATTGCCGAAGATGCGCGCAAGCGGCAGGCAAAGAGTGGGCACAAGCTGATTCAACCGCCCCGGCGTAAGCCGGTCGGGAAAGCCAAGTCCGTGTAAACGCGCCCTCGCATTGATGTCGCCCGTCCCTGTCGGGGAGGCGTCCGTACGTCTTGATTCAACGGGGCTTTCGCGCGCTGCGTGCTCTTCCGGCCCAATGCTCATTCAGATTGGAAGCAGGCTGCTAGCGTAACGCTATTGCCGCCCGCAGCACTTCTTGTACTTCTTCCCGCTGCCGCAGGGGCAGGGATCGTTTCGGCCGACCTTGGCGCGTTCAGTAACGATGGGGGCGGACACGGGCGCGAAGCTGTCCTCAACCGGTTCATACCGGCCGGGCGGGCTGACCTGGCTGTTGTACTCCGCCAGGAAGCGATTCACCGCTTCCCTATCGGTCAGGTCGACGCCGCGTTCCTTGGCGGCCATCGCGACGCCCTTGCCCATGCCCCAGCGGCTGGTGTCCATGCCCCGGGCCACGATCTCCCCTCGCCATCCGTGGACGGCGTTCTCCAGGGCCGTCGGATCCTTCAGGATGCCCTGGGTCCCCAGCCAGTGAAGGAAGGCCTCCACGACGGAGCCCACGAGTTCGAAGAACTCCTTGTCGGCGGAGAGCTTGCGGGGGAACCAATCGAGCAGCACCTCGCGGAGCACCGGTGCGGTCAGCTCCTCCGGTCCGGCCCCCTCGTACGTCCAGGCGTAATCCAGGAGGAAGAAGACGATCGATTCTGCGTTGTATTGGGCGTCGGGCGACAGCGGCAGATGCTCGATGGACTCTGCGAACCGGGCCGATAGCTCCCGGGCTCTCCGCTCGGCGGCTTCGTATGGCTCTTCTTCGAGGTCGTCCTCGCTTTCCTCCTTGCCGTCGGGGTGTTCCCGGTACCAGTTGCGCAGGAACTCCCAGTTCTCTTCCAGCCACATGGGAAAGGGCTGATCCCAGGCATCTTCTCCGTCGTGAAGCACCCGGGCGCCGTCCAGCAGCTCGAGGTAATCCGACAGATCGGCCAGCTCGGTCTTGTCATAGAGCCGCTCGAGAAGAGGCCGAGACTCCACATGGCCGATCCTGGCCAAGACGAAGCCCGCGTGCTCGACGTCCTCGATCTCCACCTGACCGCGATCCGCCTTCTCCAGGGCCTCCGTGCAGAGCCTGATGATCGGCTCGCGGAGCTTCGGGTCGTCCGTCCTGCGAGCCAGCGTCGCCATCTGCCAGAGCCCGAACGTCGCCGGCCAGGGCTGGTAGTTGTCGGGCATGAGCTCCACGACAACAGGCAGGGTCGTCTCGGGACCGAAGGCGCCGAGGGCCGCCGGGAGCACTTCCTGCATCAGTTCGTTGTCCTCATCTCCCGCGAACATCAGGGCCTGCATGAGGAATCGCGTGGCCTGGTCGCGGCCGGCTTCGGACAGCTGCGGGGCAGCCATCGCCAGGATCGCCGGGACGTAGAGGCACTCGTAGCTGCGACGCTCGTCGGCCGTCTCCATGAACTCGTCGTAGAGGTCAAGAATCTCCTCCAGGACGTGTCCGTCGGCGGTGGCTGTATCGGCAAACCGCTTCAGAGCGGGCCACGGGATGGGGCCCTCGGTGTGCCTGAGTGCCTCCCACGGCAAAGATGTGCTGGTCTTGGCATCCATTCCTGCGGTCTCCAAATCTGCCGGCCTCAATGTCCGCGACCTTTGAACCGCTATTATACCCGGTACTCCGGGCGGCAACAGGCATGGGCTTGTGGGCTTCACAAAGCCTTTGCCGTGACAGCATATCGGCGGCACAATGACGGTCGGCGAGGAGAAGGATTGTCCCATGGGCCACCACTGCTGGGTCTGCGGCCGCACGCGTGCCAACGAGAAGTTCTCGGGTAAGGGGCACGCGCGGCACATCTGCAAGGACTGCCAGCGGCTGCCTCGCGAGCAGCGGGACGCGGTGCAGGCCCTGCGGGACATCGATGGGATCTTGGACCAGCGGAACATCTCCGCCAAGAACATGGCCCGCCTGAAGACCCTCTGCAGGTCATCGAACGAAGAGGTCCGCCAGAAGGCACAGCTTGTCCTGGAGATGGCGAGAATTGCACCGCACAGGCGCAAACGCCGGGGCATCCTGGCCCGCCAGATGCCTGAGCTGCTCAACCGGCTCGTCGAGGAGGGCTTGATCATCGGGTACTCTGCGGGAACGGAGGCTGAGCCGCTCCTCGAAGATGAGGACGTCGATGAGATCGGGGACGACGTTGAGTTTCTGCCTTGGTGAACAACTGTACGGGCCGCCGGCTCCTGGAAAGCATCTCGCTAATCCGGTATCATCCCTGCATGTTGATCTCATCTTGTTCAACTGCGCGGCGCCATGGCGCCCGCTTGGCCGACGATCGCAGGAGCGCCCAATGACCCGGGCCGGCAAAGAACCAGCGGAGGACGTGAAGCGGGCCTTCCGGCGCGCCATCAAGTTGGCGGGTCTCAAGGTTCATCGGGTGGAGATGCACAAGACGGAAGGGATCAACGGCCGGCTGATCCAGGGTTCGGCCAATCCCGAGGGCTGGCCGCACGAGTGTCCCGCCCTGGAAATCAGCACGACGGTGGATTTCGGCGGGAATGTAGGCCCGGTGACCATCCGGTGTGCGGCGACCGATGAAGACCCTCTCCCGAACACCTTCATAGCCCGGAGGGTGCGGGGCTGCTGCTGTCAGCTACGGGACCTGCCGGCCACGCTCAAGATGGTCTGGGCCGAGCGTCAGGAGATCGTTGACCTGGTGAAGCGAGGGGAACTGGTGGACTCGATGTTTGTCGGCCGCTGGACTTGGGAGACGCCGGATTTCGGCGTCTAGGCCCTTCCGGATCACGTGAGCGAGGACTTGGCCCTTCGGCAGCCGGCGAGAGTGTCGGTAAAAGGCAAGACCATGAACGTCACTGCGAAGAACGTACAGGCGTTGGCAACACGGAAGCATGACGAGAACCATGCCCTGCGCCGCTGCGTCAAGGAACAGGACCGGCTTTCCGAGGAGGAACTGGATCAACTGGTGTCCGATATCGCCCGCCGCGTCTGGGTGGGCTTCGACTGCACCACCTGCGCCAATTGCTGCAAAGAGCTCGACCGAAGCGTAACGGGCCAGGAGATCCAGCGCCTCGCTGACGCCCTGGGACTACCTGAGGAGGATTTCCGCAAGCGGTACCTGGAGGGCCAGGTTGGCCCGGAGGAAGATGACGAGGAGTCCGACCAGCAAGGTGCCCGCTGGCGGATGCGAGGCAAACCGTGCCCGTTTCTCAAGGACAACAAATGCATCGTATACGAGGCCCGGCCTGAGCAATGCCGCAAGTATCCCTACCTGCATGAGCCTGCCTTCTCCTCCCGTACCCTCGGCATGATCGAGCGGACTTTCACCTGTCCCATTGTCTACCAGGTCTTCGAGGAATTGAAGGAAGAGCTGCCCTTGGGCCGGCGGCATAGCGAGTGGGAGCCGTGGTAGGGACTGAAACCAGCTTACACGGAGAGAAGTAGATGTTCAGCGACAAGCGAGCCAGCGAACTGATGGACCAGGTCATGGAGTTGGTGTGCCCAACGTTCTTCGACGCGTGCGGCACGTTCCAGTGCAGTGGCTGCTGGCCGAGCGGCAAGGACGCGGCCTGGTTCGAGATCCAGGTGTACCCATCGGTCGTGGAGTTGGTTGGCGGCAAGGAAGACGGCGAGACAGTCTACCAGGGCTTCCGAGTCGACCTGAAGGCCCTTCAAGAGGCCGTATTCCCGCTCTACGCCGAGGTTCAGGAGTGGGAGCTGGACAACGCCATCGGACAGGCCGACGACCTGCCCAGGCCGGCCATCACGATCTCCGGGAGGCTCAAAGGCAAAGGCGACAAAACGCTGACCATTCACATTTGCTCGTGCCCGCCCGTCGAGGCGGAGCCGGCTGAGAAACATCGGATCGGTTGACGGCAGAGGGCGCCTGGCGGCTTACAGCAATGCTGGGCCGGCCAGGTTTAGGCCACGGATGGTTCGCATTCGGAGACCGAATTGGCCGGGAACTTGGAGAAGAGAGCATGGCCGGCAAACACGAGGACCAGGACAGGGAAGAACGGATCACCAACGAGATTGTCGTGGACGCTCACGATGCCTCCGAGCGGGCGATGGGCTGGTACTACTACCTGGAGGAGAAGCTTCAGTTCCCATTCACGGCCAGGTGCGCCAAGGCCCGTCCGATATCACCCCTGAAGGTCGGTGACGAGGTCGAGGTGATCGGCATGGCCCCGGAGGATGAATGCGAGCACGAGATGTTCGTCATGATCCGCTGGGATCGAAAGAAGGGGCTGGGGGTTCCATTGGTTCAATTGGCGCCAGAGGACGATGCCGATGAAGCGACCCGGCAAGCCATTGAGGACTGGCTCTATTGGACCAAGAGGGGGTATGAGTTCTGAGGGCCGGGCTGGTCTTCAAGGGCAGCCAAGGCCAAGAAATATTTCAAGGTAACTGGCAGAACTCGGGATTTCCAGCCTCTCGCTGGGCTTCGTAGTCGGCTAAGACTCTTTCGAGAGTCAGCCAGTCATCGAGGGTCACGATACTGCCCCTGAACCGAAGCTCTGGATGCCGCAGGGACAACCCATCCGTCCTCGTCTTTATCCACCGGTATGCCGCTGCCATGTTGGGGTACCTGCGGCGCTGCACGAGGCTCCAGCCAGTCGCCGACAGGGCAAAGACGCCTGCTTCACACGGCTTGTCCTCGTTGGAGAGCGACTGGTCAGCCATGGTTATCCACGGAGGCGGGCCTCACGCCAAGCTGTACCGGCTGGCTCGTTGCCCTTCGACGCTTATCCGCTTGAGCTTGCCATCCTTGACCAGCTTGGTCAGATAGTTGTCCGGCTTTCCGCCTCGGCCAGCCTTTACCCAGGCATCGATGATCTCGCCCACCGTCATGCTTTCTTTGCCCGAGAACAGGTCCATGATGAATTCCTCGCCTGTCTGAGCATACTTATGCCGCTTGTCCTGAGCCTCGGCCTTCTCAGCAGCGGGGGCGGCAGGTGCCGCTTTGGGCTTGGTTGCCGCCTTCTTGCTGACCCGCTTGGCAGCCTTGGCGGTGCCTTTCAGCCCGTAGACGCCCCGGTCTAGCCGCTTGAACTCATCTCTTGCCAAGACCTTCGTGACTGGCTTGTAGACGTTCTTGGCCTTTGTCTGGTACCCGGCAGCCAGCACAGCCTTGGCGATCTCCGTGACCCGCAGGCCCTTTGGTGCCTTGGCCAATGTATCTCTGATGTACTCGGCGAGAGGCTTGCCCGCAGCCCTCTTGGCTCTCGGCTTCCGGCCAGGCTTCCGTCCGGACTTTTTCATCGCCCAGCCGGCTGCCCCCTCAAGTTCAGCGATCTGTTTGTCCAGGGCGTCTCGCTTGGCCTTGAGGGAGTTGAGATTCCTCGTGCGTCGCTTGATTTCATTCTTCAAGGCGGCGGTGGAGATACTTGAGAGCGATGGACGAGGCATCTTTCACCCTTTCAATGGAGGTCATTTGGCCAGTATCAACATCCCCGGAAGTGGGGCCGATGTCAAGGTTCATCCGTTCGGCTCATCCGTTCAGCTCAAGGCAGATGGTGTTCATGGATCATAGTCCGTTTGGATTTGCAGCGTCGAAATTCCCAGTGACCTGCACGGTTAAAACCGGTATGATCCAGGCAGTGGGACGTTTCATCGGACCGGGTGTTCAGCAAGAACAGAAAGGACGGACCATGAGCGACACTGCCTCCCCAACGAACCTTCCACCAACTTGCGTTATCAATCTTGATCAGGCCGTCGCCGTCGATGTTCCGCCCGGGGAAGAAGATCTCAGCCCATCGAGGTTTTCGGCGCCTGACGGCAGACCAGGCTGGTCACTGCGCATTCCAGGCCAACGGCCCATTGCCACGCCGGCCTATGCCGATGGACTCCTGTTTGTGGGCGGAGGCTACGGTTCGTA
Organism: uncultured Planctomycetaceae bacterium; assembly: GCA_964605095.1. Taxonomy (GTDB): domain Bacteria; phylum Planctomycetota; class Phycisphaerae; order SM23-33; family SM23-33; genus JAUWQU01. The sequence continues at coordinate 123 of CAZSBS010000235.1, read as the reverse complement.
CGAGTTCTACGCCTTCCACGCGTTGACGGGCGAACTGGCGTGGAAGATCAGGACCGCCGACGACGGACCGACTGCGGCTGTGGTTGAGGACGGTCTTGTCGCTTTCAACACCGAGAGCTGCAC
>CAZSBS010000234.1:0-7819 GCA_964605095.1 uncultured Planctomycetaceae bacterium | reverse complement strand
CAGGTTGTTGATCGCCTCGAGCGACAGGCCGTTGACGATGCTGGCGTCGCCGACGACCGCGACGACCTTTCTGGCGGCATCGGTCTGCTTGTCCGCCCAGGCCAGGCCCATTGCCGTGGAGATGGCCGTGCCGGCGTGCCCGGTGGCGAACAGGTCGTATTCGCTTTCCGACGGGGCCGGGAAGCCGCTCAGCCCTCCGGCCTGGCGAAGGCAGTCGAAGCGGTCACGCCTGCCCGTGAGCAGTTTGTGCGCGTAGCACTGATGCCCGACATCCCACAGCAGGCGGTCGCTGGAGAAATCGAAGACGCAGTGCAGGGCGATGGTCAGTTCGGCCATGCCGAGGTTGCTTGCCAAATGCCCGCCTCGCTTGCTGACCACGGAGATGATCCGCTGGCGAAGCTCCTCCGCCAGGCGCTTTAGCTCGTCGTTGCCGAGCTTGCGCAACTGCCGCGGGCCGGTTATGCTTGCCAGTATGCCTTCGTCAGGTTCCGGGTCTTCTTGTTGAGGCACGTCGATCCTTCCGTCTTGGTTTCAACGCGGAGGACGCAGAGGAAAAGAAGAAGCATCAGATGGGGACTACATGGATTATGAGATTACATGGATTGAGAAACTTACATGTGCTTGTATCCATGTAATCTCATAATCCATGTAATCCCCATCCAGCTTCTGTTTCTTCTTGTGTTTCTTCTTTTCTGCGCTCTTTGCGTACTCTGCGATGAGTATGTTTCTTCTTTTCGGTCCTCAGCGGGTTCTACGGACCAGCAGGTCCGTCAGTTCCCGCAACTTATCCGCCGCGGCGCCCAGCGGGGCCAGGGCCAGGGCGGCATGATCGCTGATCTCGCCCACAAGCGTCCGGGCGGCGGGCACGCCCACGACAGTCACGGCGCTGTTCTTGCCGGCACCGGCGTCCTTGCCGGGGGTCTTGCCCATTTGCTTGGCGTTGGCCGTGACATCCAGCAGGTCGTCGACCATCTGGAACGCCAGGCCCAGCAACCCCGACCAGTCCGACAGGGCAGCCATCGCCCGCTCGTCGGCCAAGCCGCACAGGCCGCCCATCCTGGCCGAGGCGCGGATGAGGGCGGCGGTCTTTCGGGCGTGAATGTACCGCACGCCGTCCAGGCCGGCCGGCATCGGGCACAGGCCCATGTCCGCGACCTGCCCGGCAATCATGCCTGCCGGACCTGCCCCGGCGGCCAACTCCGCCGCCAGCGGCCCCGCCAGCGCCGCCGGCGCCTCGGCCAGCAGGCCGAACGCCCTGGTCAGCAGGGCGTCACCGGCCAGGATCGCCATCGCCTGGCCGAACTTCACGTGCGCCGTGGGCCGGCCTCGACGCAAAGTGTCATCGTCCATCGCCGGCAGGTCGTCGTGGACCAGGCTGTAGCCGTGAACCAACTCGACCGCCGCCGCCGCCCGCTCGGCCGCGTCCGCGTCAACGCCGTGCTGAGAGCCCGAGGCGACGGCCTCGGCGCTCATCCAAACTATTGTCGGCCTCAAACGCTTGCCGCCAAGGAGGATGCAGTACCGCATCGCCTCGGCCAGTGCCGCCGGCACGCACGGCTCGACCAGCAGCCGGGCCAACTGGTCCTGCGCGCGGCGGGCGTATGGGCCCAGTAACTCATCGAGCTTTGACGCATCCTTGATATCGGCCATGTCTTGTCGCCTGCCGCAACCTTGCGCCAACCGCGGCCCGGCCCTTACACCGCAACAGCCCGCCAGCCAAGCCAAGACCACCTATTATACGAAACCACCAAGCAGATCAACAGTAGTAGCCGGGAGTCAGCCGCTAGCAGGCGGTGGACGACAGAAACGGCCTGCTCGCTTCAGCTAGCAGAAATCAGGCTCATTTGTCCGTCCGCGGTGTTAATCTAACCAAGCAGCCTTGCCGCGACCGCCGCCAGGCGAGTTAAACATGAATATCGCGAAGAAACAGTACCGAAACGAGAATCCATGAAACTTAGCGAAAGGAACACTTATGGCACGCTTGCTGTCTTTCATCCTCGTTGCCGCAGTCACTTTGATGTTGATCCTTTCGGCGGGGCCGGCCCGGGCTGGCGACGTGCCTGCGGGGCCTGTCAAGGTCTTTATCCTCGCCGGCCAATCCAACATGGAGGGCCACGGCAAGGTGGAGGAGGGCCGGGACCCCAACGATCCGAAACGTGAGATCGTGGGCGGGCTCGGCAGCCTGCGCCGATTCGTCAACGATAATCCGGGCCTCTACGGAGCCGACGGCAAGTGCCCGCTGGTGGACAAGCAGGGCAAGTGGCTTCTTCGCGATGACGTGTGGGTCTGGGCGACCACCGACAAGGGCGAGCATGGCCGTCTTACGCCGCACTTCGGCGCGAACGACTGGATCGGCCCGGAGTACGGCTTCGGTGTTGTCGTGGGCAACGCTCTGGACTGCCCCGTGCTGATCATAAAGACGTCCTGGGGCGGCAAGTCGCTGGGGGTGGATTTCCGCTCGCCGAGCTCCGGCAATGCGCCGTACAAGAACACCGACCCCAAGACTGTCGGCTTTTACTACCGCGAGATGCTCGGACATGTTCGCGACGTCATGACGAACGTCGGCAAGTACTTCCCCGAGTTGGCCGGGCGGAAGCTCGAGTTGGCCGGTTTCGGCTGGCACCAGGGTTGGAACGACGGATGCAGCGCGGATATGACGGCCGAGTACGAAAAGAACATGGCCAACTTCATCCGCGACGTGCGAAAAGATCTGGGTGCGGCGGGCATGCCGTTCGTGATCGGCGGCAGTGGCTTCAACGGCAAGAAGAGCACGGGAGCCAGGCTGGCGGTGCTGGAGGCACAGCTTGCGATGGCCGACGTCGGCAAGCACCTAGAGTTCAAAGGCAACGTGGCCGCCGTCGATACCCGCGGCTTCTGGCGCGACCCTGCCCACTCGCCGTCGAACTTCGGCTACCACTGGAACCATAACGGCGAGACGCATTTCCTCATCGGCCAGTCTATGGGAGCGGCGATGATGGAACTGCTGAAGGGCAAGGCCGCGCCGGCTGTCGGCGGGGTTAAGTGAGAGACAGGACTTCATCAAGGACGATGTCATCATGCAGTACCGATGACCGACCGGATGACCGGCGCTTTCGGAATACGTGAGTATCCCTGGATAAGCGATGCGCCGTTCACCCAGCCGACACAATGACCAATTAGATGACCTGAAAGCAAACCCCATGAATCGACGCGATTTCCTGAAACGTCTTGGCCTTGTCGCCGCCGGAGCGGCGTTGGGAACCCATCGGCTCCTGGCGGCGGAGGATAAGTCCAAGCCGAACTTCCTTTTCATCTTCGCCGACGACCAGACCTACGAGTCGATCTGCGCACTGGGCTACGACGAGGTCCAAACGCCCAACCTCGACCGCCTCGTCCGCCGCGGGACAACCTTCACGCACGCCTACAACCAGGGAAGCTGGTCCGGGGCCGTCTGCATCGCCAGCAGGTGCATGCTCAATACAGGCCGGTTCGTCTGGAACGCCCAAAGCGTATTCAAGTCGTCCGAGAACGAGCGTGCGGCCGGACGATTCTGGTCGGAGTATCTCAAGCGTGCCGGCTACAAGACCTACATGACTGGCAAGTGGCACAACCCGGCCAATACGCAAAAGGCCTTCGACGTGGTCAAGGACGTCCGCGGCGGCATGCCGAACCAGACCCTGCAGGGCTACAATCGTCCCATCGAAGGGCAGAAGGACCCATGGTCGCCATACGACACGAGCTTCGGCGGCTACTGGCAGGGCGGCAAGCACTGGAGCGAGATCATCGGCGACAACGGCATTGAGTTCCTGGCCCAGGCAACCCGCGACGACAAGCCGTTCTTCATGTACCTGGCGTTCAACGCTCCGCACGACCCGCGTCAGTCGCCAAAGGAGTACGTCGACAAGTACCCGCTGGAGAAGGTCAAGGTCCCGAGCAACTTCCTGGCCGAGTACCCCTACAAGGATTCGATAGGCTGCGGCAAGGACCTGCGCGACGAGAAGCTCGCCCCCTTCCCCAGGACCAGGTACTCCGTAAAGGTCAACCGCCAGGAGTACTACGCCATCATCACCCACATGGATGCCCAGGTCGGGCGGATTCTCGACGCACTGGAAGCTTCCGGCAAGGCGGATAACACCTACATATTCTTCACAGCCGATCATGGCCTGGCCTGCGGGCACCACGGGCTGATAGGCAAGCAGAACCTCTTCGACCACAGCGTCCGCGTGCCCATGATGATCGTCGGGCCGGACGTGCCCAAGGGCAAACGCCTCGACACGCCCGTCTACCTCCAGGACATCATGCCCACGACGCTCGAACTGGCGGGCGTGGAAATGCCCGATCACGTGCAGTTCCGCTCGCTCATGCCGATAATTCGAGGCCAGCGTGAGCGAAACTACGACGCGATCTACGGCGGCTACCTGAAACTCCAGCGAATGGTCACCCAGGACGGCTACAAGCTGCTGCTGTACCCGAAATGCAAAAAGGCCCTGCTGTTCGACTTGGCCAAGGACCCCGACGAGATGAACGACCTGCTCGCCGCTGCCGACCCCGCCGTCGCCAAGGCCACGGCCCGCAAGCTCTTCGCGACCCTGCTGGAGTTGCAGAAGCCGACCGGCGACACGCTGGATATCAGGAGCGTCTATCCCGAACTGTGCCCGTGATGGGCAATTGGCGTCATTAGTCCACGGTCGGTTTGCTCTTGTCGCCGTAGGCGCCTTCGTAGGGGGTCTTGTGGGAGTAGAAGAGCTTGGCGATCTTATCGGCGATCTCGGCGGCGAGTTCCTTGCTGATCTGCTCCCCGCGTGCTTGCGAGCTGTCCGAGACGGTCTGCGTCTCGGCCTTGGGGACCATGTGCCCGGTCGGGCTGTCGGTCGGCCAGAGCCTGCCCTTGGTGACGTCGACGAGGCGGACGGTGGTCGCGAGCCGGCCCTTCCACAGTTCGGACGTTGCTGCGGCGTCGCGCAGGCGGAACTCGTCGATCTGCACGTAGAGGACCATGTCGGCACCGAGCTTTTGGCCCACTTCGCTGACGGCCAGGGAGTTGAAGCCCGGCGTGGCGGAGATGAACTCGCCGAGGCGGGAATACGGGATGGTCTTGGAGACGACCTTGTTGTCGACGAGCTGCTTGTTGAGCATCTCGGTAAGCTGGATCTTCACCGGCTCGTAGTCGACGGGATGAAGCATGTCGTCGACAAACACGAGTATGGTCGTGCCGGCGGGGGGCTCGTACTCGGCGGGGACCTTCTTCTCCGGGCCGAACTGGGCGGCGATCCATGCGGCGACGGCGCATCCGGGCAGGGGCATCACCATCGCGGCCACCAGTATCGCAGTCAGCATTCGGGCGGTGGTTCTCATTCGGCGCGTTTCTCCTGGTGGTCGTAGAACTTCCAGGCCACTCGATCGGCGAAGCGTTTCTCGGTCTCGGCGCGTATCTGGCGGTCGTTTTCGTTCACCATGCCGGACGGCTCGTGCTCCGGGTACTGCACGCGGATCTTATCGAACTTCTTCACGCGTGCCTCGCGCGGCGGCTTGGACACGTCGTAGACGCTCGGCTCGCAAGCGACCCGCCCGCGGTAGAGGTAGGAGCTGTCCGGCACGCGCGTGGCGAACTCCTCCAGCGGCACGTAGATCACGTAGTCGGCGCCCAAGGCCTTGCCGAGCTCGGTTTTGTCCATTTCAGGCCAGTAGATGTTCTGGTCCTGGTAGTGGACGACCCTGGTGGCGGGAATGATCTTGATCTTCTTGACGTTCTTCTCCAATCGCCCGCAGATGGCCGATGAGAGCGTCAGGTTGAGGTCCGGGTACTCGTACTGCGTGCGGAGGTCGGTGTAGACCACCACAGCCACCGTCTTGCCGGACAGGCCCTCGAACTCGGCCTTAACTTTCTGCTCCCGCCCCCCGGCGACGACGTAGGCCCACCACCGCGCCATGGCGCTGGAGCAGCCGCCGGATGTCGCCACCGCGGCCAGGAGCCCGCACAGGAGGATCAATCTTCTTACGGATGCACGCATGTTTAGTCCTCGTTCGCTCTTTTCCGGCGTCGCTACCGCACCGGCAGGATGCCCGCCGCCAGGCCGTAGGCGATCTTAAAGCCCCACCCCAACAGCATTCCCGACATCGTTGCCACTGCCCACCATGGGCCGGGGCGAAGGTAGCGGATCATGTCGCGGCCGGTCGCAAGCTCGCCAAGCCCCGCGACCGCCAAGACCACGACGGCGGCAAACAGCACGACGCCGAACGGCTGGGCCAGGAAGGCGTCCGCGCACCGGGCGTGCGCCATGTCGGCGAACGCCGTGGTCATGCCGCAGCTTGGGCACGGGTAGCCGGTCTGAGCCAGGAAGCCGCACATCGGCAGGCCCAACTCCGTGTGCGTGCCGTACCCGGCATGCCGCGGGTGCAGCCAGCATGACACCGCCAGCACCGCAAGGCAGGGCGCCAGGATAAGCGAACCTCGAATTCGGCGCCCGATGCCGGCGCGGGCATCCGCTACCGGCACGAGCACTACGGCCTGATCAACGGCTTGTGACTGCATGAGCCCTTTCCTGCTAGAGGGGGTATCTTAGTGCAAGCGGCCCCGGCGGGTCAATGTTTTCCGTGCCGGAGGTTAGACCTGTACGTTAGACTGGCACTTCATGGCGAGCGTTTTTTTACAATTCCAGGCCGCGCGGGACCCGGCACTGACAATCGTGCTGCTGGCGGCGATTGCCGCCGTGCTGATCGGCTGGGGCATCCGGCAGCTTGCTCTGGGCGACAAGCCCCATGGGCTGATGTCCCTGGGTGCTGGGGCAGTCGGCGTCGCCGGCGCCGTTGCAATCATCCTGACCGACAGCGGCGGGCTGTGGATGGCACTCCTGGCCGGCCAGATCGCTATGGCGATAGGTGTGTTCTATTCCATGGTTTACGGCTACCTGGGCCGGGCGCGCCTGGCTGGGCTGATGGCGCTGCGCTACGCGGCTATCCTGGCGCTGATGCTGCTGCTGTTCAAGCCCGCACTGTCCGTCTCGGCCTCGCCCGCCGGCGACAGGCCTCGCCTGCCCATACTCGTGGACCGCTCCGGCTCCATGGCCACGACCGACGACGTACACCTGCCGGATCGCTACCACCAGTGCGTGGCGATGCTCCAGGCCCAGCAGCAGCGCCTAGGCCGAAACTTCACGCCGCTGTGGTACCAGTTCGCCCGTTCGGTGCGGGAGGTGAAATCACTCGACGCTCTGGCCGGGATGTCTGCCGGCGGCGAGGGCGCCGACGGCACGGACCTGGCCGGCGCCATCCGCGCCGCGACGGGCCATGGCGACAGCCGAAACCTCGCGGGCATCGTAATACTCACCGACGGCATCCACAACGCCGGCGAGAACGTCCTGGACGCCGGCATCGAGGCCCGCGTGCCCATCTACGCCGTGGCCGTCGGATCCCCAAGCGACAAGCTCTCGGCCAGGCGGAACGTCGAACTGGCGTCCATCGACGCGCCGCTGGAAGCGGTTGCCAACAACGTCACCACCATCGCCGCGTCAGTCCGGGTGGCGGGCTTTGCCACCGTTCCGCTCGAGCTCCAACTCGTCGAGGAACCCGGCCCGGCACCGGTCGACACCAAGCGGCTCTGGACCGACCAGAACGTCGCCACTCTCAAGGCCGAGCTCAAGTGGACGCCGAAGGACGACCCCGCCTCGAACGCCGGAGGAATCCGCAAGCTGCGGGTCTCCGTGCCGGCGAATCCCGCCGAGGCTTCAGCCGACGACAACGCCGGCGAGCTGCACGTCCTGCTGACCGAGCCGCGAGTCCGCGTCCTGTACGTCGAGGGCTCGATCAGGCCGGAGTACAAGTACCTCAAGCGGCTGCTCAT
>CAZSBS010000233.1:0-7819 GCA_964605095.1 uncultured Planctomycetaceae bacterium | reverse complement strand
GCATCGGCGGCAACCTCGATGTGACCGCCACCACCGGCAACATCACCGACAGCGGAATAGTTACCGTCGGTGGCACGGGCACGTTCACCACCAGCGCCGCCAACGCCACCATCGACCTGGGCACCCTGGCCGCGACGGGCAATGTTTCCGTCAACACAAACGGCGCTACCGGCAACGCGACCATCGTCAACAGCATCGCGTTGAAGATCGGGGCCTCGAACGTCGGCGGGGACTTCACCGCCACGGCCACCACGGGCAATCTTACCGCGAACCTCAGCGGGGCGGAGACGATCCTTGCCGGCGGGACGGTTCGCCTGGTGACCCTCGTTGCAGACGCCGATATCCTGGGTCCCCGGGCCTCGACCACCGACCCTGACGTCCAGGCCGCCGGGCTCCAACTGGTCACCAACGGCGTCGGCGGGAACGTCGGCGCCAACACCAGCGCAAACAAGTTCGTTGTCAAGGTGGACCCCGCCCAGGTGGACATCACCGGCGTGGGCGGGACCGCTTATCTTATTTACGTGGACACGAATATCACCCTTACCCCCGCCGGCCTGCCGGGCGCAGGCGTCGTCTCCGGCAACTACAGCGTTTCCGGCGCCTTCATCATCACCGTTGACTGCACCGGTTTCACCAGCGTCACCGTTAACGATGACACTTCCCTCGCGACCGAAAACGGCATCCTTCAGTTCACCAACGCCGCCGGTGCGGCCATCACGATCAATGACGCGGAACTCCAGACCACCGGCGGAAACATCAGCATCACCAGCGCCACTCTGGACATTGTCAACGGGGGGACTGGCGTGACCATCTTCAATCCGCTCCTGAGCACCGCCGCCGGCACGGTCACCATCCTCTGCGACACCTTCACGATGGGCGCCGGGACGATCGAGGGCGGGCGGGGCAACACCGCCGGCGGGGTCAGCATCACCACTCGCGCCGGCATGGACATGAATCTCACCGGCGGAACGATAACCGCCTCAGGCGCGGGCGTGCTTGCCCTAAACCCGGCCCAGGACTTCATCCTGAACGGCGGATCGGTTACATCGACCCAGTCGGGCCACATCCAGATAACCGCCGGGCGGGATGTGACCCTGACGACGGGGACTGTCAACTCCTCCGGCACCGGCCAGGTCCAGGTAACAGCGAGCGGCGCCATCACCGACAGCGACGCGACGCCCAGGCTAATTGGCACGGACCTTCTTCTCGACGCGGTAAACGGCGTGGGCACCAGCGCAGCCAACCCGCTGAACACACAGGTGGACAACCTGGCGGTCCGCAACACGACCGCTGGCGGGATCTACGTGGCCAACACCGGCGCCCTGGCAATCGGCGGCGCGGGCGGGGCTCTGCTGATCGGCGGAAGCGGCGTGTCGTCCGGTCTTAGCGCCGCCGACAGCTATATCCGCGCGGCCAGTCCGCTGGCGATCAACGCTCCGGTCGTGCTCGGGGGGTCGTTCACCTTCCAGGCCGGCGACAGCGTCGCCGCCAGCGACGACCTGACCATTAACGCCGACGTGACGCTGACCAGCGGCGTCGCCTCGACGCTGGCTTTCGTGGCCGGCGACGACATCATCCACACCTCCGGCACGGTTTCGACTGTTGGCGGGGCGCACACGGTGGCCCTGTGGGCCGACCACGAGGGCGCGGGCGTCGCCGATGGCGACCGCGGCGGCATCAGCCAGGCCGCGAGCGGAATCCAGACCACCACGCTGGTCTTCTCAGCCGACCAGGCCGTCTCGCTCGGCCAGGCCAACCACGCCAGCGTCATCGCCGGCACGGTAAGCGGCGTCACCCAGGCAATCACCTACAATGACACCGGCAGCACCACCATCGGCGCCGGAACGATACCGGACCTCGGCGTTGTTACGGGCATTACCGGCCTGGATAGCGTGACGATCACCGCCGCCGGTACGCTGGACATTAACGGCCCGATCACCACCACGACGGGCGCGGCCGGCATCGTCCGCATGGACATAGGCGGGTACGTCCACCAGAACGCCCTGGGCACAGTCACGGGCGACAGCCTGGGCATCAGGGCCGCGGGCGAGATCGTGCTGGCGCAGAACAACGTCATCGACACCTTCGCGGCCCAGAGCACGCTGCTCAACGCCGCCGTCCAGTTCACGGACACCGTCGACCTGTCGATCGGCACGGTCGCGGACGCGGCCCCAGCGCTCTGGGGCGCAAGCATGGTCGGCATCACGACTGACGGCGGCAACGTCACGCTGGTTTCCACGGGTTCGGCGGGCATCGCCGGGGCGGTCGCGACGGTGGGTGGCGATTTCTCCCTGACCGCCACGAACATAAACTCGGCGGTGACAGGCACAATCACCACGACCGCCGGCGTCGACACCGGCACGGCCTCGGGGTCGGTCTTGCTGGCCAACAGCGCCATCGGCGACATGACCGGCCTGGCCGGCGCGATTGTGACGACCGGCGCGGCCAACAATGCCGGTGCCGGCAGCGCGGGCGGGGCCGTGAGGCTTCAGACGGTTGACGGGGCGATTACCACGCCGGCGATAACCACCACCGGCGGGGCCGCGACGGCGGGCGACAACAACGGCGGCGCCGGAGGTGACGTCAACATCCTCGCCGCGGACGCCGGGGCCGATCAGGCACACAACGTCTCGATCGGCGATGTCATTTCAGCCGGCGGCGGCGCGGCTTCGGGCACCGGCACCGCCGGCACCGGCGGAGTGGTTCGCGTCAACGCCGACAACAACCTGACGCAGGCCGCGATAATCACGGCCGGGTCTGTGGGCGCGGTGGCTGGCGGCAGCGTAACGCTGGGCCTGGCCAACCAGATCAGCATCAACACGTTCGCCGCAAACGCCACGGGGCCGGTGACGATAACCAATGCCGGCACCCTGGCGGTCGGCGCGGTGGCGGACGCGGCCACGCCCGTTTTCGGAGTGGCCGTGCTCGAAGGCATCACGACTGTCGGGCAGGACATCGACATCACCAGCAACACCGGCTCGGTGATCATCCTGAAGAACCTGATAGCTGACAACGGCAGTGGTGTGGCCGGTGACATAACGATCACCGTGCCGCTGACCGGCGCGCTGCGAAATGTCGCCGAGCAAGTCGCGACGGACCCGAAGTACTGGCACCCGAACGCCGTGATCATATTCGGCGACAGCAGCGCCGGGAACATAACCGTCAGTGCGCGTGGTTCGACGCCCGCCAACGGCGGAACGATCACCCTCGGCGGCGACCTGCCGGCCGTGCCGGGCATCGCCACGATCTGGGGGAAGATTGCCTCCGGCAACTACACGTGGTTCCGTGCCCGCACGTTCATCATGGGCCAGAACTCGAAGTTCACGTCTACCGGCAGCATCTACGTATATGCCGACAATGCCACTATCGGCGACATGGCGGCGGCGAGCAACCTTGTGGTGGTTGACAACACCGGCGGCCCCCCCAGCAACATCACTTACCTCCGCCGCACGGCGGACAACCTGGTCAGGTCCAACCCGGACAACTCGTTCCTGGACGTTTTCACCGACGAGGGCATGGACTTCGTGGCCGGCAATTGGCTGAACATGCCCGGCGCCGGCGTGTTTGGCGGCACGGGCGGCCCCGACCCGACGGCCGCGGCCGGGTTTGGCACCTTCCGCGGCTCGGTTCCGCCGCTGCTGCTCGGCGTGCTGGCGAACGTGAACTTCAACGAAACCGGCGTCAACCCGGCGCCTGACACCACGGAGCTGTGGATCCTCGACGCGGCCGAACGAGGCGTGCCGGCCACCAGCAACCTCGCCACCGCCCTGGCCAGCGCATTGCCCGGCCAGCAACTCGATGTGAGCCTCGGGCAGACCATCGGCGCCTCGGAGCAGGAAGACCTGGTCCGCCACCTGGGCATTTACACCAGGGGCCCGACGGTCGAGGAACTGCTGGACTACCTGTCCGGGCGGAAGTTCTACAACGACGCGCCGGAGTCCAACTACCCGCTTTCGGCCGGAGACTACTTCGGCGCCGCACTGTCGCCTTCGGATAACAAGGTGTCTGTCGACCGTCTGCCGGGCGAGCTGGCCCGTGAGGCTCTGACCAAGTACCGCGAGGTCTACTGGCGCCAGGTGGAGGATCCAAAGACCGGCAAGAAGATCTGGAAATCCGTTGCCGGCGACCTCCGCAAGACCATCGAGAAGAGCGTCGAGGAGTTCAAGGCGCAGAACGGCGGCAAGTTCGAGCCGGTCGCCTACCGGAAATGGGCGGCTTCCACGCCGGATCAGAAAGAAGCCAATGACCTGCTGATACAGCTCGAATCGCTGTTCCACAAGATCGAGTTGCTGGGCCTCGGGCCGGTCGAAGAGAACATCTCGCTCCAGATGCTCGCCCGGTCAGTAAAACCTCGAGGACTGAGCCTCCAGGAGACGATAAGCATGATTCTAAATGTGCCCGTGGGCGCCGCGGAGCCGGTCGGCGAGGTGGCTGTTACGTCGGCCAAGTGATGTAGCCAAAGGCCTGTGCTCCCCCGGCAGCCCCGGCGGAGCCGGAGTTGTGTAGCGGGTCTAGCGTGCGTATCATATTAGATGGAATCGTCATGGCTATAGACGTTGATAAATTCCTGGCTGAGATCAGCCCGGAGGCGCCTTGCGGCGAGGACTTGTCTTACGATCCAGCCTTTCTGGAGCTCGAACGGATCGCCCAGGGCACGCCGGAGCAGCAGGTGGGCGAGACGATAGTTCCGGCCGAGGAGCCCAACTGGCGTGATATCCGCGACCAGGCCCTGGCGCTGCTTGAGCGGACCAGGAGCTTGAGCGTCATCAGGTATCTCGTTGTCTCGATGATGAAGACCGAGGGCCTGGGTGGCCTGGCAAATTCCATGGCGGTGCTTCGCGGCTCGCTGGAGCGCTACTGGGACACTCTCTGGCCGCGGCTGGACCCCGAGGACGATAACGACCCGCTGGAGCGGATGAACATCATTTCGTTCCTCTCGCCCCCTGCGGGGATGTATGGCGATCCGCTCGAGTTCATGCGGCGCCTCGGCGAGGTTCCGCTGTGCAACAGCCGGCAACTGGGACGGTTCGGCCTGAGGGACATCCAGATCGCCCGCAAGGAATTGTCCGCCCCGGCAGGCAAGCCGGCACCGGAACTTGCCGCCATCGAGGCGGCTTTCCGCGACACTTCGGCGGAGGACATCGAGGCTGCCGCCTCCGCGGCCAGGCAGGCCGCCGAGCACCTCGACGCCATCGACTCGCTGATGACGCAGCTTGTCGGGGCGGGCAAGGCGGTCAATCTCGACCCAGCCAAAAAGGCGATGAAGGAAATATGCTCCTGCATCGCCAACTTCTCGGGCGGCCTTGCCGACGCCCAGTCCGGCGGGGATTCCGCCCAGGCACCCGCGGGTGCCGCCGGCGCGCCGGGTGGGCCGGGCGGCGGACCCGCCATCGCCGGCGAAATCCGCTCGGCGGAGGATGTGACCCGGGTTCTGGACCTCATCTGCGCCTATTACAAGCGGGTCGAGCCTTCCAGCCCCGTGCCGCTGCTGCTTCGCAGGGCCAGGGGACTGGTCCGCAAGAGCTTCGTGGAGATCATCCAGGACCTCAATCCCGAGGCCCTTCAACAGATACGGGTTATCAGCGGTTCGCTGGGCGATGGGTCCCAGGGCCCGCAGTAGAACTTTGTGCGCGGAGCGTCAACGCTGCGTGCTGCGATACACGCATAGAAAGGAGTTGCCATGGCGAAAAAGGAAAGTAGTCAAAAGTTTATAGCTCGAAACCGGGCGCCCCGGGTCCAGGTCGAATATGACCTGGAGCTCTACGGCGCCGAAAAGATGATCAGCCTGCCGTTTGTCATGGGCGTGCTGGGCGACCTGTCCGGCAAGCCCGCCGATGCCCTTGCGCCGGTGGCTGATCGCAAGTTCCTGGAAATCGACGTGGACAACTTCGACGACCGCCTCAAGTCGATGAAGCCGCGGGCAGCGTTCCAGGTGCCCAACACCCTGACCGGCGAGGGCAACTTGCCCGTCGACCTGACGTTCGAGAGCATGGACGACTTCTCGCCGGCGGCGGTCGCCAGGAAGGTCGAGCCGCTGAGCAAACTTCTGGCCGCCCGAACGCAGTTGTCGAACCTTATGGGCTACATGGATGGCAAGAGCGGGGCTGAGGAACTTATCGGCAAGCTCTTGAAGGACCCGGCACTGCTTGCGGCCCTGGGCTCGACGCCCAAGCAGACCGACGAAGGCGCCGCCCAAGGCAATGAGGAGAAGAGCGATGGCTGAGGCAAACCCCCAACAACAGCAAAAGGCCGAGCAGGTGGCCGAACGCACCGAACTCGGGGACTTCCAGATGCTCCTGGGCAAGGAGTTCAAGCCCAAGACCGACGGCGCCAAGAACGCCATAACCACCGCCGTCCAGACCCTGGCCCAGCAGGCCCTGGCCGAGACATCGCTGGTCAGCGACGACGCGATCAGGACCATCGAGGCGATCATCGCCGAGATCGACAAGAAGCTCTCCCAGCAGTTGAACCTCATCCTCCATAACGATGACTTCAAGAAGCTCGAGGGCACTTGGCGAGGGCTGCACCACCTGGTCAACAACACCGAGACCGACGAGACTCTCAAGATTCGCATCTTCAACATCTCCAAGAAGGATCTGGGCAGGACCCTCAAGAAGTTCAAGGGCACGGCCTGGGACCAGAGCCCGCTGTTCAAGAAGATGTACGAGGACGAGTACGGCACACCCGGCGGCGAGCCGTACGGGACCCTGATCGGCGACTACGAGTTCGACCACACCCCGCCCGACGTGGAGATCCTCCAGGGAATGGGGCAGATCGCGGCCGCGGCGCACGCGCCGTTCATCTCCGCCACCGCTCCGACCCTGATGAACATGGACAGTTGGCAGCAGTTAGGCGACCCGCGCGACCTGACGAAGATATTCCAGACCCCCGAGTATGCCCCGTGGCGCAGCCTGCGGGAAAGCGAGGACAGCCGGTTCGTCGCGCTGACCATGCCGCGGTTCCTTTCCCGCCTTCCGTACGGCGCCAAGACCAGCCCCGTCGACGACTTCGACTTCGAGGAAGACACCGAGGGCGCCGACCACAGCAAGTACTGCTGGTCGAACTCCGCCTTCGTCATGGGCGTCAACGTCAACCGGGCGTTCAAGCTTTATGGCTGGTGCTCGCGAATCCGCGGCGTGGAGTCCGGAGGCATGGTCGAGGGCTTGCCCTGCCACACCTTCCCGACCGACGACGGCGGCGTGGACATGAAGTGCCCGACCGAGATCGCCATCACCGATCGCCGCGAGGCCGAGCTCGCCAAGAACGGCCTGATGCCGCTTAGCCACTGGAAGAACACGGACTACGCGGTGTTTATCGGCGCCCAGTCGCTTCACAAGCCGGCCGAGTACGACGACCCGGACGCGACGGCCAACGACAACCTCGGCAGCAGGCTGCCGTACATATTCGCCTCGTGCCGGTTCGCGCACTACCTCAAGTGCATCGTGCGCGACAAGATCGGCTCCTTCAAGGAGCGCGAGGACATGGAGAAGTACCTCAATAACTGGATCATGAACTACGTCGAGCCCGACCCGCACAACGCGACGGAAGAGGCCAAGGCACGCCGGCCCCTGGCGGCGGCCGAGGTCGTCGTCGCCGAGGTCGAGGGCAACCCGGGCTACTACGCGGCGAAGTTCTTCCTGAGGCCCCACTACCAGTTGGAAGGCCTGAGCGCGTCGCTTAGGCTGGTCTGCAAGTTGCCGTCAGGCAAGGCGAAGTAATCTTTGGATAAAGGAACGCCCGAACAGGGCGACAACGCAACAGCAAAAGGAGAATCGCGATGAGCTACGACATGTTCCTCAAGATTGACGGGATCAACGGC
>CAZSBS010000232.1:0-7823 GCA_964605095.1 uncultured Planctomycetaceae bacterium | reverse complement strand
CTACCGGCTACTGGCTACTGGCTACCAAGATGAAGATCCTTGTCAGCAATATCGGATCGACGAGTTTCAAGTTTCGGCTGTTCGACATGTCGTCGGCCGAGCTTGAACTGGCGTCCGGCGGGGCCGATCGAATCGGCGGCTCCGGCGGCTCGCTGAAGCTCGCGCTGGCCGGACGGACTGCCCGCCTGGAGCGAGACTTCGCCGACCATGGCCAGGCCATCGAGTTCGTGATGTCGCACCTGGTGGCTGAAGGCGCCCTTGCCGGCGAGGCCGATCTTGACGCGGTGGCGTTCAAGGCCGTCGTTGGCGGCGGGGCCGAGCCGGTCTGCATGGTCGACGACGCCCTGCTGGAAAGGATGGAGTACTTCGTTCCGATAGCGCCGGTTCACAATCCGCCGTACATCGCGGCCATGCGAATGTTCCGGCAGGTGCTGCCGGGTGTGGCGCTGGTGGCGGCATTCGAGGATGGCTTTCACGCGACCAACCCGCCCCGGCGCCGGGTGTACGCATGCCCGCCGGATTGGACGGAGAAGTTCGGCGTGCGGCGTTACGGCTATCACGGGGCGTCGCATCGGTACGTAGCCTCGCGGCTGGGCGAGTTGATGCCCGAGGCGCGGCGGGTGATATCGTGCCACCTCGGCGGCTCGTCGAGCCTCTGCGCCATTGCCGACGGCAGGAGCGTGGCCACCAGCATGGGCCTGACTCCGCAGTCCGGCCTGCCGCAGGGTACGCGGGTTGGCGACTTCGACGCGTTCGGGCTCAAGCTGATGGCCGAGCGGACCGGACGAGGCATGGACGACCTTCTGGCCGAGCTCGGCAACCGTGCCGGGCTGGCGGCCCTGAGCGGCACCAGCGGCGACATACGCGACATTGAATCGGGCCTGGCCCGCGGCGACGAGCGGTGCCGGCTGGCGCTGGATCTCTTCGCCACGAGCATACGCGACTACCTCGGCGCGTACATGGTGGAGCTTGGTGGCGTCGACGCGATCGCCTTTACCGGCGGCATAGGCCAGCACAGCCCGCGTGTCAGGGACATGGCGCTTTGCGAACTGGACTTCGCGGGAATTGCCCTCGACGCCAGGGCCAATAAGGAAGTCCACGAAGAGGGCCGGATCGACGCGCCGTCCAGCGCGACGGCGCTGTGGGTGATTCCGGCCAATGAGGAGCTTGTCGTGGCCAGGCTGGCGGCGGAGTTCCTGGCCAAACAGCGGAAAGTAAACCTAAGAGCTAAGACATAAGACCTTCTTAATAGGAACAAAGACAATGGAAGAAGCATTGGGAATGATCGAGACCAAGGGCCTTGTGGCCGTGATTGAGGCTACCGACGCTATGCTCAAGGCGGCACAGGTCAAGTATGCCGGCATGAAGAAGGTCGGCAGCGGGTACGTCAGCGTGTGCGTCTATGGCGACGTTGCGGCCGTCAAGGCGGCCGTGGACGCCGGCTCGGCCGCCGCGGCGCGGGTTGGCGAGGTCGTCAGCGTGCATGTGATTCCCCGCCCGCACGATGAGTTGCGGAAGATCCTGCCGACGTCGGTTGGCTGACAAGAGACCGTTGCGGCGGGGCCGTATACGTGGCACGGCCGACCCCGCCGTGAGCATACGCTGTCGCCCGTGAGCGGCCGAGACAAGGGCGAGACGCCCCTGTGACTCACGGGCAAGTCCTTGGGACCCCTAACGGGGATGTCCGTGCTACGGAATGCCCGTGCCACGCGGGAAGGAATCGAGACATGTTCATCGCGCGCGTACGAGGCAATGTGGTGACCACCCAGAAGGTCGAGACGATGACCGGGCGAAAGCTGCTCATCGTCGAGCCGCTGCGGGTGGACGAGAAGAAGGGCCAGATGTTCGGCACGGAGCGTTGTTTCGTGGCCGTGGACAGCCTTGGGGCCGGCACGGACGATCTCGTGTTGGTCACGCAGGGCTCAAGTTCCCGGATGACGCCCCAGACCGAGAAGGCCCCGGTCGACTGCGTGGTGATCGGCATTATCGACACCGTTTTCGCCGATGAGTCCGAGGTCTACCACAAGGGCGATAGCGGCAAGCCGCGGATCGGATAAGGCCGGGCGGGCCCGGCCAGGGCCGCTACGGCGCAGGCGGACGAAGACTAACCGGACGTCCGGCAGGAGCGAACCATGACACAGGTCAATGAACAGTTGTTCCGAGAGATGGTCCAGAGCGTTCTGGAGCACGTGCAGAAGGGTTGGGGCAGCCGGGCCGTGCCGGTGGCGGGAAAGACCGCCTCGGCGCCGGTCAGCGCCGTGACTTTCGGCGCCGGCGGCGCAGCCAGCAGGTTCGGGCAGTTCACATCCGTCGACGAGGCCGTCGCGGCCGCCACGGTCGCCCAGCGTGCTTTGATGCGGCGGTCGATGGCCCAGCGAGAGATCGTTTGCGGCATCATTCGGCGGATATGCACCGAGCAGGCCGCCGAGCTTGGCGACATGGAGTACGAGGAGACCCGCATCGGGCATCGGCCTCACAAGGCCGAGAAGATGCTCGCGGTCGGCAAGATCGCTCTCGGCACGGAGTTCATGAAGACCGAGTGCTTCAGCGGCGACCACGGCATAACGCTGGAGGAGCACGCGCCGTGGGGCGTTATCGGCGTGGTGACGCCCGTGACCCACTCGCTGCCGACGATGGCCAATAACGCCGTGAACATGATCGCCGCGGGCAACAGCCTGGTGGTCAACCCGCACCCCGGCGGCAAGAAGATCGCGGCCTACGGCGCCAAGCTGTTCAACCAGGCCATCTACGAAAAGATCGGCATCGACAACCTCATCTGCGTTATCACCGAGCCGACGCTGGAGTCGGCCGGGGAAATCTTCCACCATCCGGGCGTCAGGATGCTGTCGATCACGGGTGGCCCCGGCGTTGTGGCTGCGGCGATGAAGTCCGGCAAACGGGCCATCTGCGCCGGACCCGGCAACCCGCCGGTGGTCGTCGACGAGTCAGCCGACATCGACAACGCCGCGCGCTGCATCCTCGAGGGCGCCAGTTATGACAACAACCTCCTGTGCCTGTCGGAGAAGGAGGTCTTTGTGGTGGCGGGCGTGTGGGACCGCATGATGGCGGCGATGGAGGCCGTCGGGGCCGTCAGACTCACCGAGAAGCAGATGGACCAGCTCGCGGCGCTTGCGATCGAGGGCGGCAAGGGCGGCGAGCACCCGCACGCCAACCGCAAGTTCGTCGGCGCCGAGCCGCAAACGCTGGCCGCGGCGATCGGCCTGAACGTCCCGGCCGGGTGCCGAATGCTCTTCGGCCAGACCACAAGCGAACATCCGTTCGTCCAGGCCGAGCAGATGATGCCCATCATGCCATTCGTCAAGTGCGAGAGCTTCGAGCAGGCCGTTGAGCTGGCCTGCCAGGCCGAGCACGGTTTCGGCCACACGGCCGTGATTCACTCGCGGCTGGTGGACCACATGACATACATGGGCAAGGCGGTGGACACGACGATTTTCGTGAAGAATGGCCCGTCGGTAGCGGGCAACGGCGGGGGCGGCGAGGGCTACGGCAGCTACTCCATCGCGTGCTCGACCGGCGAAGGAATCGCCACGCCCCTTACGTACACCCGCCTGCGCCGCTGCGTGATGGTGGACAATCTGAGGATCATCTGAGACATGCTTCGCGGCATAGTG
The DNA here is from genome assembly GCA_964605095.1 of uncultured Planctomycetaceae bacterium. Classification (GTDB taxonomy): domain Bacteria; phylum Planctomycetota; class Phycisphaerae; order SM23-33; family SM23-33; genus JAUWQU01. The sequence goes on along the minus strand of CAZSBS010000232.1, from coordinate 4,191 downwards.
GAAGGCACGGCTACGGCGACGATCCGGCATCCTTCGATGAAGGGCTGGAAGCTGCTGATAGTCCAGCCGCTCGACGTGAATGGCAGGGCGGACGGTGACCCTCTGCTTGCCATAGACTCACTCGGGGCCGGGCACGGCAGCGAAGTGCTGATAAGCAACGACGGCAAGAGCACACGAGAGATGGTCGGCGAGAACACCACGCCGATGCGATGGGCTGTGATCGGGCTGATCGATTGAGGACAAATGGCGTGACGGACAAGGTGCTTGACGACATCGTACGGGAAGTCCTGGCCGCGATTCAATCGCGTGGCCTCGGCGCTGGGCTGCCCGCTCCGCGGGCCAAGGTCGAGGCCGTGGAAACCCCCGCACCGCAAACGCGCACCCAGCCGGTCGCCGCCGCGCCGCAAGCCCAGCCGGAGGCTCGGCACGCCGGAACCCGTCCCGCCGACGCGCCGCGAAAGGTCTTCCTGACGGCTGATATGCTGCAGCAAAGGCTCGCCGGCGACTCCGGGCAGGGCCGGACGATCGATTTGGCGCACAATGAGTTTCTTACCCCGGCGGCGATGGACCTCGCCGACGAGCGCCACATGGCGGTCCGCAAGCAGCCAAGGCAGTTGGCGTCGCCGGATGGCTTGGCTCGTAGTGACGCCGTAAGGCGTTATGGGCCCGAAGATGCCCTTACGGGCACACTACAAACGCCGGCCGGGGCCGCAACCGCCGCGCTCGGGCTGGTGATGTACAAGCCGAACGAACTGGTCCGCCGCACGCTCGACAGCCTGGAGCGGGACAAGATAATCGCCTTCGACTTCAACCGGACGGACTGCTGGATTGTCAACACGCGGACGCTGTGCGAGGCGGTCGTTTCCGGCGGCGTTTCCGGCGGCGTGGTGATGGTCCCGCTTGCCGCCGACGCGGTGGTCCTGGCCAACAAGGTCCGCGGCATACGGGCCGTGCAGGGCATCCGCCCGGAGGGCCTGGCGTTGGCGATGGCCCGGCTGGCGCCGAACGTGCTCGTGCTGGAGCACTCGTCGGCGACGTTCCACGAAGTCCGGACCATGCTTCGAATGTTCGCCGGTCCGAGAGCCACCAAGGGCAACGCCGAGACGCTCATCGGTGAAGTAGAGAAACTGGAAAGGGCCTAGCGCCATGCGGATAGCGAGAGTAGTGGGCAAGGTGACGCTCGTCAGGCAGCTCCCGGAGTTGCCGGCCGGGACGTACCTGCTCGTCCGCACGCTCAACCGCGGCTCGCTGGCGGGCGTCAATGAAGGCAACGAGGAATCCGAGGTCGTCTACGACAGCCTCGCCGCCCGCGAGGGCGACCTCATCGGCATGGTCGAGGGCACGGAGGCCGCGGCGCCGTTCTGGCCGAAGAAGGTCCCGTTTAACGCGTACAACGCATGTATCCTGGAACGGGTACACTTCCAGCCTGTGCTGGAAGTGCCCCGATAGCACACGGAGCAAACAATGGTAAGCGAATTCGAAATCAAGAAGTTGATCTGCGAGCTGGGCCGGCGTATGTACAATAAGGGCTACGTCGCCGCCAACGACGGCAACATCTCGTATCGCATGGGCGGCGGGCGTTTTCTGTGTACGCCCACGGGCGTCTCGAAGGGCTTCCTCAAGCCCGACGACATCGCCACCGTGGACGCCGCCGGCAAGCAGATCGGCGGCTCCAAGCCGCGAACCAGCGAGATACTGCTGCACCTGGAGATATTCCACGAGCTGCCGGACATAAACGCGGTCGCCCACGCGCACCCGCCTTACGCGACGGCCTTCGCGGTGGCTGGCATGGACGTGCCTAGCAACATCCTGCCGGAGGTGGAGATACTCATCGGACGGGTGCCGATCGCCGAGTACGACACGCCCGGCGGCAAGGACTTCGCCGAGACGATCCTTCCGCACCTGCGGCGCAAGTGCAACACCATCCTTCTGGCCAACCACGGCGCGGTCGCCTGCGACAAAGACCTCGAGCACGCCTACTTCCACCTCGAGACGCTCGACATGTACTGCCAGATCCTCCTCCTGGCCAAGCAGATCGGCAAGGTCCAGCAGATATCCGAGCCCAAGGTCCGCGAGTTGCTGGACCTCAAGAGGAAGTTCGGCATCCCGGACGAGCGGCTGGAATGCCAGGGCGAACAATGCACGCTGGGCGGCAGCGACGAGTTCCTCAAGGGCTTCAGCACCCAGCCGATCCCGCAGCACCAGGTGGGCGCCGACGGCCACGGGCGCGGCAGCGGCATCGCCGACCTGCCCAGCCAGCAGGGCCAGCCCCAGCCGGAGCACAAGAGCCTGCCGCGATTCCCCGCCGTTGTGGCCGGGCGGACGATACCCGGCGCCGAGTACCTAGGCGCATCCAGCGCCACCGCCCGCAAACGCGCCGCCGATGATGAGGCCGAACGCCTCGTGCAGATCATCGCCGACAAGATCATCCAACTAGGCGCAGGGTGAGGGGAGGGGGAGAGAAAAGAAGTAAGAAGTAGTTAGTAGTTAGGAAGTAGGAAGAAGAAGAGACAATGGGCAGCGGTAGTCACGCAAACTGACCGGCTCTTTAGGCCCGAAGGGCCGATAGCATTTGGCCGGGGGCGTAAGCCCCCGGTGGATGGTTTTTTAGAACAAGAGCCCCGTAGGGGCGACAGAGAACACCCACAGTCAGGCAATTCTGTTTGCTCTCTGTCGTCCTTCAGGGCTCTTTCTATAAGAGCATTGATTCCTGGAGTTCACAGCCTACCGATCGAACTCCGCGCCCGGCGCGGTCATATCAACCACGTTTTGGGCGACGTGTACGTATTGCATGCGGCACTCGTAGAGGCCCTGGTCGAGAAGGCGCTTCTCGTCTTCGGTGAGGTTGCCCTTGGTCTTCTGCTCGATCATTGTAAGCGTGTCGATGTGGTACTTGGCCAGGTCGAGGTCCACGTAGCGCTTCTTGGTGCGGGGGTCTTCCATGCCGCCAAGGGCCATGAACACCTGCGTGACAACCGAGTTGACGTGCGTGGCGAAGCTCGCCGGCGGCAGTTGTCGCGCCTGGGCCGTCTTGGCGGCCGCGGCCTCGCGAGTGGGCGCCCCGACCCCGGCGCCGGCGGGCTGAGCCTGCGCCGCACCGGCCGGCACGCCGCCTGTTACCTGCCCGGCGGCTGCGGCTTGCTGGCTCTTCTGCTCGGCCTCCCGCGCGAGCTTTTCCTTCTCGGCCCTGGCCTGGGCCTTCCAGTCGTCGTCGACGATGATCTTCGGTTTCTGCTCGCCCGGTGCCTGTTCGTTCTCGGCCATGCCATGCCTCGCGATTCGCTTATCTAAAACTTGAGATTTCAGATTCCAGATGCTCAACTTCAATGCCGCAAGGATAAGCGACTCCGTTACCGCAATCAAGCCGCAGGTTCACGCTGGGATGGATTTGGACCGGCCATGCAAGAGATTCCGCCCTGCCCGTCCACCTCGCCGTCGCCCTGCCGGGGCTCTGGATGAAAGGCACCGTTCCGGGAGCTCGCGCGTACGCTCACCGCCTCCCGGCGCGCCGGGACCGCCGGCCCTTCGGACCTGGGACCGGCGCGCGGGTTCGTGCGTGCCGGCCTTTAAGATCTCGTGAGGTGAGAGGGTAAGCAGCCCCGTTCACGGGGCTAAGGAAAAAGACACACTCGATGCACTTCCTCCCGCTTCCTATCTACTAACTACTACTTCCTTTTCTTCCCCCTCCGCGTCCTCTGCGCCCTCTGCGCGAAATCTTCTTCCTGCCTCACACCTTCGCCGGCTGGTCGGGCGCGGGTGCGCCGGCGGCCGCCTTGGCGGAGGGTTGTTTCAGCGCCGCTGCGACTAGCCCGACAAACATTGGTTGCGGGTGGAGCGGCCGGCTGGTGAGTTCCGGGTGGAACTGCCCGGCCACGAAGTACGGATGCACGTCGCGCGGCAATTCGAGGACCTGCATGATCGGATGGACCGGGTGCTTGCCGGAGAAGATCAGTCCGCCGGTTTCCAACGTTTCGACGTACCGCGGGTCCACCTCGAAGCGGTGGCGGAATCGCTGGCGGATTACACGTGCGCCCTTGAACAGTTCGGATGCAAGCGTGCCGGGCGTCAGTTCCACATCCTGCCCGCCGAGGCGCATGTTGCCGCCGAGGCCCTCGATCTTCTTCTGCTCGGGCAGGATGGAGATGACGGGATGCTCGGTTTCGGGGTTGATCTCGGTGCTGTCGGCCCCGG
>CAZSBS010000231.1:0-7854 GCA_964605095.1 uncultured Planctomycetaceae bacterium | reverse complement strand
ACTCGCCGACGTAGGCGTGGCCGAGGAAGCCGTCGTGGTACTTGTTGGAGTAGCCCTGGATGATGGACTCCTCCACCTCGCCGCCGATCCGGCAGACCGGGCCGATGGAGTTGCCCTCGCGGCACTTGGCTCCGAACAGGATGGATTTTTGCCCGATGTAGCACGGGCCCTCGATGCGGCTGAAGGGGTGTATCTCAGCGTCGCGGTCGATGTACACAGGCCCGTTGGACGCGTCAATGACGACCATCGGGTGAACAAGGGCGCCGGGAGCGACGAAGACGCTGTCCTTGCTGCCGCGGATGGCATTGGGCTGCTCGACCTTGCCTTCGATGCCGCTGTGCCCGGCAGCGGCGAAGTCCGCTGTGATCTGGCCGGGATTGGCCAGGACCAGGTCCCAGACGTAGTTCCATCGCGGCAAGCCGCACGGCGTGGTCGGCAGCGACACCTTGGCGGAGTCCAGGAACGACTCGATGCTGTCGCTCGAAAGCCCGGCGGCGTCCTTCATGGGAATACGTGCATAAAGGACGTTCCCCTGCTCGTCCAGCCCCACCTGGGCGGGCCCGGCGGGGCTTATGTCGAAGGTCGAGGCCTTGAGCCTGGGGTTGACCAGCAGCAGGTCGGCCCCCTGTAGGCTGGTCAGGTCGTTGACCTCCCAGGAGGTCCTCGCCCGGTGAGCCTGGGCCATGTAATCCGGCAGGAAGCAGGCGACCTCCGCAGGCTTGACCCTGGCGAGAAGTTTCTCCGCCAGGCTGGTCATGCCGCAGCGGAGTTCCCAGATCGGCCTGCTCAGCGCAAGCGGATGGAAATTGATGCGGTCGGCGGTCGGGAGGTCAACGAGTATGAGCCTCATTGTCGTTCTCCATCTGCTTCGAATTTCGGATTTGTGCCCGCTATCGCGCGCCGGGCGCGCCGGGCTTGTTGTGCTGAATCCAATGGTAGTACTCAACCATCGCCAGTTCGCTGGAGGCGTCCTTGTCGATGAACACCAGCACCTCGGGATGGAGTTGAAGCGCGCTGGCGGTGATCATGCTGGTCACCGGGCCCTCCACCGCGGCGGCAACCGCGGAGGCCTTCTTCTTGCCGTTGGCCAGCAGGACGATCCTCCGAGCCTCCAGGATGGTCCCGACGCCCATGGTGATAGCGTAGATCGGCACCTCATCGGGGTTGGCGAAGAACCGGGCGTTGTCGTCGATGGTCTGCTTGGCGAGCGTCTTGATGCGGGTCCGCGAGCCCAGCGAACTGGTCGGCTCGTTGAAGGCGATGTGCCCGTCCGAGCCGATCCCGAGTATCTGAATGTCGATCCCTCCGGACTCCTCGATGCGGTGTTCGTACCACGCGCAGAAAGCCTCGTAGTTGTCCGTCGTGCCGGATGGGATGTAGATGTTCTGCCGCGGTATGTTCACGTGCTTGAAGAAGTTCTCATGCATGAAGTAGTGGTAGCTCTGCTCATGCGTGACCGGCAGGCCCACGTACTCGTCGAGGTTGAAGGTCGTGACCTGGGAGAAGTCCAGGCCCTCCTCCTTGTGCATCCGCACCAGTTCGTTATAGACGCCAAGCGGCGTCGAGCCGGTGGCCATGCCCAGCACGGCGTTGGGCTTTGAGTTCAGCACGCTCGCGATCACCTTCGCGGCCGCCTTCGACATATCCTCGTACGTCTCGCCAATAATGATTTCCATTTCGGCACCCGTGAATTCTTGAGTTATTGGTTCGGATTCTCGCTGTACACGCCGGAAAGACCGCGTTACCCTAACGCCGTTGATTGCGGCTGTCAATTGTTGGCGAGGCAAATTAGTTTCCGGCCGCGCCAGGGACCGTTTGCGGCGTGCCCGCCGGGGCACGCCCTGAACCGAAATGCCTGAAGGCATCAACTCGATCAAGGGACAGATCATGAGACCAGGTCAACCGGGCCGGACAAGCCGGCTGAAGGCCGTGCCGTTTCTCGCCGCTATTCTCCTTCCGCTGCTGCCGCCCCCGGCCGCGCACGCCGCGAGCGACTACAGCGACAAGGACTTCGCCGTAAGACTGCCCCCGGCCTTCCTGCGGTTCACGGAGGTCGCCACCATGGGCGGCGAGACTGTCGCCAACAGGATGTCGTCGGCGATCAACCCCGCCTCGACGGCCTGGCTGAAGCTGCCGGGAGACATGGGCGTGGTCCTGGCGCCTTACTACTCGCCAGTGATGTTTGACAACGGGACGAACATGCATGTGATCGGCGAGTCGGCGACGGTAAGCGCGGGGTGGTTCGGCGTGGTCCAGCCGACCATAAGCCAGATCCGCACCAACAAGGCAACGATGAACAACGGCAGGACGTTCGAGTACTCCGTGGATTCCTACCAGATCCAGTGGGGCAAGAAGCTGGACAATTTCGCGGTCGGCGCGATGTTCAACTACGCCAACGCGGAGGTCCTCCAGACCGCCGCCGGCGGGTTCGACGCCAAGGGGCTTTCCGACAGCTACCGCTGGCGCTTCGGCGGGCTGTGGGAGCCGTGCGAGAAGTGGCTGATCGGCGCGATCATCGAGTACGGCTTCCAGCCCTACCGCAGCAAGACGGTCGTCCCGCTGCCGCCGCCGTTCGCCCCGGCAATGATGACCATCCGCGACGACGGCGTGCAGCACCAGGTCGTATTCCGCCCGGGCGTTTCATACGAATACTCGCCAATGTCCTCAGTCTTCCTGGACTACCAGCTCGGTTACTTCCACAACCCGGAAGACGCCCTTTACGACCATCACTTCACCTTCGGGATCGACCATCGCCTGCTGGAGTTCCTGTTCGTCCGCGGCAACGTGGGGATCGACACGCGCGGCAACGCGAGCATCGGAGGCGGGGTCAGCATCTTCCCCGCCAGTTGGTGCTCGCTGGACGTGGGCTACAAGTACGACGCCCTGCCGGAACTGCACCCCGAGTTCGGCCGGTCCCACACGATCCAGGTCGCCTTCAACGTGCGGTTCTGACTTGTTCCCTTCTCTTGCAGGGATGCGGTGGATGCAAGGGAAGAAGAAACAACTTCAAGCAAAGATAAACGCAGATAAACGCAGATAAACGCAGATAAGAGAGAAGTTTTTTTCGCTTCTATCCGCGTTTATCTGCGTTCATCTTTGCTTAACCGCTTTGTCTTTTTCCCCGTGCGGTGCCTTCGAGATTCCCCATGGGCACCAAAACAAGAAGGGCAAGAGCCGCACGGGACCATTGGCGTGTCGTCCTGAGAGGAGGCATCTCTCGGAGCAGGCGTTAGACACTTACCACGTTTTCCCGCGCGGGCATCTCGCCCTTCGATCAGTAATCAGTAGCCGGTGGCCGGGCAGGCAATTATCAATTGCCCATTGTCAACTGTCAGTTCTCAGCCGCTCAGGCCCTGGGACGCCGCCGGATGACCGCCATCGCTCCGATGGCCAGCCCCGAGGCTGGCTCGGGATTTCAGCTCCGGCGTCGCCTTCGCTTCAACAGAGCAGGAAGGCCTGCGGCCATCATGACAAACAGCGTTGCCGGCTCCGGGGCCGCCGAGGCCGTGCCGCCGAGGCCGGCGCTCATGTTGGTCATCAGGAAAGCAAGGTCGGCCCAGTCCACATCGCCGCTATTGTCGAAGTTGCCCACGGCCGCTCCGCCGCCTTCGCCGGCGCCGAAGTTCTTCTTCAGCGTGATGAAGTCGGCCGCGTCAACCACCTTGTCGCCGTTGGTGTCGCCGGGAATGGCCGAGGCAGACCAGCCCACGTAGGTAAGGTCGCCGCCCAGGTACCAGTCCGCGGCCGTCTCGTGGACGTTATCCCAAGCGAAGTAGGCGGTCTCCGCCGGAGCCGTGAAGTTGAATCGGACTTCAGAGCCGGTGCCACTGATGCTCGTGAAGGCCGGGTTCTTGGCCAACTGGGCCAGGACGGTCGCCAGGTCGCCGGAGTTGTCAAGCTCCAAGTACAGCTTGTATGTCGCGTCAATTGTCAGGCCCGTCAGGCTGACATAGGCTGCATCCTCGGCGGCGAATGAGAGGCTGCTGCCGCCGACGGCCAGCGAGCCGGCACCGTTGGCCAGCGTGGCCGTGATGGTGGTCGTGCCCGACCGGCTCCACAGGCCGCTGGTCGTGTCGAACGTCGAGTTGTCGGTGAAATGCGTGGCGGTGAGGTCGGACGCGTCAAGCATGGTGAACGAGGGCGCGCCGAGCAGTTCCGCCCCACCCAGCATGGCGACACCCAACGAGTTTTTGAGTTCAGCTCCGATGAGTTGGTCGCCCCCAACGTTTTCCGTGATCGTGAGCTTCTTGCCGGCGCGGATGGCCGTGGTGTCCAGATAGGTGTAATCCTCGTAGTTTTCAGCCGATGTGGACTTGTTCAGGTAAAGCCAGCCGTTGTTGGAAATCGTGGAGCCAACAAAGGCGGTCCAGATCTTGGACGGCTGATAATTGATCTTTTGCCCCAGGCTTGAGTTTTCCAACTTGTAGCCGTTGGGCTTGGCGACCGGATCGGCGGCGGCGAAATCAAGCTTGCCGAACTGGATCAAGTTCAAATAGCGGCCCTGCCGGCTATCGTAATTGTTCAGGGTGCTGTCGGCATTGACGAGAATGTTCCCGCCGACAACCGTCGTGGTAATCGACGCTGTATTTCCCAGAGGGCTGGCGTTGAATTTCAGGGTTCCGCCGTTGAGAACGATGGTGCTTCCGGTAAAGGCGTTGGCGAAACCCATGGGGGTTCCAGTGGCGTTGGTCGCCGCGAGCGTGCCGCCGGTGTTGACGGAGACGGTCGCGCCGTTGACGGCGTTGGCGGCGGTCACGTTGGCCGTGCCGTCGACCGCCATGTCCGTGTTGTTGACGCCGTCTGCGACGGCGAGATTCAACGTGCCCGCGGAATTGACGGTCACGGTGCGGGCGATGCCGTTCAGGTCGCCAGCCGCGTCGATGTTCAGCGTGCCGCCGTTAACCGTCACGTCACCGGTGAAGGTGTTGGTGGCGCTGAGATTCACCGTGCCGGGGCCAGCGATGACCAAGTCCCTGTCGCCGGTCAGCGCCGTACCCATGGTCAGTGTTCCGCCGCCGCCGAGGCGATAAACATTGTTGCCCGGCGTCAGCGTGCCAGTATAGGTCACGCTGCCGAACGCCCCAAGAAATGTGTTCAGGCCGGCCGTGCCGAAGTCGAAGTCCGCCGTGGCATGGTTGTCCGCGGCAATTACGCCCGCCGAACTGGCCACAATTCGATCCGACAACGCGGCCGGGATGTCGGCATCGCCGAAGGCTGAACCGAACACCACCATGCCGCCGGCGTTGACCGTCACGTCGCGGGCCGTGCCGTTGATTGAGGCCGGCGAATCGAACTGGACGACGCCAGCATTGATGGTCGTACCGCCGGTGGCGGCATTGTTGTCGCCGGAAAGCACCACCATGCCGGCTGAGACCGTCGTCACGCCGTCGTAGGTGTTATTGCCCGAGAGCACCAGCGTTCCCGCGCCGGCCTTGGTCAGCCCGCCGCCCGTGCCGGAGATGTCGGCCGAAATCGTCAGGTCGTCTGCCGCCGTCGCGCTGTCGTTGACAGTAAAGGTCCGGGTGGCCAAGCCGAGGTCGAGCTTGCCGCTGATCGTCGCGCCCAGGGGATTGTTGGTGCTGTCGTAGGCGACGTTGCCGCCGAGGGTCAGCGTGCCGCCGGTGATCACCGCGGCGCCGCTGGTGGCGCCCGCTCCGCCGAGGGTGAGGCTGGAGACCGTGTCGTCGTGGTCGTTGAGGTCCAGCGTGGCGGTCACGCCCGCCGCGTTGCCTGCGACCGTGACGGAATTGCCGTCAAACACGTCGTTGCCGCCCAGTTGAAGCGTGCCGGCGCGGACGGCCGTGCCACCAGAGTACGCCACGGCGCCGGGGGAGAGCACAAGCGTGCCGTCGCCCTTCTTGGTCAGTGAGCGGGGCGTGGCGTCCTCGGTGATGGCAGTCTGGATCGTCGCCGTCAGCCCGGCGGCGACTTCCGCGTCGCCGTCGTCGACAAGCCGGAACTGGCCGGCTGTCGTTGTGACGATCGTGACCGCCCCTTCCTCGAACCTCAGGCCCCCAATGTCCCGCGTGCCGTCCACGTCAACCATGTAAGGGTCTGTTGCGTTCGAGCCGGCCGCGAAGACCGCCCGCTTACCTCCCGTCCATGCCGCCGCAGAACCCGTGCCGTCGGCTTTGGGATTCCAGTACGCGTTGCCGGCGTTCCAGACGCCGGCCGGGGCCGAGCCGCCGCCTGCACCGGCTTCGGTGTCGTTAAGGTCCCAATAGAGGTCCAGGCTAGCCACCGTGGACATCACGCCGATCGTGAGCGCGTTGGCAACCGCGAAATTATTGTCGGTATAGGCGACGGTCAGCACCTGAGAAGTCGCATCGGCGGTGAAAGTCCCCGTGACGAACTTCCCGGTGAGCGAATTCATCGGATCGCTGCCCGAGATCGTCTGGCTGTTGTTACCGGTGGAATCCGCAAAGAATTGAATCTGATACTGCGTTCCGTTGGTAAGACCCGACAAGGTAATGGCTGCCGACAACGGATTACCATCCTCGATCCCGAGGTTCCAATCGAGCACGGTTTCGAAGGTGCCGCCCACGCCCGAGATGCCGCCGTTGTTACCCCAGTTTCCCCACGCACTGGCAGCAGCCACGTTCACGCCATTCGACAGCGTGACGTTCTGGCCGGAGTTGAGCGACTTGAACTCGATATCAACCGATCCGTTGTTGACAATGGTGGTCGTGCCCGTGGTGCGCCCGAAGTTGGCGCCGGCGAGATCCGTCACGCCGGCGGACTGGATATTGGAACCGCCCGTGATGGTTTCGACCGAGCCCCACGTTACCGTGGCGGCGTTAGCCGTGCCGGCCAAGATGGCGATTGCGGTCGCCAGGGACACCGCGAGCCCCAGAGCACTCTTGCTTCTCATGGATTCTCTCCTTTGGGCATCCCATCTGGGGTACCCGGGTCTGCCTGCTCTACTGGAAAGATTGCTTGAACACTTACCTGACGCCGGCATGCAGCGTCCCCTACGAACGCCGTCGCCCAAGGCCGGCTCCCGAGCAGGCCCTGGGCGACGCCCTTGTACTTCTTCCGACCGAATCTCCATCCGCTCGGGCGGCAGCAGATTCCCTCGAAGGGTTCAGGACTGCCGCTTTCTCTTCAGCATCGCCAGGCCGCCAAGGGCCAGCAGGCCGAGCGTCGCCGGCTCGGGAATGACACCGATCGTGAGCGCGTTGGCGACCGCGAAATTATTGTCGGTATAGGTGACGGTCAGCACCTGAGAAGTCGCATCCGCGGTGAAAGTCCCCGTGACGAACTTCCCGGTGAGCGAATTCATCGAATCGCTGCCCGAGATCTTCTGGGTGTTGCTACCGGTGGAATCCGCGAAGAATTGAATCTGATACTGCGTTCCGCTGGTAAGACCCGACAAGGTAATGGTAGCCGACAACGGATTACCTTCCTCGATCCCGAGGTTGTAATCGAGCACGGTTTCGAAGGTGCCGCCCACGCCCGAGATGCCGCCGTTGCCACCCCAGTTTCCCCACGCACTAGCAGCAGCCACGTTCACGCCATTCGACAGCGTGACGTTCTGGCCAGAGTTGAGCGACTTGAACTCGATATCAACGGATCCGTTGTTGACGATGGTGGTCGTGCCCGTGGTGCGCCCGAAGTTGGCGCCGGCGAGATCCGTCACGCCGGCGGACTGGATGTTGGACGCACCCGTGATGGTTTGGGCCAAGTCCCAAGTCACCATGGCCGCGTGGGCCGTGCCGCCCATGACCAGGACGGCGATCGCCGTCACACACAACACTGTTGCTCTGCGAAACATTGTCTTCCTCATAGTTTTCTCCTTAGCCTTCCTTTTGGCTCCTTTTGCATTGTCCCGCTTTGCCTGATTGGCACTCTTGC
>CAZSBS010000230.1:0-7876 GCA_964605095.1 uncultured Planctomycetaceae bacterium | reverse complement strand
GCACCTGGTCGGGCGGCAGGCCGAGGTTGACCGGCCCGAACGCCACGTCGGCGAATACCGTCGGCATGAACAACTGGTCGTCGGGGTCCTGGAACACCATCCCCACCGTGCGGCGAACGATGGCGAGGGTCTTGGCCGTCAGGATGGTGTCGCCTATCAGCACCGTGCCGGTTGCCGGCAGCAGGCAGCCGCTGAGGTGCTGGAGCAGTGTGCTCTTGCCCGCACCGTTGGCGCCCACGATGGCCACCGACTCGCCGTGCGTAATGCGGAACGACAGGCCGCAAAGGGCCTCCGTGCCGTCGGAGTAGCTGTAGCGGAGGTCCGTGGCTTCCACAATGTGATGGCTCATCTGCCGCCTCCGGTCGCAATCGCACCGAGCAGCCCGGGCAGGTCGAACACGCGCAACAGTGCCAGCGCGCCCAGCCACCCGGCCAGGAACGCCGCGTCCTTCGCGCCAAAACGCAGCGGCTCGATGGTGCGGACGCGCCCGTCGAAGCCGCGACAGCACATGGCCGCGTGGACCCTCTGGGCGCGGTCCAGCGTGCGCAGCAGCAGGCTGCCCAGCATCGCGCCGTGGGTCCGCAATCCCATTCCCCGCCCGCCCACGGACCGCAGGGCACGGGCACGCGCCATCCGTGAACCCTCAGCCACCAGCACGAACAGGTACCGATAGAGCATCAGCACCTGCACCGTAAACGCCGACGGCACGCCCAGCCTCTCCAGGCCGCGACAGACGCCGTGTATGCCCGTGCCGGCAACCAGCGCCAAAGTGGCGCTGACAGTCAGCACGAACCGCACCAGGATCGACGCAAACGACACCCAGCCGCCCGAAATCGCGACCGGCCCAAGCGTCATAACCGTCTGGCGGTCCAGCAGCGGGTTGAACAGGCCCACGAAGACCGCCAGCGGCGAGACGACCAGCAGCTTGCGCGCGATGAACCTAACCGGCACGTCGCCCAGGGCGATCAGCATGGCTGGGTAGATCGCAAGCGGCATCAGCGGCGCAAGCTGGTACTTGCCGTATGACAGGGTGACGGCAATGAACGCCAGCGTGGTCAGCAGTTTGGCTCGCGGATCGATGCGATGAAGGGGCGTATCCCGGCTGGCCAGGCGGTCGAGCCAGCCTATGTCGGCCGCTTTGCTGTAAATGTCGGCCATGACCGAGGCCCTTTCGACGCTTCCTGGCTTCTTGGCAAAACGCCTACGACGCCGCGCAGCCGCCCCCGGTCCAAGGCCGCCCGCCACCGACAGCCCACATCGTCCCGCCAACCGCGGGCGAAATCAGTGCGTCAGCCATATGCATCGTTGCTTTCCTCTTCTCTGAGAATATTACGTTCTCAATATATCGTAATACCACAATCCCGGTCCCGAACCAAGCCAAATTGAGTGGGGTTCTCCCGGACAGTGCGGTAATGCCGGCCATGTCGGTCGTCAAAAACTCATCTGCACGCGTACGCCAATTACCACGGCGTCGTCCTCGCCAGAATTGGCGCCGGGATGGATGATGTACTGCACGTCGCCCGGTCAGCCAGCATGTAGCCGAACGAGGTATCGGTGATCTCGATCCGCAAGTGCTTGCCCATCTTGAAACGGTCCAGCACCCTGCCCACGCGCAGGCCGACCCGCTCGCGGATCTTGCGGACTTGACAGGCCAGCACCTCGCGGACAAGCCACCGCTTATGGCAGAATTACCCCCGAGAAAAGCTGGAACTTCGGGCTAAGGTCGGCGTTTCCGCGGGCCTCTTGGGCCTTTTTGACCCTTTGGTCCGGAGCCCTTTGGTCCGCTGCCTTTGGAGCCCCTTCCTTTCGGGCCGCCGGTGTGACCGGCCGGCTTTGGCAAGCCGCCCTTGCCTTTGGGCCTGGCGCCAAGCGGACGCGCTTTGCCGCCGCCGGTAACGCCGCCGCCCTTGTACTTGCCAGCGCCAGGCTTAGCGCCCTGCGGAGACTTGCCGGGCTTGCCGCCTCGCGGGTGCTTGCCGGCTTTGGCGTATCGGGCAGCCCGGCTGGGGACGCGACGCTTCCGGTCGCCGCCGGCATGGGCCAGCCTTTCATCAGGGACCGTCGGCGGTTCGTCAGATGGAATCTCCCGGCCGGCCTGCTCTTCCCGGTCCTGGCGTGACAAGTCCATGTCCTCGGCCTCGATAGCCTTGGCAGCCTCAATAGCCTTAGCAGCCTTAGCGGCCTCAGCGGCCTCGGCAATATGTCCGCCCTGGCCGCGGGTCCCTTCGTGCTCGCGGCGCGAGCGGAACAACACGCGGATGGGCACCTCGGAGTACGGCAGGTGCAGGCGTAGCTGGTTCACAAGGAACCGCTGGTAGCCGCGGTCGAAACTTCGCACGTCGTTGACGAAGCAGACGATTGTCGGCGGGCACGTCGTGATCTGCGAGACATAGAGGATCTTCGGCGGCTTCGTGCCCGATTTGTGGCTGGGGCCGCGCTGGGCGGTTATCTGCTCGATCACGGCGTTCAGTCGGGCCGTCGGCACCCGCAGCCGGGCCTGGTCGAAAAGCTGCTCAGCCATGCTGATGGTCTGATGGATGTTCAGGCCCGTCGTGGCGCTGGTCAGGCAGATCGGGGCGTAGGTAAGCTCCGGGAAGACCTTGTCGAAGTACGCCTCGTAGTCCTCGCCGGCGGCCTGGCCGTGGGTCAGGTCCCACTTGTTCACAACCAGCACCACGGGCTTGAACTGGTCGATGATGTCGCGTGAGAGGTCCTTGTCGACCTTGCTGACCGGCATGGACGCGTCGATCATCAGCGCCACCACGTCGGCCCGGCGGATGCTGCGAAGGGCCCTGTGGTAGCTGTAGAACTCGATGTCCTGCTGGACGATGCGACGCCTCTTGCGGACGCCGGCGGTGTCGATGAGCATGAACTTCCGCCCGCTGATCTCGACGGTCACATCCACGCTGTCTCGCGTCGTGCCGGGCGTCTCCGAGACTATCACACGCTCCTGACCGGCCAGGGCATTGATAAACGTGCTCTTGCCGGCGTTGCGCTTGCCGACTATCGCCAGCTTCATCACGGCCTCTTCCGGCGGGCGGGCGGGCAGCTCGCCAAGCACGCGGGCGATCGCGTCGGCAAGCCGGTCCATGCCCGTGCCGTGGTGGGCGGAAACGGGGATCGGCTCGCCGAAGCCCAGCGAGTTCAGCTCGCCCATCTCAGCCGACATGCCCACCTCGTCAATCTTGTTGGCCACCAGTATCACCGGCACGGCCAGTCGCCGCAGTCGCTCGGCCACGTGGCGGTCCAGCAGCGTGACGCCCTCGCGGGCATCGACCAGGAAGATCAACAGGTTCGCCTCGGCCAGGCCATAGGCGATCTGGTTCTCGACGTGCTCGGTCAGGTCGTCGTGATCGACGATCCCGATCCCGCCGGTGTCCACCAACTCGACGTAGCCATCGCCGATGGGGCACGGCACGCTGATGCGGTCGCGAGTTACCCCAGGCGTCGGGTCTACGATCGAAATCCTCTGGCCGACCAAACGATTCAGCAAGCTGCTCTTGCCGACGTTAGGCCGGCCCACGATGGCAACGGTTGGCAGTTTCATAAGCCGAGCATCATACCCGCCCCGGGCGGGATTTGCCACGACCGGCCCGGAAGCGAATCAAAGACGCTGACATTGCGGGAGAGACACGCCGACACTAGAATCTTCGCCAAGGGCCAATGCCAATGGGGTTACCAACGAATCAAGTTCGTCCTCTTCGTACTCATTGCAGTCACGGCAGCGGTCATGGTGGCTGGAGTAGTCGCAGCGGGCACCGGGCATAAAGAATTCGCCGACCAGTTCCTGGGTCCGGCCTTGCTGATGTCCTGCTATGTCGGTTGGGCAGGGAACAACTGGGGCGGCTATTGCTCCAGGACTCATAGGCGCTTCACCTACCTTGCGGTTATTGCCCTAGCCACGCTTGCCGGCATCGCCTTCATCGTCGGCGGAGTCCTTATTCTGGTTCTCATCCCAAAAACGTGCTCGGAGGATGTTAGGGCTTGCAGGAAGAAGAAACAGAATGCGTTTATCGCTTAAGGCCAACGGCATATTGACAAACAGGCGGTCTTCACTAAGGAAAACCGCCCGTGCCGTATGGCACCGTCGCGGCGCTCGGGTCGCTCGCCAGCGTTGCCCTACCCTCCGCGATGGCAGGCAGAATATACCCCTGCCTGCCGGTGGCTGTAAAGCGTTAAACGCAACACGGTTATGCGGCAACACAAGCATCTTGTTCACCACGTTTTCTGGATGAGAACCCAAAAAACCAATAAAACATTGACAAAGAGAGCAGTTGGGTGTAGTGTATGGCTATAGTAAGCAGTTGTTTATTTGGATTAGGAGTTGTTGCAAGCGAGGCTGGTAGCGTGCGCGGAGGCGACAAAAGCCGCGACGACTGCCAAGTCAAGTCCGCAGGAGAAGAGCGGTTCCTGTACCATTTTTAGGAGATGAGGCATGAAACGGTCACCAAGTCTGTTCGCTAACATGTTGTTTGTCCTTTCCATGCTTGCGGCGATTGTTCTCGTCGCCAGCCCCGTGTCGGCAGAACTCATTGCCAACTGGTCTTTTAATGACGGCACCGGGACCGACGTCACTGGTAATGGTTACAGCCTTAACGGCAGCAGCACGCCCGTCGCTGTTGCGCTGGGCGGGCCTTCCGCTAACAGCGTGCATAACGCGCAGGGCTGGGACTTTTCCACAGGAGGAGTAGGCGACACTTTGCCGGCGGATGACTTCATCCTTGGCCTGTATGCCAAGGCTGACGATCCGCCCCTCCGGTCGGGCAGTGGGTGGACCAACGTATTCTGCACCAAGAGTGATGGGGGCGCCATTTCGTTTGGCATTTTAGGGGACCTGATTCTGCCGCACCATCTTCCCCCGGCCGTGAGGGCAGCCGTCGGCGGCCCCGGCCCGGATGCCGCCTCGCGGATCGACCAAGCCGCCGAGGCGTATCTCGACTCGCTGCCGCCGGGCCCGGGCCAGTTCGGCAGGGCGGTCGAGCCGCTGGAACGGATCCTGATCCGCCGGGCCTTGGCCGAGACGCACGGCAACCAGTCCGCCGCCGCCGACCTGCTCGGGCTCCACCGCAACACGCTCCGCAACAAGCTCCGCCAACTCGGCATGGAGGGCGGGGAAGAGGGCTGACGAGTGGCTTCAGCCGTGAGCAACTTTTCTTCTGCACACCCCGAAATCGCGCAGGATTCCAAACCACTCCCAAACCCCACTTTCGCCCCGCTTTCCAACCGATTCCAGCCTCAAAACCATTCCAAAACCACTTTCTGACCCCTTTCCCCCTCCCAAATCCCCAATTGGGTTGCCGACGATGCCCTGCCTCCCCTCTCATCGCTCTTCCGCAGGAACCCTGTGGGTCAGCGACCTCCCGACCAACACGGGGTAGGCGAGACCGTGCCTCTGCGTGAGATATGCTTCTATGACCGGAAAAAACTCTTTCCCCCCGCTCCCTCAACCGCCTGTCGCAAAAAGACATAACACAAAAACATGAAAACCATAGTAATAAAAAGCAAAATGATGTTGACAAAAGAAGCTTTCAGGTTTAGAATGCGGACATAGTTCAGTTTGGAGATTTCCTCTAGTCGGAGTTGTTGCAAGCGAGGCTGGCAGTGTGCGTGGAGGCAGCAAAAGCCGCGACGACTGCCAAGCGAGTCCGTCAGAGCGGTTCCTGTACCATTTTCTAGGAGAAGAGGCATGAAACGGTCGCAAAGTCAATTCACCAACGTGTTGTTTGTCCTTTCCCTGGTCGCGGCATCCTTCGCCGTGCCGGCCCCGGCTGACGCCCAGACGCTCATCAACGTAAACGTTGATGGCGTTGTCAGATCCGGGCTCGTCGGCCCCGCCGGAGGCCTCGGCGATACGTGGAATACGACGGGGGCTAGTACTTTTTTCATGGACGACTTGTTGGACTCCACTGGTGCCGCCACTACCGTGGACTTCACCACTGATACCGGCAGCCAGGGGAACAACGGGTGGGGCAGCCCCGCCCTCACCATGCTCAGCAGTGCCTATTTTCAATTTGGTCATGCTGATCCGTACAACCTGGTAATCAGCGACCTCAGCGCCGGCCAAAGGTACGACCTGTACATCGCCAGCTACTACGCTAACGAGACAGGGTCACTCGGCACGTTCACGACAACCAACGTGGTGAGTAACGGGACGACCCAGATTGCTGATAATGGTGGTGGAGGCGGGAACGCGTCAACGTGGGTTCAAGGAACTAACTACGTGCTCTTCGAAAGCGTACAGCCCGACTTGAGCAACGACATCACCATCGGCATTGTTGGCGATCCCACCCATAGGGCAATGCTTAGCGGCTTCCAGCTTGTGGGCCTGCTCACCAACCCCGCGTACTGGGTCGGCGGGAACACCACGAGTTGGGATGCCTCGGCTCCCACCAACTTCAGCAACACCCCGGCGGGAACCGCTCCCACTATGCTGGCTCTGCCGCCGACCAGCGGATACGATGTGCTCTTCGACGATGTTACGGCGAACCTCGACACGACGCTGGACACCGACTTTGATGTCAACTGCCTCATATTCACCTCCGGTGCGAGTTCTTCGGTCGGCATCGCCCAAGGCACAGCCGGTTCCTTGACTATCGGCTCTGCCGGCGTGACCGTCGATCCCGGGTCGGGTGCTCATACCATCAGCGCCCCCGTGATCCTTGGCGCCAGCCAGACGTGGAAGGTCAACAGCGATAACGCCAACCCGCTCACCGTGAGCGGGCAGATCAGCGGCACCGGCATGGCGCTAACCAAGGCCGGCACCGGCACGCTGGTCCTTAGCGGGCCGAACACCTACACCGGCGCCACGACTGTCAACGCCGGAGCGCTGACCGTCAGCGCCGGAACGGTCGTGCAACTGGACGTTCCCGCCGGCGGCACCGCGAACCTCAATGCCACCGCGGGTGCCCTCAATGTCACCGGCGGCACGGTGAACGTCGGTTCCGGAGCGACGGCCGGCACAGCCACGCTGTCCGGCGGCACAGTAAACGCCGGCACCAACGCACTGGCGATTACCGGCTCCCTGGAAGATTCCCGCAAAAACCAGTTTGTCTGGACCCCGGGCGCCGGTAGCGCTTTCCTGGCCAGCGGCGATAACCTGCGCAATGCCGACGTGGCCCGCACCCTCACCCTCACGGGCGGCACGCTGACGCTCAGTAGTGTTGCTGGCCTCACGGTGACCGACGGGCTTACGGCTTGGTTCGATGCTTCGCAACTGGCCCTTGGCAATGGCGAAGCCGTCACCACATGGGCGGACCTCTCGGGCAACGAACACACGGCCACCAATATCGGCGCTACGGGCACGCCCGTGATGGCCACCGACCAGGTTAATGGCCTGCCCGCCGTGCAATTCCGCGGTGCGACTTTGAACGCAAGTGGCACGATGTTCGCCAAAGAGCACTACTACGTCTTCCGCTCCGCGCCCGAAAATGCAACATGGAGCAACTACGGTGCCGTATTAGGCCACCAGAACGACGACCGGGCATCGGGCTACCTGTTTGGCAACGGCGCCACGAACTTCTGGCCCGACCAGAACCCAGACGCAGTCTCCAAGAACGGCACCCCGCTGAGTAGTGGCAACTTCGACATGGGCACCATTAACGAATACATGGTGCTGAAGATCGACGTCAACAACGGCAACACATCTCCGGTGGGCTATCAGATCGGCGGTCAGAACAACAGCTGGCTGGCCAATTTGGATATCGCCGAAATCATTACCTATGATCGTATGCTGAATTCAGAGGAAGAAGCTGCGGTGGGCGGTTACCTGACGGGCAAATATGGCATCGCCACCACTTACGAACCGCTGGGCAGCGGCGGCGACTTCTCCACGACCAGCTTTGCGGTCACCGCCAACAGCGAGTTGGCTCTCCCGGCC
>CAZSBS010000229.1:0-7882 GCA_964605095.1 uncultured Planctomycetaceae bacterium | reverse complement strand
AGGTTCGCGTGGGTGAGCATGACGCCCTTGGGCTGGCTGGTCGAGCCGGAGGTGTACTGGAGCATGGCCAGCGCGTCGGCGGCGATGGCCGGCTCGTTCCAGAGATCGGCCAGGACGTCGGGGATCTCGTCGGTGGCGAGCCACGGGATCCGGGAAGAAGTGGCCGCCTGGCCACTGTCTTCCGCCTCGGCCATGACCCGGAGTTGAGCTGCGGCAGAGGCGGTGCTCAGGACAACGCGGGCCCCGCTATCGGCTATGATGGCCTGGAAGCGATCGCCCATGCGGTGGCGATGCGGCGGGGACGTTGGCACTGCTACGCAACCGGCGTACATGCAGCCCCAAAAAGCCGTGACGAAGTCGAGGCCAGGCGGATAGACCAGCAGCACGCGCTGTCCGGCAAAGCCCATGTCCTGCAAGCGACCCGCGATGGCTCGGGCTCGTCGATCCAACTGGGCATACGTGAAGCTGGGGTGATCGGATGAGTCGTCGTCGAGATGCACGAATGCAGGCCGATCCGGGCGTTGGTCAGCGTGGCGGCGCAGCGCGCGGACCAGATTGCCTGGAACCTGATGTGGACCAACGCGGTTTGGGGCGCAAATCGGCATCGACGTAGATTTCCCATACGACTTTGGCCTACGACAATCGTGGGCCTCTGATTCTTGATTATCTGTCGACTCCGTCGTCAGTTCAAGCCTTCCTCGTCTCCAGGTTAATAATAGGCAGAATTGCCGTAGAATGGATGTCCCTGTACATCCCGTATGGTCCGAATATTCGGTTGCGCCTGTAGTGGCCCAGCGGATCGTGCACAGGCTGCTCAGCATCTGGAACTTCTTTTTGGTGCGGTTGTTGCGATGACCTTGAGCATGGCGGACGGATCCGTTATCATCCCGGCCTGTTCGTAATGATGGAGGTCGGAATGTCCCTGCTTTCGTCCGCCACTGTGCTTCGTCTGGTCGATTCCATGGCCATCATCTTGAGCCAAGCCTATCAGCTGGCCCGGGCGCGGCTGGCTATCTTGCAGCTCCGGCGACTGCGAGGATGGAGCATCAAGAAAACCGCAAAGCACTTCGTGCTGCATCGCAACACGGTTCGCGCGTGGATCAAGGCTGCTGAGGGAAAGGGCCGTCCGAGCCTGCTGCATGGAGCCGTGGTCTGGAACCGGATCGACGATGCGGTTCGCTGGGCAGTCCACGAGCTGCGGCGGCTTTGCCCGGAACCGGAGTTCGGCACACGTTCAATAGCGCGGCAGATGCTCCGGGCCAGCGTCCAGATCAGCCGCAGCACGGTACAGCGGGTGCTTCGAGAGCCCAGGCCCGGACAGCCAAGTCGGCCGGCCAGACCAGCGATGGCTCTGCCGATGGGCAAGAAGCCGTATCACCTGCTCAGGCCCAAGTGGATCAACCGGGTCTGGCACATCGACCTGCTGTCTGTGCAGATTCTCTGGCTGCGTTTCAGCGTGGCAGTGATCCTGGATGGCTTCTCCCGACGGCTGCTGTGTCTGCGTGTCTACAACCGCACGCCACGAGCACGCGAGATGGCTGCCCTGGTGCGCCGCACGGCGAAGACGTTCGGCAAGCCCCGGTTCGTTATCACCGACCATGGCACGCAGTTCCGACGGCAGTTCCGTTGCGTAAAGAAGAAGACAGGCATCATCGCGGTTCAGGGAAGGGTCCGAGCGCCTTACTTGAACGGCAAGCTGGAACGCGCATTCCGGACGTTTCGCATATGGTGGCGGCTGGTGCTTACGGGCCTCACGCAGAGAGGGATCCAACGTCGGCTCGACCAGTTTGGGGCTTGGTTCAACGAGCATCGCGCGCACAGCGCCTTGTATGGACGGACACCCCAAGAGGCATGGGAGGGCCGTGTTCTTCCGGAGCCCATTCCGCTCAGGACACGGGACCAACTCCAGCTGCAGATCGAGGTCCGCCGAAGGCACTATCGCGACGACCCGCGATTGCCGGTCCTCGAGATCTCGGTGCGGCTGGCGGCCTGATCTGCGCGACTGTTCGCTTGTCAGACAGTCATCGCTCCGGCCACGCGCCCGCTTCGGCGCACCTGTTTACGGAGGCACGCGTTAACTCCGCGCCACTACCAAGACGCCTGCCCTGACGGGGGCAAACCCGTGTCGCACTACCGGTCAGATTCCGAAAATGCGACCTGCACTGCCGCCTGGGCCACTACACAGGCGACCGGCTTCGAAAGGATTTCGAAAAAAAACTTCGACACCCTCTTGACGGCGCTCCTGCTGTTGTATATGATGTAATACAGTTAATACTAAGGTGAGCCATGTATCTGCATCTTGACCATCACAGCGGCGAGCCGATCTACCGCCAGATCGTCGAGGCGATCAAGTACCAGGTCGCTTCCGGGCAACTGGCCCAGGAAGATCGGCTGCCCAGCATTCGCACGCTCGCCGAGGAGCTGAAGATCAACCCGCGGACGGTCGTAAAGGCATACGAGGAACTCCAGCACGCCGGGCTGGTTGTCATGCGGCACGGGCAGGGGGTATTCGTCTCGGTCAATCACGGGTCCACCCCTCAATCCGTCCGCCAGAAGGCCATCGCCGACATGGCCAGGCGAATGCTCGCCGAGGCGTTTCGTATCGGCGCCCCAAAGGATGAGGTGCTCAGGATCATCGAGTCGGAAGCCAACAAAATGGGACCGGAACAATGAGCGATCATGTGGTGCGGACAGTCGAGTTGAGGCGTGACTTCGGGGCGGTGCGGGCCTTGGACGGTCTGAGCCTGGATGTCTCGAAGGGAACGATACTGACGCTGCTGGGCCCAAACGGCGCCGGCAAGACAACCTTGCTGCGTATCCTGATGGGGCTGATCGAGCCCACCGGCGGGCAGGTGTTCGTCCTTGGCTCGCCGGCGCGGTCTCAGCCGGCCGGCGGGGCCGGGCGCGTCGCTTATGTCGGGGACCGATGCGAGCCGCCGGACTGGGCGACGCCCGCTTTGCTGGAGGGTGTTCAGGCGGGCGCGTCACGGACCTTTGACAGGACGTTGTTCCGGGAGTGTTGCAAGCGGCGGGGGCTCTCGCTCAGGCGGCCATATGGCGCCCTCAGCAAGGGTCAGCGGCGATGGGTGCTCACAAGCCTGGCCCTGGCATGCCGGCCCGAGTTGATCCTTCTTGACGAGCCGGCAGACGGATTGGACCCCGCCGCCCGCAAGGCCCTTTACGACGCCCTTCGCGATCATGTGAACGAGCGCGAGGCAACGGCAATAGTGACCACGCACGTTATTGCCGACGTCGAGCGCATAGCGGATGAAGTGGCCATCATCGACGCCGGGCGGCTTATTCTGCACGCCCCGCTGGAAGACCTGCGGGAGAACATCCGGCAGGTGGAGATGTCGGGGGGCATCTCCCTGCCGGAGCTGGGGGGCTTGGCGACGGTGCTGGGCTCGACGCGTCAGGGCGACATGGCCATCGCGTGGGTCAAGTGCAACGGAGTCAGCGACGGCCAACTGGTCCGCCGCCTCGGGCCGGGCGCGACGGTCCGCAACGTCGGTTTGGAGACGCTCTACCTGGCCATCGCCGAGCATCAACCGGCGGCATTGGCGGAATCCGGAAAGGGATTGAAATGATGATTGTGAGATGGGGACTTACCAGGATTTTCTGGCGGCAGGCGATGCCGGCGACGCTGGTCGGCTCGCTTGGCCTGTGCGTGTATTGCCTTGCCTGGCCCGACGTGATGACGGCTCGCGACCCATGGCCGGGCCTGATCGTGCTGCTGCAATGCCTGCTGCTGGCGTGGAGGCTGGGGCGATTCGAGACGCCTGAGTTCGCGTTTCTTTACTCGCGCGGCTACTCGCGCGACGCTCTGTGGGGCCACGTCATGCTCGCAAGCGCCCTGTCCGTGTTGGCGGCCCTTGTGCCCGCATGGCTGATCGTCTGGACTGGCCTGCGGAGCCGTTTGCACGACCTGCTGCAAAGCCCGTATTTTCCGATCATGGCGCCGCGCGAGGCATGGGTGCCGTTGATCTGGCTGGGGCTCTACGTGCTGCTCGTCCCGGCCTGCCATTACGCGTGGATCCGCCGCGCCCAGCCCACCAGGGGCAGCCAAGGCGGAAGCCTGGCGGTCGTCGGGATCCTGGGTGCACTGCTGGCTGGTTTCGATATGGTCCGCCGCCTCGACGGCTGGCTCGCCTGGCTGTGCGGGCTGCTTTACGCGGCGGCGCTGGTCAGTCTGGTCCTGGGCGGCCGATCGCTGCATAGGTCACTGGAGGTGCGATCATGAGAGCACGGGTGGCAATGAGCGTGATAAGCTGGCTCGTCCTGGTGGCCGTAGTTGGGGCGCTGCTCTGGCTGGTACGCCGCAAGGGTTGGTCGCTCACCGGCAGGCGGTATCGGACCGGACGGTTCCTGCCGTCGCCGGCGCCCTCCGCCGGTCGGACCGCATGCATCGTCGAGGCGGCAGTGCTCGGCGCCTCGGCGGCGATCATCATCGCCATTGTGGCAACCAACCAGAGCACGGGCGGGCTGCTGGGCATGCTCGATGAGCTCCGGCCGCAGTACGCGATGGCCAACGTCATCATGTTCGTTTGCGCCGTAATGGGCGCGTTGCTGAGCGTGCTGATCATGCTGTTCGGGCGGACGACCGTCGGCACGATCTTCATGGCGTGCGTGCTGATCGGCTACGGCCTGCTGCTGAACGGCAGCGACCAGCCGGGGAGCTGGCTGTTTTCCAAGAGCGTGGCCGAGCCCATCGTGGAGTACACGATCAACGTCGGGGGCACGAACGTCGAGGGTGCGGAGCTTTGGGTCAACGGCGTATGCCTTGGCAAGATGCCCTACACGGGGACTCTTGACGAGTTCGAGGCCAAGGTTCCGTACTGGCCCCAGCCTCCGGCGGATTACGAAACGGACAAGGTCGAAATCCCGCAGTACCGATCTTGGGGCACATCGACATCGAACCATCGACGCTGGGCAAGATTCGAGCTGCCCGAGCGTCCGTCCTGGCCGGGACCAGGCCCAAGCAGGCCCACGACCACAGGGCCCAGCCAGCGCAAGACCTACTACGCTCGCGTCCGCTACGCCGGCCAGTGGGGTCTGGCCAGCGGCGGCCGCGGCGGCGGCGGCGGAAGCCACCTGACCTACCGCGCCAACAGTTACTTCGATGTCATCTTTCCCGATCGCCAGAAACGCCTCGATGCCTTGCTGGACAAGGCACGTCTGGCGGACTACCGCGTGGGCGCGCAGTGGTTCCAGGCCATTGAAACCTATGACGAGGACGGGTGGATAGCTCTGAGGACGGCGGCGGACGACGAGCCCAGGATGATGGAAGTGCTCGACGCGTGGGCGACCTGGCGGTACGGGCTGGACAAGGTCACCGACGCCGAATCGGCGTGGCGAACGTTCGCTCGCATTCGCGACGAAGCCGAAACGCAGCGACAGTACCTGACCCCCAGCGTCGCCGGGCGGGCCGTGGAACTGCTCGCGCCCAAGCTGCCGCGGCAGCGCCTTGTGGATGAAGCTATCGGGATGATCCGCAATGCCGGATCGTTCAGCTATTTCAAGTGGACCATGAACGGCCGGCTTCAGTTCGGGTACAGCCAGCGGCCGGGCGGCGTGGGTACTGGCGGCGAGGGCTCGTTCTTCAGTGGATCCGCAAGCGGCCGCGCCGGTGCGCCGGCGTTTCCCATGGGCGGGTTCGCCGTCGTCCACGCGGTCTGGATGCTTTACGACATCCAGCCAGAGACTATTCAGCAGCGGGTCGTCCCGGAGATGGTATGCTGGCAATACAGGGCGGGGAGCATCGATCCGATGCTGGCGGCGGCCTATTTCGGCGGGCCCGCCATCGACAAGTTCCTCCTGCGGCAAGACTGGCGCGCCGAAGGGCGCGAGCTGGAGTGGGAAGAACAACTCCGGATGTCCGGAGCAGAAGCCAACAAGTGGCTCTATCTATTGGCCTATCTGAATGATGACGCAGGCCGCGAATTCCGGCGTAAGCACGCGGACGCCGTGATGAACCTGGCAGACAAGTTCTATGAAGACGGGTTCGTGAGGTGGCGGGCGGAGATCGACTTCGTCTTCATGGACCTATGGCTGGCCAAGGAATACTGGCCGCGATTCTCCCGCTTGGCCCGGCTGAAATCGCCCGATTACGCCCTGGAGACACAGTGGCGATACCTGCTGAAGATGGGTGAGACAGCCACGGTGAGCATGTTCGTGGATGCATGGAAGGAAACGAATATCGCCCTCGACGACTTCCAGCAAGCTGGGGATCTTCTGTACCAGTTGGGACCAAACATACAGGCCGAGGTGATTGCCCAATTGGTCCAGCAGGTGGAAGAACATCCTGAGAACATCGCCCGTATACTCAAAGGGTATGATTCACGCGATCGGCTTGTCACGATACTAAGATCCTTCGCACATGGCGGCAAACGTCAGGCCGAGGCAGAGCGGCTGTACCGTGACTTGCAGCAGGCCGAACCCACCGAGAGGGATCGCAAGCTAGAGAATATCCCGATGTGGCTGGAGCACACGCGACCTGACTCGCCGCTTGTCGAGATGCTCGCACACGCCGATGATCCGAAGCTTCGCCTTATGGTCATGGGTGCATTGCGGGAACATCCCACGCCGGAATACAGGCAAATGCTGGACAAGCTGCTCAAGGACGCCGACCCGGCCGTGCGGACGGCGGCTAAGGAAGTCGCCGAGAGGCTCAAGGCTCTTGCGGCCGAGAGCCCGTCCCGATACGCATCCGAGTCGCCGTCAGCCACGACCGAACCTTCGACTGCTTCAACTCGGGGAGAAACGAGATGACTTCGCTGACGAAGCCCGAGATCGAGCCCGAGCCGCTGATTACACGCACACTTTTATGGCATAATAAATTATTACTTTACCGTTGACGGGTTCGGGGAACGGCGCATAATTATTTATGTTGCCCTGTAACCTTTGCTCGTTCCGTGCGTCTTATCTGGAAAGGAAACGCGAGCTATGGACACGCAATCGCAACTCAGCAGGCGGGAACGGCAGATCATGGACATCGTCTACACCCACGGGGAGGCATCCATCTCGGACGTGCTGGCTGAGATCCCCAAGCCGCCCGCTCGCGGAGCCCTGGGCCGACTGATGAGCATCCTTGAGGAGAAGGGCCACCTCAAACACTACGCCAAGGGCCGGGAGTACATCTATCAGCCGATTGTGTCGCGGCAGACGGCCGGGCCGTCGGCCATGCGTCGCGTGGTGGATACCTTCTTCGGCGGATCGCTCCGCCAGGCCGTCACCGCCCACCTTGCGCAGAAGGATACCGACATATCCGATGACGAACTCAAGCGACTGGCGGAGCTGATCCGCCAGGCCCGAACCAAGGGGAGATAATCATGAACATCGACCTGGAATCGCTTCGTCGGCTGGCCTTCGACGCCCAGCCCGTCCTGCTGGACTCAGCCGTCAAGAGTGTGGTTCTGCTGGCTGTGGCGGGCGCAGTGGTGCTGGCCATGCGCCAGGCATCCGCCGCCGCCCGGCAGGTGGTCTGGCTGCTGGCGCTGACGTCCTTAATCGCTCTACCGATAGCCTCGGCGGCCCTGCCCTCCTGGGACGTCCTGCCGGACTGGGCACGGTTTGAGTTGCCGGCCGAACCTGCTGCCGCTGACAGCGCCGATTCGCCCTCCGCCGAGCTGGCTCCGGCCGAGGGGATTTCGAATTCATCAGCCGGTCCGCTCGGGGGGGAGGACCGGCCCGACATGCACGCCGCGCCGTCGATGGCAGAAGCCCAGGCCTGGTCCGACGAGCCCCTTCCGCCGGTCGTAGCGAGGGAAACCGCCCCGCCGGCCGAGACCGACGCGCCCGCGGCGGCGGCATCGACGCCGGCGCCCCCTGCCGGCCCGTCGGGGCGGCGATGGGGGGCGGCCCCGGCCGCGGCTGCCGGGCGGGC
>CAZSBS010000228.1:0-7964 GCA_964605095.1 uncultured Planctomycetaceae bacterium | reverse complement strand
CGAAAATAGCGCGAACAATCCGCGATTGGGGAGCAAACTGCGAAAGTTGGGTTAGAGCAAGCTCATCCGTCGCCCGACCCAGGGATTGCTATCCCTGGGCTTCGTAGCTCATTAGCGTTGGGGGTTCCCAATCCGCCATCCCCAATCCCCAATCCGCATTCCGTCCCGGCGCGCCGGGACAATCCGCAATCAGTCATCCCTTAATCCCCGTCATCGCCACTGAGCGGATGAACGTCTTCATGGCGAAGAAGAACAGGACGATCAGCGGCAGGCTGAAGACCGTTGACGCCGCCATCAGCAGGTGCCATGGCGTGCCGCCGTGCTCGCTGGCGAAGCTCTGGAGGCTAAGCGACAGCGTGAACTGCCGCGGGTCGCTCAGGTAGATCAGTGGGCCCATGAAGTCCTTCCAGGCCCCGAGGAACGTGAACAGCGCGACCATCGCGATGACCGGCCTGCTCAGCGGGACCACGACGTTCCAGAGTATTTCCAACTCGCTGCACCCGTCGATGCGGGCGGCGTCGAGCAGGTCCTTCGGCAGGCCCAGGAAGAACTGCCGCAGCAGGAAGATGAAAAACGCGCTGCCCAGCCACGTGCCCACCCACAGCGGCTTGAACGTGCCGACCCAGCCGACGCTGCGCCACATGAGGTACACGGGGATCATCGTCACGACGAAGGGAACCATAATCGTCGCGAGCGTCAGGCCGAAGAGCGCACTGCGGCCGGGGAACTCCAGGAAGGCAAACCCGTACGCCACGATGACCGATGAGACGACCGTCCCGCCGACGCACATCAGGCAGACAAGCAGCGTGTTGGCCAGGCTGCGAGCGAAGTGGACGCGCTCGAGCGCGACGGGGTAGTTTTCCGGGATGATCTTCGGCCCGGCAGTCAGTTCGTCGGCGCCGACGATGTCCCACGCGCGGTCGATCTTGACGAATGGCGAGCTCACGCCCTTGGTGTCCGTGTCGGCGGGGATCCACTGGCGAACGAGCCAGAGCGCCCCACCGTCGGCGGGCCGGCGTACTTGGCGGACGACGCTCGCCGGGATGCTGCGCCCGCTACGCAGGCGCAGCATGCCCGTGGCGGGGTCGAACGGGTTGCCCTCGCCGGCCAGGACCTTCACCGCGGGCGTTACCGGGGCGTTCATCTGCGCGAGTTCGGCCTCGGTGAACGCGGGGCTTTTCTTCCAGACCTCCGGGCCGAAAGGCAGCGTCAGTTCGCCGGCCAGCAGTGCCGGCCCGCCATCGGCTGTCGGCTTCGGGCGGACTATATAAAGCACCTCGCCGGGGGCAAGGTCGATCTTGCGTTCGCGTGTCACGTCATACTTTTTGCCGTCGAGAGTGGTGCTATAGCCCGTGGCCAGCAGCACCGAGCGGATGCTCTCGGGCTGCTGGAGCGTCTGATCGAGGGGCTTGAGGCTCGTGGCGACCATCCACACCAGCGGCAGCACGAAGAACGCCCCGCCGCACAGCAGCACCAGGTGTACCACTGTCCGAAGATGCCACGGAGTTTTGCCGTTGCCGATCGACATATCTATTCCAAGCCCAATAATTCCTGAGCGGTAGAGCAGTCAAACATGAACCATCGGTTCACCCGAACGCATTCCCAGGGATTGCTATCCCTGGGCTTCGATTCCTTTCTCTTCCTACTTCCTATCTACCAACTACTACTTCCTATCTTCTCCTACCTTCCCGAGTAGTGAACGTGCTTCCTGGAAACGCGGAACGCCACGAGCGTTAGGATGATGATTATGATAAACAGCACCGCCGCCACGGCTGAGGAGTAGCCCAGCCTGTGGTAGCGGAACGCCTGGTCGTAGACGAACATAGCCACGAATCGCGTCTTGTCCTCCGGCCCGCCGCCGGTCATTATATATGGCTCGGCGAATATCTGGAACGCGCCGATGATCGCCATCACCAAGTTGAACAGGATCACCGGCGAGATCATGGGTATGGTGACGCTGAGAGTCTTTCGCCACCAGTTGGCGCCGTCGATCTCGGCGGCCTCGTACAGCTCGGCTGGGACATCCTGGAGCTTTGCCAGGTAAATGACCGCCATCTGCCCGACGCCCCACATAGACATGATTATCAGCGACCACAGCGCCCACGACGGCGCGCCGGGCAGACCGGATGGCATCGGGTCGCCGTCGGTAAGCCAGCCGGGCGAGCGGAGCTTCTGCATGTCCACCGGGCAGAGCGTGTGCAGTGCTGCGCTGATAAGCGGCAGCGCCGCCAGGATGATCGCCAGAATAGCCGCCAGGCATACGAGCTGTCGCAGCCGGCTGTTCTGGTGAGGCCACAGCCGCCGGGCGAGCGAACCCCACGTCGCCACGCCCAGCAGCGGCGCAATCGCGAGCCAGCCCAGGGCCGCGCCACTGCCGGCCAACGCCAGCTTGCCCGCCCTCAGGGCCGCCACGTTGAAGAAATGCCCCGTCCACCAGTCGCCGGCCGCGACGAGCCTCGCTATCACGAAGTTCAGCAGGCCCGCTTTCGGGTTGAATATCCACATCCAAAGGATCGCCACAACCACCGTCGGCACCAGGTGCGGCAGGTAGAAGATCACGCGGTAGAACGCCTGCCCGCGAATGCGGGCGTTGAGCAGCATAGCCAGCGTCATCGCGAGCAAAACGCCCAGGGGGATTGCCGCGGCCGCGTAAAGCATGGTGACCCCGAGCGCCCGCCCGAAGGCTGGGTCAGCAAGCAGTTCGGCGTAGTTGGCCGTGCCGATGTACATGGGGTCCTTCAGCGGCGGGTACTCGCACAGGCTGAAGTATCCCGCGGCCAGGAAAGGCCCAGCCACAAGGAACGTCAGCCCCAGTATCCACGGCAGGATGAAGGCGTAGCCCGTCGCGTAGCGGCGCCATCGTGCGGCGGTCATGTTGGGGCCCTCGCTTTGCGCTGATCGAGTCGCTGGAGCTTCCGGCGGAGCTTCTGGTCTATCGTCGCCTGCATACGGCCCAGTGTGCGGACGATCTCGTCGTGCGTGAGGCGGCGGACCTTTTCATCGCGTGCGGCGCCTGTCACGCCCTCGAGTTGGTCAGCCGGCGGCTGCCACTGCCAGATGTGGTCGAAGCAGCGATTGAACTCGTCGCGGTATTCGCTCCATACGACACTGGTGGGGATGATGAACGCCTCCGGCGACTTGGCCAGGTCCTCGAAGACCTGGACGAACCGGTTGGGGTGGCCCATGCGGAAGCCATCGGGCACGCCGGTCAGCGGCAGGTGCTTGCCCTGGAGCCGGTTGAGAATCTCCAGGCCGCGCCGCTGCGTCCACAGCACGAACTTCCATGCCGCCTCGGGATTCTTGCAGCCGCGAGGTATGCCGATGTTGTCCTCGGTGAGGAAGCTTCGCGGCCCGGCCACGCCGGCGGCGCACGGGAACGCCGCCACGCCGTACCGCAGGGCGGGGCGGTGGCGATCGATGAACTGCGGAAAGAACACGCCATGCAGGACCATCGAGACCTTGCCGTCGATGAAGGCGTTCTGCGGCGAGTCGAAGTTGCCGAACCCCTCGCGGAACCGCGTGGTGTTTTCGCGCCCGTAGCGCGTCGCGTAGCCCTTGAGCCACTCGAACGCCCGCACGTTGGCGGGCAGGTCCGGCGTCGGGTTGCCATTGGCGTCGAAAAGCCCGCCGCCAAAGCAGTACGGATACGCCATGTTGTACCACCCCGGCTCGGTCGGCAGGAAACCCATGATGACCGGCGTGCCGTCAGGATCCTTGACTGTCAGCACGTCGGCGTAGCGGTCGAGCTCGTCAATCGTCCTGGGCGGTCGGTTCGGGTCCAGGCCGGCGGCGCGGAGCTCGGCAGCCTTGGCCTGGAAGTGGTCGATGTTGTAGAACAGCGCCGTCGAAACCGGCGCGGTCGGAAGCACGTACGTCCGGCCCTTGTAGCGGCACATTTCCAGATACTTTGGTATGTAGTGGTCGTCGCCGAGCCCGGCCGCGGCCATCAGGTCGTCCAGCGGCATCAGCGCGTCAGCCTCGGCAAACGGCGCGACATTGTCCGACCAGAGCCCCACCACGTCCGGCGGCTGGCCGCCGACTATCGCCAGCATGGCCTTGCGGTCTACCTGGCTGGTGCGAATGTAATGGCAGAACACCTCGTCCTGAGCGGCGTTGAAGGCGTCGACCATCTTCTGGGCGGCCTCGGCCTCGAAACTGCCCCACTTCTCCCAGTACGTTATGTGAACGCGCTTGGACCACGTGTCCTTGTAGGCCGCGTCGGTGGCCGGGTCGAAGTCCGCAACCTCCGGGCGGGGCTCCAGCCACGCGACCGTCACCACAGCCAGCACGACGGCCGCCAGGATGAAATGCACTCCGCGCATCTGCGTCCTGTCACGGTTCGGCGAGAATGTTTTTGGCAATGTCCATTAGGCCGAGCCTGGCGACCTCGTCGCGGATTTGGGCTTCCATGGCGGGGAAGTCGCGAACCGCCGGCGGGCTGGCGAGCTGGCTGGACTGGCCCTCGGGCAGCTTCTTCAGGTCCAGGGCGGCGTTGCCAGTGGTCGTGACGACCCATCGGCCGGGAGTCAGGTTCTTGCGGAAGATGCTGATCCCCTTGAGGTTGGGGTCCGTTGACCATGACGGCTGGGCGAGGCTTGGGTTGATTATCGCCACGGACGCGGCCGCCTGGCCCGCGGAGTCCGGGTCCGAGAGCGTGTACACCCGGCGGATCCACAGCTTGCCGTCCTGCACGAGGTACTCCACGTGAACCTCCTGGTTGGCGTCGAGGTGCGTGGGGATCGTCTCTACAATGCCCGCGGCTGTGCGAATGACAACGCTTACCTGCCCGCCGTCCACGACCAACTCCGTAACGGCGGTCTTCCGCACAACCTCGTTGTACTGGCCGCGAAGCTGCTGGTAATTGGCGCTGAGCTCTTCGAGACGCTGGCGATAGATGCCGGCGACGATATTGCCCCGCGATTGCCGCCACAACGCCACGGCCACCAGTGCGATGAACCCCACCAGAGCTGCTGCGCGCAGCCAACGGTATGCCCCGTTGAGCATGTCAAACCTCCTTGTCTCGATAGTATCCCAGAACGAAAAACCCAGAAGCCGCGATCCGCCCAAGCGCAATGGCGCCGCGCCGGGCGCATAAACCAACCCGCGGGTGGCTCCGCGCCGCCCACTCTACCAGTCTAACCATCGGCATGCCGAGACGTTTTCCGGTAGGAGAGTTTGGGAGGCGAAGCACCTGGCAAGACGTTCCAGACGGCCCCTAAGGACTAAGGCATTATGCTGCCAGTAGTTACATGCGGCGGCCCCCACACAGGTGCTCTTCGAGTCCGCCTGTAAATAGGCTGCTAGGCAAGCGCAGCCCTCGTTGCCAGAAAAACTTCCCTTGTTGCAGGAAACCTGCGTGGAGTTATAATGCGTTGTGAGTGTGGAAACACCCTAACGCAAGAATGCTGCGCGGTTCAGAAGCATTGCTCATGAGAAAGCAACTGAGAGAACGGGGTTGTGATTCGCGGCGGTGGCTCGGGCACCCCAAGCTGGCGGGAAGGGTGCGCGCGCACGTCTTGGCTCTCATGGCCTCTTCTCCGCATGAAGATTGGACATTCTCAGGCATCCTGAAGTCCTCGTTAAACGCCGATCCCGTGTTGGTCGACAGGGCTCTGAGAAAGCTCACCCAAGAGGGCACTGCCAAGGCACTCGGTTACAACAACTACCGGGTGACCAGCCAGGGAATAGCCACGATTACTGATGCAGACTTTAACGCGACCGTCTCAAGTCTCCCTCGGTTAGATATGCCCGAACTGCGTTTGGCTGAGGAGGGCAAAGAAACCATCCGAGAGATTCTTGACGGTCTTCCTGAGCCTAGCCCCGTCTACTCTCAGTGGTGGTTTTCTCAACAATCATGTGAGCGGCTTGTGACTCTCCTGCAGGAGTCTATGTCCCCACAAGGAGACGCAGCCTTCGTGGCCTGCCCAACCCTGGGCACCGCGTTTTCTAGGCTGGTGGCGAAACGAACATCGGTTTTCGATGTGGATTCAGAACTCCTGCGCGTTCTCAGCCAATTCGCTTCACCGCGCGCAAGTTTCCACAATATCGACGTACTGCGCGGCCTCGCCGAACCCTATTTTAGTCGCTATTCATTAGTATTCATAGACCCACCGTGGTCACGTAATGCCCTTCCGCATTTCCTTACGACAGGCGCTCTCCTTCTTGCAAAAGGAGGGCTGATGATGATATCTTTCCCGCAGGAATTCACCCGTCCAGGCATCTATCAGGAGAGGAAACACCTCTTGGCCTTGGCCGCCGGCTGCGGACTTGCGAAACAAGGAATGTCCCCAGGATACACACAGTACGCGATCCCGGAATTTGAACGGTGTGCCTACTCTAACCTCTTGCCTTCCTCCACAGCATCGTGGCGATCAGGTGATCTCTTTGTTTTTCGCAAGGTTGGCGACACGATTCCGTCCGTATCCTACCAAGACCGCGTGATCCCTTCGCAAGAGACGAATTGGGAGCAGTTCGTCTTTGGGCGCCTCAGGGTGTTTCTGCGTAGGGATGGCGTTGACGAAGACGGGCCTCCACGCATTGACCCTATTGGCGACCTGCAGGACTTCCGGTGTCCGACAACAAGTTCGCGGGCGACATTATGGTCCGCGGCTTCCTTCGTCAGTACCCGGAACACGATTGCACGTGTGCAAGGACGTGCGGAGTTGTCGCGGGTACTGAGGCGTCTGTCTGCCATGCAGTCGCCGCTCCAAACACGCAGTATTGGGGACCGGGAGAGCGAAGGGAACCGTCTGGTTGCTCGCCTGATGGAGTTTCTGCAACCATAACGCCAATGCGGGGGCTTGCCTATGCCAAAGACAGCCGGTGAACTGTTTGCGAAAGTGCTTTCGCAAGAGGAGTTGGCCTGCGCCAAGTACGCTCTAGTGTCGCAGCGCCGTAAGCACGACCTTGGTGACACGTTTCGTAGGTATAAGACATCACCTCTCGAATACCGTACTGAATTCCACAGAGACAGAGACAGGATCATTTGGTCCCGCGCCTTCAAGAGATTACAGCACAAGACACAGATATTTCCTCATTACGTTGAGGATCACTATCGTCGCAGACTGACACACACGTTGGAAGTAGCTCAGATAGCAACCACCCTCGCGCGAGCACTCAAGGCCAATGAGGTCGCAACTGAAGCTATAGCTTTGGGGCATGATCTTGGACACGCGCCATTCGGGCATGCTGGGGAGGAAGCCCTCAATGAGAGGTTGAAGAACTCGAAGCCCAAGAAAGGGGGTGCTGGGAAACTTAAGGGCAGGCGCACATCGTCGCGGTGTCCAGTGCCACTGTATGAATTTGACCATTGTGCCCATGGCGTAGAGATAGTATCCAGAATTGAAGATGAGTACAGACGAAGGCAGGCTGGTACGTTCGGTCTCAATCTGACTTTTGATGTGGTTGACGGGATTCTCAAGCACATTTATGATCCCGATGCGATGCCAGGCAGAGGGGCAAAGGTAGCCGCGAAACTTCCGGGTTTAGTCAAGCACGCGGCGTACAAAGATTACGGAGACAACAAGGGTAGTATAGAAGCCCAATGTGTCTATCTTGCCGACAAGACTGCCTATCTACTGGGCGACATAGAGGACGCCATAGGTAGGCGCATCTTCCTATGTAACGAACTCGAAGAGGACGAGTTTATCAAGTATCTCTGGGACCGCTACACGACGCTCAGGAATACGACCGGCAAAGTAATTCTAAAAGACTCCCGCGATTTTCTCGAATTACGTGGTGCCGCACTTACTGTCTTGATACTGGACGCCGTCGAACACAGCCAAGCACTGATCAAAAAGGCCCGGCCAGCTAGTGTCCCTGAAGTCTTGGAATGTTCTACCAGACTGGTTGCCGTCCCGGACAAGACTTGCCAGTTGTGGGATAGGTTCTACAAGAAATGGTGTGAAGGTACGCTTTATCATCATCGCGATGTAACTGCATGCACATTTAAAGCCAAGAAGATA
>CAZSBS010000227.1:0-7978 GCA_964605095.1 uncultured Planctomycetaceae bacterium | reverse complement strand
GGTGATTCGAGTCCCCTTGGGGGTATCTGCCACAACCCTTTGCAATCGCAATGGGTTGTGTTTTTTTGTACAGGCCCGTAAACATTGGCTCCGATGAGTTCCGCCCCTTTGGCTCCCGGCCCCTTCCATGGCTGGCGCGATGAGTTGCTTGGAATGAATGTGCGCGAGAAACCGGGCACTACCGAAGAATCGTACTCGTCCTCGGTTCGCCCCCCGTCGCGTATTATCTTTGCCGAACCCTCAGCATAGTGTACGGCCCGTCGGGTATCACGGCGATTCGTCCGGCCGGGTGGGCGGCGGCGTAGGCGTCGATGGCTTTCTGGGCGCGCTCGGCCGCGCTGCCGGAGCCGAGCAGCGGGTTCACGCCAATGTGCATCTGAACGCGGGCCGGGATGCCGTCGCTGGCGAACAGGAGCTTTTCCGGGCCGATGACGGCCAGCACCTTCGCCTGCATCTGGAACTCCCACTGGTCCAGTTCCGTGCGGTACTTGTTGGCCTTGATGTGCGCCAGGAAGCCGCGCCAGTCGCCGTCCCACTTCATCATCAAGTCCGTGAACGTCTGGCTGCCGAGTTGCTCGCCGCAATGACTGACCTGGAGCATCGTGCTGGCGGCGCCCAGTGCGGGCAGGGCGGTACACATGCCCTTGACAGTCTGGTAGAAGGTCAGGTCCAGCGGGTAGCCGCCGCCGTTGGTGATCACCAGGTCGTACGGCCCGGCGATTTCGGCCGTCGTCCACTCGGCCACCTGTTTGCATCCGGCCTCGTGGGCCTGCTCGATGTCGCCGCAGTAGATGCCCGCGATTCGCCGGTCGCCTGTTATCGCGACGTTGAAGAGCAGGTCCACGCCAACCTTGCGAGCGACGGCCAGGGCGATCTCGTGGCAGGGGTTGCCCACCAGCACGCCGGTGTCGGCCAGGGGGTTGCTGAGCGTCTGATAGCCGTGGAACCGCTGGACGGTCTGGAGGTCCACCAGGGCCGGGCAGACGCCTTTTCGCCCGCCGGAGAACCCGGCCATGAAGTGCGCCTCGATGTACCCCGTGACGATCCGCAGGTCCGCCTCGGCGAACCGCCTGCACACGCTCACGGGCGGTGAGTCGCTGACGCGGACCAGCGTGGCTGGGTCGTCGGCGCGGTGGTCGATCACCTCGACGCGCCCGAGGATTTCCTTGCCGACGAGCGTTTCTTTCTCCGCTGGCGTGCTCGGCCTGTGCATTCCCGTGCCGATGATGATGACGATCTGCGAGTCCGCCACGCCGCAGGTGTTGAGCACCTTGAGCATGGCGGGCAGGAACTGCTTGTTCGGCACGGGGCGCGTGATGTCGGAAATGGTTATCGCCACGGTCCGTGGGTGCTTCGCGGCGACCATCTCCGCCAGCGACGCCGAGCCGATAGGCTTTGCCAGGGCAGCCTCGACCGCCGCGGCGGCATCCGCCACGGCTGGGACATGTTGCCCCGTCAGAACGTCGCAAGAGTCCGGCACGGAAAGCTCCATGCCGTCCCGGCCGTAAAGGAGGTGAATGTGTTTCATGATGGCCTCACTAACAGATTACGCATTACGCAAATTGCACGTTCCTTAGGCCCGATAGGGCCGACAGCATTTAGCCGGGGGCGAAAGCCCCCGGAAACGGTCACTTACATAAATGAGCCCCGACGGGGCGACAGAATGCACAGGTCGCGGTAGCGGTTGGGGCGATCCTCTGTCGCCCCTTCGGGGCTCTTATCCTAATAGTTTCGTATCCGGGGGCTTACGCCCCCGGCCAAATGCTGTCGGCCCTCCGGGCCTCTACCTTCTTCGGGCCTCTACCGCCTGGTCTTTCCGGGCCAGTCGAGCACTCCGCCGGTATCGGCACTGGTTGCCTGGGCGGCGTAGCGGCCCAGTGCGCCGTGGGTTATCGGGCAGGGGCGCGGCTTGCGGGTCTTGCGGCGCCTGGCGAGTTCGGCGGCCGAGAGCTTGACGTTCATCCTGCCGGCGGGGATGTCGATCTCGATGAGGTCGCCGTTTTCAAGCAGGCCGATCTCGCCGCCGTTGGCGGCCTCGGGCGAGATGTGACCTATGCACGCCCCGGCCGTGCCGCCGGAGAATCGGCCGTCAGTTATCAGAGCGACCTTGTCGCCCAGGCCCATGCCCTTGATGTAGCTCGTCGGGGCGAGCATCTCCTGCATTCCGGGTCCGCCGCGGGGGCCTTCATTGCGGATGACCACCACGTCGCCTGGCTTGACCTTTCCGCCGAGGATGCCATCGCAGGCGTCTTCCTGGCTCTCGAAGATCACGGCCGGGCCTGTGATGCGGTACATTTGGGGGTCCACGCCGGCGAGTTTGACGACGGATCCGCTGCGCGCGATGTTGCCGTACAGCACGGCCAGGCCGCCCTTTTTGGTGAACGCGCGGTCCAGCGGGCGGATGATGTCCGTCAGGTCCGGCCGGGCGGTGTTGAGGGTCGCCAGCTTCGCGGGCCTCTCGCCGGCGAGCATGGCTCGGACCTGCTCGACGCTGCGCCCCGTAGCCTTGGCACCCTCGCGATACATCCTGACGGCTTCCGGCAGCACGTTGGGGCTGCGCAGCGACCACTTCTCGATGTTGCCCAGGACCGACTCGCCGGTGACGGTGAGGCAGTCGGCGCTGATCAGCTTGGGGTCGTCCCACCACAACTGGCTCATGATGGTGGTGATCCCGCCGGCTCGGTGGACGTCCTGCATGTGGTAGATTCGCCCCTCGGGTGTCTGCGACGGTGCGACTCGGCAGATGTTCGGCGTGCGTTTCGAGATCCGCTCGATGTCTTTGAGCGTGAAGGGCACACCCGCTTCGTTGGCGATCGCCAGCATGTGCAGCACGGTGTTGGTCGAGCCGCCCATGGCCATGTCCACGGTGAAGGCGTTCTGGAACGCCTTGCGGGTCATGATGTTCCGCGGCAGCAGGGGGTAGGTCTTCTTGAGGCCCGAACCGGCCCATTCCATCGCCATCTGCACGATCCGCCGCCCGGCGAGCTTCCAGATGTCCAGCCTGGCCGGGCTGGTGGCAAGGCACGTGCCGTTGCCCGGCAGAGCCATGCCGATGGCCTCGCAAAGGCAGTTCATGCTGTTTGCGGTGAACATCCCGCTGCACGACCCGCAGGTCGGGCAGGTGTTGTTCTCGTACTCGAGGACCTGCTTGCGAGTGAGTTTGCCGGTTTTGAGTTGGGCGACGGCGTAGAACTGGTCGATGAGGTCCACGTCCTTGCCGCACACTCGCCCGGCCTCCATCGGCCCGCCGGAGCAGAAGATCGCGGGCACGTTGAGCCTCGCCGCCGCCATCAGCATTCCCGGAATCACCTTGTCGCAGTTGGGGATGCAGATCATCGCGTCGAACTGGTGGGCCTCCATCATCGACTCGACGGCGTCGGCGATGATTTCCCGGCTGGGCAGGGAGTACTTCATTCCCGCGTGGCCCATGGCGATTCCGTCGCAGATGGCGATGGTGTTGAAGAGGATCGGCGTGCCGCCTGCGGCGCGGACCTGCTTCTTTACGTACTGCCCGACGGCGTCGAGGTGTACGTGGCCGGGGACCACGTCGGTGTAGCTGTTGACCACCGCGATGAGCGGCTTGCGGATGTCCGCGTCGGTCAGGCCGGTGGCTTTCATCAGGCTGCGGTGAGGCCCGCGCTCGTCGCCGACCTTGACTTTGTCACTTCGCATCATGGGCGATTTTCTCCACTATTGCCCGCCGCCGTTTTCCAGAAATTCCACGGCGTGGTTGAGCGTCTCGAAGTCCTCGATGGCTGTAAGGATGTACCGGCAGGTCGAGTCGTCCCTAAGGTGCCTTATCTCCAGGAACTCCTGGTCACCGCTGAACTGCTTGAAGGCGGTGATGTTCGGATAGGCTATGAGCCCGCAGTATTGCTGGTTGGCGTTGCCGAAGTAGACCATCTTCGTCAGGCCGTAGACAAGTATCCTCGCGCCGTGGCGGCTGAGGATCGGCTGGACCCGGCGCAGGTACTCGGCGTACTGCTTTTCCCGCCCGGGAATAATGTCAAACAGATTCAGGACGACGATCAATTCCATTCTCCACGGGCCTGTTCCATTACGTGTACCCTGCAAACGGGGCAACGTGACCGGCATAGTGCCAATGCAGCCAGACTACGCCCATCGGAGGCGTTTGACAACAGGTTTCATGAAGAAGTCAGAAGTCAGAAGTCTGAAGCCTTTTGTGAATCGACTGTTGGGTCTGGCCTGCTCTGGCCGATAAAAAGACCGTGCCCTCCGGCCGAAAGACCTTGACAATCAGGGGCTTTGGGCCGAACTTACCGTGTTCCGGCCGCCCCTGGCCGCTGAGGGCTTGCCAGGCGGGCCCCAAGCGCCGCCGAAGACGGCAAGGAGGTCGCTATGCGGCGACATGGATGCTCGATGCTTTTGTTGGCCTTGTTGGCCGCCCTGGCTGGGTGCGGTGGATCGTCGGGAGTCGGTGCGTCAACCAGCGGTGCCGGCGCGGTAGGGCCGATTCCGGAGTTGGTGGCGATGCGGCGCCCACCCATCGACGACCTGCCGGTGCCGATCGGCTTTTACCTCGACGAGGAAAAGAGCCGCAATTTCAGCGCGGCCGGAGCTAGGTACATCGACCACGCGTTCAAAGGGCGGGCCGACAAGTTCGCCGTCGGCCGGTTCTACAAAAGGCAGATGCCGATAAGCCGCTGGACGCTTGTGACCGATATGTTTGTGCAAGGCGATATAGTGCTGGACTTCGAGAAGGATACCGAACGCTGTCGGATCAACGTTTCCGACGGCGGGGGGCTGTTCGGGTCGACCAGAGTGAAAATAGCCGTCTGGACCAGTGGGCGGATCGTGCCGCCAACGGGAGTCGGCGGCAGCAGAAGTTCGAGGGCTAGATGAAATCAAAACGTCGTCATGAGTTACATGAGAACATGCTGGCTGGCGAACTCCGCAAGGCCTGGGAGTTCCTCAAGCAGCGCGGGGGCCAGTTGGCCACCGCCGCGCTTATAGTCGCCGTCCTGATCTTCGCATACGTCTTGTACAGCAGGCATAGCGAGTCCAATACGCTCGGCGTCCAGGGCGAGTGGGACCGTGCGGTCAACGGGACGGCCAAGCCGGAGGAGCGGGCCAAACTGC
Organism: uncultured Planctomycetaceae bacterium; assembly: GCA_964605095.1. Classification (GTDB taxonomy): domain Bacteria; phylum Planctomycetota; class Phycisphaerae; order SM23-33; family SM23-33; genus JAUWQU01. The sequence continues at coordinate 2,878 of CAZSBS010000227.1, read as the reverse complement.
TCGAGGACCTCGCCGCCCAGACCGGCGACCGCCGCATCGCCGCCCTGTCGTGCGTCGAACTCGGCTATGACTATGCCACCAAGGCCCTGCTTGCGAAAACGGGTTACGAGCGGACCGCCCTTGAGGAATCCGCCGGCAAGTGGTATCAGAAGACCATCGCGGATTTCCCCACGCAAAACCTTGCTGTGGCCAAGGCACAGTTCGGACTGGGCAAACTCTACGAGTCTCAAAGGAAACTCAACGAGGCGGCCGAGCAGTACCGCCTGGCGAAGAGTTCGCCTGAACTGGTCGGCCAACCGGTGGCGATCCTGGCCGAGAGCAGCCTCCAACGGCTCAAGATGCTGGAATCGCCGGTGGTGATGGCCACGACTGTGCCGACCAGCGCGCCCGCGACTGGCCCGACCAGCGCGCCCGTCGCCGCCCCGACCAGCGCGCCGGCCAGCCCGACCACGGTGCCCGCCGTCGCCCCGACCAGCGAGCCGGCCAAGGCATAGGTTCTATAGGTCTCATAGGACCTATAGCCCGCCGGCCAACCGGCATGCGGGTTTTTCGACCAAATGCACTTGACTGGCCCGGCCTTGTGGCTATGCTAAAATGAGTCCTCGCCGTGTTAGAGCCGCTGTGGCAAGGCGAGCGGGCATTTGTCGTAGTATCGGTATTCCAGCTTCAGGCACGAAAACCACAGATTGGGAGACAGTCGGATGGCAGACCTGGCAGCGTTGGCGGAAGCCCTGATCAGAGGCGACCGCAACACGGTGATCAAGCTGACGCAGGAGGCAATCGCCGAGGGCGTGGCGCCGAAGGACATCCTTGAGCAGGGCCTCATCGCCGGGATGAACGTCGTTGGGCGGCGCTTCAAGAGTAACGAGATCTACGTCCCCGAGGTCCTCATCGCGGCCAGGGCCATGAAGAGCGGCATGGAGGTCCTCCAGCCCAAGCTCACCGAGGCCGGCGTCGAGCCCATAGGCACGGTCGTCATCGGCACGGTCAAGGGCGACCTGCACGATATCGGCAAGAACCTCGTCGGCATGATGCTTGGCGGCGGCGGGCTTAAGGTCGTCGACTGCGGAACCGACGTCTCGCCCGAGAAGTTCGTCCAGGCATGCAAGGAAAGCGGCGCGCAGGTCTGCGCGATGAGCGCCCTGCTGACCACCACCATGCCGCAGATGTCCTCCATAATCGAGGCGATCAAGGCCTCGGGCATCGGCGTGAAGACGATCATCGGCGGCGCGCCGGTAACACAGAGCTTTGCCGACGAGATCGGCGCCAACGGGTACGCCCCGGACGCCGCCAGCGCCGTCGACGTCTGCAAGGAACTCATGGGCGTCGCGTAGCGGGTGCGTGGCATGGGCGTCTCGCCCGTGCGATAGCCTTGCGGTTTCAGGCGACCCGACGATAGATAGAGATGCGCTGCGGGCCCAAGCCCAGCGGCGAATGCGGCGATCGGAATCGCCCGGCCGGGCTGTCGAAAACACCGGCGGCGCTTCCGGTCGCCGTTTTTTTGCGGCATCGGTAGCCCTTGAACCAATTTGAAGAACAACCTGACGCCGACGACCTCGATGACGCGGATATCGACCCGGACGCCGATGATGTCGCCCCCGACATCGATCCCGATTCCGACCCCGATGCCGCCCAGCCCGTCGAGACCAGCGCCGACGGGCTCGACGCCGTCGAGGTGACCGTCGAGGCCGAGGAGGATGGCCTGAGCCATCGTCGGATATCCATCCGCCGCGCGCTGCCGAACCGCCGGCTCGACAAGTACCTCGCCAGCCGCATCGGGCGCGAGGTCTCCCGCACCGCCCTCCAGGGCTACATCAAGGAGGGCATGGTCACCGTCAACACCCGCACGGTCAAGCCGAGCTACACCATCCGCACCGACGACGTGATCGACATGACCCTGCCCACCTACAAGCCCAAGGAAATCCCGCCCGAGCCGATCCCCCTGGACGTCATCTACGAGGATGACGACATGATGGCCCTGAACAAGCAGGCGAACCTGATCGTCCACCCGTCGCGGGGCAACTGGACGGGCACGCTGGTCAACGGCCTGGCGTATTACTTCCAGCAGAACTGGCGCGACATAAAGACGCTGCCGACCAGCGGCGAGGTCTTCCGCCCCGGCATCGTCCACCGCCTGGACCGCGACACGACGGGCATAATCCTGATCGCCAAAAGCGAGCTTGCCCTGTGGCGCCTCGGCAAGCAGTTCGAGCTGCGAAAGATCAGCAAGACGTACTCAGCCATCGTCCACGGCATCGTGCCGCTCAACGAGGACGTGATCGACGCGCCCATAGGCCGGCATCCCAAACTGCGGGAGAAGTACGCCGTCCACCGCCTGACGGGCAGGCCATACCCGGGCACCTGCAAGGACGCCTACACGCGGTACAAGGTGATCGAGCGCCTGACGGAGGTGGGGGCCGGGCGAGGGAAATTCTCGGTGATGGAGCTATACCCCAAGACCGGGCGCACGCACCAGCTTCGCGTCCACATGAGCTATCTTGGCCATCCGATCGTCGGTGACCGCATGTACGGCGGCGGGCCGCTGTACATGAGCCAGCTCGAAGGCCGGCACGACGTGGCCGATGGGCCGCTGATAATCCGCCAGGCCCTGCACGCCCACACTATCGAGTTCAACCACCCGCGAACCAACGAGCGAATGAGCCTGACGGCCCCCTGGCCAAAAGATATCACCGACGCCCTAAAGGTCTTGCGGGAACTGGCCAAGAAGGTATAATGCCGAGCCTGCCCGCTAAAGCGGGCGGAAAACACGGAACCAGGAACCCGGTATTGGGAACCTGGAACCGGACAAACAGTAGAACAGTCGGGCGATTAGCTCAGTTGGCTAGAGCGCACGGATCACACCCGTGAGGTCACAGGT
>CAZSBS010000226.1:0-7980 GCA_964605095.1 uncultured Planctomycetaceae bacterium | reverse complement strand
GGCTATGGTAGCTATCCTGCCGCCCGCGACGTTGCGACACGGTTTGAGAATAGCGGCAAGGACAAGCTGGTCGTCATCTACATCAGCGACCTCGACCCCGAGGGGTTGGATATGCCCGCCAGTTGGAAGAAGTATTTGAAGCACGACTTCGGCGTCGAGGCGACGGTGTACCGCGCAGCCGTGACGCCAGAGCAGGTGCATCAATACAACCTGCCGCCAGATTGATGGATGTACTAATAACATCAGCCGCTGGGTAATGGGTACCAAGGGTTATACCGACTGTGACGGCCAGGTTTTTGACCTGGACGGCAAGGTGATCGACCTGGTCCGCATCCCGGCCGGGGCGCTGGTCATGGGCGACGCCAACGGCCTGCCGGATGAGAGGCCCGTCTCGGCCGTCAAGATCGGCCGGGAGTTCTGGATGGCGACGACGGAGATAACCAACGAGCAATACCGGCTGTTCGATCCATCGCACGACAGCCGGCTGGAACACGGGGCCTTCCTCCAGTTCTCGGAGCAGGAACGCGGCTTTGCCCTGAACGCGCCAACCCAGCCGGTTGTGCGGGTCTCGTGGCTGGAGGCGATGACTTTCTGCCGCTGGCTCAGCGAGAAGACCGGGCAGAACTTCACGCTGCCGACCGAGGCCCAGTGGGAATATGCCTGCCGGGCCGGCACTGCCAGTGCCATGAACTACGGCGACGTGGGCGTCGATCACGGTAAGCTGGCGAACCTGGCGGACATAAACGTCAAGCAGATGTCGGCGTTGGGCTGGGGCCTGCCGCACGGCGCGATCCCGCCGTGGCACCCGAGCGACGGGAAGTTCAACGACGGCGCGCGGGTCAGCACCGAGGTGGGCAAGTACCTGCCCAACGCCTGGGGCCTGCATGACATGCACGGCAACGTGTGCGAGTGGACGCGGTCGGACTATCGCCCTTATCCCTACCTGGACGACGATGGTAGAAACGGCGGCTCGCCGACAACGCCCAAGGCCGTGCGCGGCGGCTCGTGGTACGACCGCCCCATCCGGGCACGCAGCAGCTTCCGCGTGTCCTACCTGCCCCACCAGGGCGTCTACGACGTTGGCTTCCGAGTGATCTGCGAGCAAGCACCGGCAGCAGGGCAGGCGGCAGTGGCGGACGCGGCAAAGAAGTGATTCGCCGATTCGCAGGCACCAAGCCTCCGAGGAACTCAAACTGACCGGTTCTTAGGCCCGAAGGGCCGATAGCTTTTGGCCGGGGGCGTAAGCCCCCGGAAAGAAAGCATTTATATAAACGAGCCCCGAAGGGGCGATAGAAAAAACGCGCCGCGTCACCATTGGCGCGCAAATCTGCCGCCCCTTCGGGGCTCGAGTCTTAAAGGCAATGCCTCCGGGGGCTTACGCCCCCGGCCAAATGCTATCGCCCCCGTTGTGGGCTCAAAGAATCGGTCAGTTTGAGGAGGAAGATGGGAGAATTGTGTGGCATCACCAGGCTCCGCCTTGGTCTTTCATGTCTATGGTGTTCTTCCGCCCGCCGCAGTATCATCATAAGTGTCAATGCGACGGGCATTGAGTTTCTGTGATCACTCATTTATAGCGGGGCTGGGCAATGAACGACACTGAAGCTCAGGATGACGGCGGCGGCAGCCTCCAAGCTGGTCGCCGTGGAGTGTTCCGGATCTTCGTATGCTTGGCAGGGGGAGGCGTCGGGGCGTTCTTCGGCTCGTTCGAGTATCCTCTTGGTACGGTGCTGGGCGCTCTTGGCGGCGTCGTGGCGGGGCTTATCTGGACATGGATCATGCTCCGGCGAGCCAGAGCGGGCTGGGGCTCGGCCCCACTGGTGGGCGCGGGCTGGGGGATTGTCGTCGGTTTGCTGGCGACGGCGATACTGCACGGTGGCCTGATCTGGTGTGAAATAGCCTCGGACGCAATCGTCTTACAGATTGCGATTGTCTGCGCCATTGTCGGCGGTGCGATAACCGGGTTCGTATGCGGCTGCATGGTTCCGGTGAGGGAGTAGTTCGATTAGAGATCGAATGCGATGAGTCTCGGCGGAACCATTGCGGTGATGAGGATGTTCGCCCGCGCGGTCGGCCGGCTGCCGGCGGGGCACCTCTGGTATCTCCTGCGCCGGATGCGAAACGAGAAGCCGCACCGCTTCGGCGGGCAGGTTCGGATCAACACCTTCTTCCCGCCGCACCCTTCGCCCGCGTTCGAGCGTTTTCTCTCAGCCGTCATCGAGCGGCGGCGCGTGCCGTTTTCGACCTACCTGGCCGTCACCGGCGACTGCCCGTTCAAGTGCCCGCATTGCAGCTACGGCCACCGGCCCGCCGGCGGACTGGCGACGGGCGAACTGCTCGACGTGATCGAGCAGATCCGGTCGATCGGCACGTGTACGCTGGGCCTTACCGGCGGCGAGCCGCTACTCCGCGACGACCTGGAGGACCTCGTCGCCGCCGCCAGCGGCGCCGGCTCTGCGCCGCGGGCGGGCAACCGGCGCGACGATGGCCGGGACCGCTCGTCGATGGCGACGATCCTTTTCACCACGGGTCACGGCCTGACGGCCCGGCGGGCGCGTCGGCTGGCCGAGGCACGCCTGACCTGCCTGACCGTGGGAATCGAATCGGACGACGCCGGCACCCACGACGCCATCCGCGGGGTCCGCGGTTCATTCGAGGCTGCCGTCCAGGCCGTGAGGGTAGCGAAGGAGGCTGGAATATACACGGCCATCTCCACCGTCGGCACTCGGGAGCGAATCGCGTCGGGGGAGTTGGAGCGGATGTACGACCTCGCCCGTCGGTGGGGCGTTGGGGAGTTTCGCCTGCTGGCGCCGGTTGCCACCGGCTCGGCCGCGGGGTGCGGATCGTTCATGCTCTCGGATGATGAGCGGCGCACGCTGCAGGACTTCCACGTGCTCCACAACCGCCGCCGCGGCGGACCGGCCGTGGCGAGCTTTGCTTATCTGGAGTCGGCGGAAATGTTCGGCTGCGGGGCGGGGTACCACCACCTGTTCATCGACGCCGCCGGCGAGGTCTGCCCGTGCGACCTGACGCCGCTTTCATTCGGCAACCTTATGCGGGAGCCGCTGGCGGAGATATGGCGGCGAATGGGCGAACTCTTCACCGCGCCGCGGTGCGGATGCCTCATGGGCGAGCTTGCGCCCAAGCTGGCCTCGGCCCGCGGCGAAGGCGGCGCCGGCGCTCTGCCACTGCCCAGGGAGCAGAGCGAGCAACTCTGCGCGAGTTGTGCCGCCAAGGGTCCGCTGCCTGAGTGCTACCGCAGGCTGCTGGCGGAAAAGGCATGAGGGTGCGGGCGAATCACCCGAAGATCATCACGTCGGCTGCGGCGGCCAGGCCCACGATGAAGCACTCGGCGTATACCAGGGCGATGGCGCGGCCAACGCCGGGCGTCAGCGCGGACGCAACCGCCAGCGCCATTGCCGCCCCTGCCCCGGCCAGGTACACCCAGCGGCAGCCCAGCAGCGCCGGCACGACGAGGATGACCGATGACCCGGCGATGGCGGCCGAGGCGATGCGCCGCCACAGTCGAGGATTGCGCTTTACCCAAGTGGGCCGGCCGGCGATGGGCGGGTCGCCGCCAAGGTCGCGGATGTCCTTCAGCAGTTCGTAGCCGAAGGCTGTCAGGAAAAGCCACACCGGGAATGCCGCCAGGCTGCCCGCCCGCGGACCCGCGACCCCGCCCGCCTGGGCGATGGCCAGAGGGTAGATGCTGGTCATCAACGCGGCGCAAAACACCTGCTTGAGCAGGCCGAGGCGCTTGGACAGCAGGTTGTAGATCAGCAGCGAGCCCGCCACCGCCGCCATGCCCGCCAGCAGTGCCGGCCTGCACAAACCAGCCAGGCCCAGCCCCGCAAGCGTCAGCGCCGCCGCAAGCGCTCCTGCCGCGCCCGGCGCGATCCGTCCGGCAGCCACGGGCCGGCCCGGCGCGTTGATGCGGTCCACCGCCCGGTCCAGCACGTCATTGAGCGCGTAGGCACCCGCGATGACCAGCGTCAGCGCCGCCGTGGAGGCCAGAGCCCCCGCCCACTGCCCAGCCATCTCGCCGCCGCGGGCGTAATACACCGTCAACAGATATGCCAGCGACATGGGGATCGCGTAGTACAGCCGGCATAGCCTCAGCATCGCGGCGATCATCGGTTCTCTTCTGTTCACCGGGACAACTTCATTCCCACGGCCGCAAGATAACGGTGCGTTATCGGCACGCCCTTTTCGGTTTGATAGCGGTCTTCGATGATGCGGGCAAACCGCGAGAAGACCGCGTCGGCGTGTTCCTCTGCGGCGGCGAACTCGAACCCGGCCGCGGCGCCCGTGGCCGTCAGGCGAGCGATTGCCGCCTCGCCATCGTGTACGTGATAAATCCGCGATCCGTCCATGCTCCACTGCACCGCCAGCCCGCAGGCTCGCATCATCGCAGCCAATACCACGCTGCCCGGCAGGAATCGGACCTTCATCACGTGTGCCAGGGCTTCGGGCCTCTCGGCAAAGGCCAGCGCGGAACACCACAGCACCTCCGCCAGCGAAAACAGGCTGTTGTCTATGATCCCCACGCACCCGCCAGGCCGCAGGACACGCGATATCTCCCGCACCGCCGCCACCGGCCTGGTGTAGCCCAAGGCCCAGCCGCAGGTGACCACATCCACGCTGCCGGATGCCAGGGCCCGCAGGTAATCCACCGCGTCGGCCTGCACGAATCGCGCGCCCGGCCCGCGCTGCCGTCGGGCCTCGTCCAGCATGCCTGCCGAGGCGTCCACGCCGACGACCTGCCCGCCTGTCAGCCGGGCAAGCTCGCCCGTCAGAAACCCCGTGCCGCAGGCCAGGTCGATTGCCCTTATGCCGCCAGGCCCGGCCTTAGGCAGGCTCAGATGCCCGAGCATGACCAGCGACAGGTCGCGCATGTGCGTGGTCCAGACTTGATCGTACCCCGAAGCGATGCGGTCATAGCTGCTGGCCACGAGGTCGCAAGTCCTGGCCCGCTGGCCGAGCAATAGTCCCGCGCAGCGAAGCATGAGCCTACCCCAGTGCCGCCTGGGCGGCGCCAGGCCCCGCCGGCCCTCGATTTCACCCGTTTGCATGTCCAGGATTATACGAGCGCTGCAAACAAACGCCAGCATGCCCGCGTCAGTCCAACGGCTGACTGGCCAGTCTCTCCCTGACGGCCTGCTTTGGGCGGGACTGCCGTAGTCCTCCGCCGGCGCAGAGCCGGCCTTGCCGCGGCGTAGCGCCAAAGGAAGGCTGACTGCCCGCTATTGCCCAACAGGCGAAAGCATTGGTTTGAGTAGCTCCACGATATCAGGATGCCTGGAAGCCACGTCAGCCGTTTCGCCGGGGTCGGTCTTGAGGTCGTAAAGGACCAGGTCCTTTGCCTGATCGGCCTTGGGGACCTTTCCGCGGAGGTTGCCTGAAACAAGCTTGTATTGCCCGCCAAAGACAAGCGTCCAGCCTTCCAGGGCGCTGCGGACAATCGGCCTCGGCAGCTTGCCCACGCCGGCGAGGAAGGGCCGCATCGAAATCGAATCCATGTCGGCCGGCCTGGTCACGCCGGCGTAGTCCAGGAAGGTGGCGGTCAGGTCCAGAGTCTCCACTGGGTTCGGGCAGCTTACCCCGCCTTTGATGCCTGGCCCCGCCATGACCATCGGCACGGCGGCGGCAGGATGCAAAGGCCGGCTCTTTGACCACATGCCGTGGTCGCCGAGCATGTCGCCATGGTCCGAGCAGTAAACGATAATGGTGTTGTCGAGCTGGCCCGCCTTTTCCAACTCATCGATGTAAACGCCGAGCCAATGATCGATGTTGTAGATCATGGCCGCGTAGTTGCGGCGCTTCCTGGCCGTGCCGTCCGACCCGTCGCCTTCCACCGGCGGGGGCAACTTGGCATCCTTCCACCGCTCGTACATCGACTTTGTGATATCCATCGGGTTGTGCGGGCCGTTGAAGTTCACCTGGATAAACCACGGCGTGCCCTTCGGCACGGACCTGACCAGTTCCAGCCCGTTTCGCGCGATCCAGTTGTCGCCGTATGCCTCGTCGCTCAGCACGGCCGGGCCTTCGTAGTCGTGGTCAAGCAGCTTGTAGTTCTTCTGATAGGCGTCGACGAGGCCTTTGCCCTTGAGGTACGTGAAGTAGGGGCCGTCGTTGCCATTGCGGTGGGCGCTCCAGCCGTCCATCTTCCCCGCGTTGTCGATGCCGTCGGTGAATCCCCACTGGGCCAGCCTGGACGGGCCGGCTTTGGTCTTCTGTTTGCCGTCGGGGCCCCAGCTATGGGACGGCTTGGCCAGGTCAAACTTGCCGCAGCCCAGCGTGTGATAGCCCGCGGCCTTGAGCAGCGAATAGAACGTGGTCTGATCGACGGGGTAGTTCCCGCCGTTGTTCTTCACCCCGCACCGCTGGTATTCCTTGCCCGAGGCCAGGCATGCCCGCGACGGCGCACAGAGCGGCGACGGGCAAATGGCGTTGCTGAAATGCACTCCGCGAGCGGCGAGTTTCTTGAGGTTGGGTGTCATATCCGGCAGGGCTGGATTCATGCTGGTCCAGTCGTACCGGTGCTGGTCGGGAAAGAAGAAGAGGATGTTGGGCTTGCGGGCCTTAGGCGTGCCGCCTGCCTTGGCGGCCTCGTCGGCCTTTGCATCCCCAGCCGCCCATAGCCGCCTCGCCAGCAGCGGCCCCGCCGCAGCCAGGCCCGCCAGTCTTAGAAACTCCCGCCGCGTGGAATTCATTCAGCTCTCCTTGCCTTGCTTCACTGAATCGGAGAAGGCCTAGTGCGACAACCATTCATTGAAATCCAAGGCATTCTAACACGGGTTGCGGAGGCCGGGATATGCTTGGGGTTCAATCGCCCCTCTTTGAGTAATGCCTCACTTACGGTGGACATCGACCGGCTTGGTTCCGCGGCGCCGGAGCAGGGCCGCCGCGCCTAACGTGAGCAGGATCGCGGAGCCGGGCTCGGGAGCCGTCGCCGGCGCCCCGAGTTGGGTTTGGCCTAAGTGGGTCATCAGTGTCTGGAGGTCGTCCCATTCCACCGTGCCGTCGCCGTCGAAGTCGCCTGCTGAAATGTCGAGCACGGTGCTCTGGCCGAAGTTCCGCTTCAGCGTGATGAAGTCGGCCGCGTCAACGACGCCGTCGTCGTTGGTGTCGCCGGGCACGCCGACGATGCCCGTGATGTAGACTGTTCCCCCATTCGTGCCGATGCTGGCGCGGGACACATCCCAGCCCGTGGCGCTGGCATCAATGTTGTGCCAGTCGAAGCTGGGCAGGCCCGTGTAGCTGCCGTACGTGAACAGGTCGAACTTGTCCGCGAACGTCGGCGAGCCGCCGGCGTCCACCAGCGTGACCTTCCAGCCGTCATCGAGTGTCAGGTTGCCCGTGACGACTACCTTGTCCGCCGACGATTCGCCGAGTTCCCACTCGTAGATGGAGTCCGCCGCCATCGTTACGCTGCCCGGGGCTGCCAGCGTGCCGACGCCGGCGCCCGGGGCGAGCGTGCCCGCGTTGACGATGTCGCCAATGATCGTGCCATCTGCCTTGAGCGTCGCACCGGCGGCGATGCTCAGGCCGCTCTCGGCCATAAGGGTGTGGCCGTTGGAGTTTATCGTCACCGTGCCGGCGGCGACGGCGACGGTCTTGGTCCGCTCATCGCGGTCCAGCGCTACGGTGTACACGGAGCCGAGGTCGAACGTGGCGTTGCCCACTTGCATGGCGGGCGTGCCGGTTGACCAGTTGGGTCCGCGTCCCCATGTTCCGCCGGCTGCGCTGGTCCACGTGCCGCCCAGGCCCACCTGCGTCACCCAGTGGCGGACGTAGCCTGCCAGCGGGTCGGCGCCGTCGGGGTCGAACGTGCCGCTGCCGGCAACCCAGCCGTCGGCGCTGATGGCGTGGGCGGTGGTCAGAATCCACGTGCCGCCCTCGCCCACGGGCGCGATGCCCAGGTCGTTCAGGTCTATCGCGCTGGCGTCCGGCAGCCAGATCACGGCGCGGTCGCCCACGTAG
>CAZSBS010000225.1:0-8006 GCA_964605095.1 uncultured Planctomycetaceae bacterium | reverse complement strand
CTTGTTGAAGTTGTCCGGGCTGTTGGTCCAGACGCCGGAGGCCAGCCTTCTGAACACGCAATTCTTGATCGTGATGTCGGTCAGCACGATCTTCTTGTCGCGCTCGAACGAGAAGAAGCATATGCCCAGGCCGATAGTCTTTGGATTGGGATATCTCTCGTAATGCCCGTACTTCAGCGAATCGTGGAAATAGCAGTCCTCGATCCAGATGAATTTCTTGGTCGGGCAATTGTCGGAGTATTCGGCGTAGATGCCCGTCATGCAGCGGTTGAACTCGATCCCGACGATCTTGAATCCGCCCTGATCGGCAAAGCGAATCCCGCACAGATCCTTATTGTAGTCCTGCCGGTCGATCACCGGCTTCTTGCCCTCGCCATAGGAGCCGATGGTAACCGGCTTGGTGGGCGTTCCGCCTCCCTTGGGGGTAAGCTGTTCATCCCAGGTGTCGCCGCATTTCAGCAGGAGGCTGTCACCCGGGCCGTAAGTGGCGGTCGAGGCTTTCGCCAGGGTCTTCCACGGGCTGGCGGCGGCCTGTCCGGTCGATGCGTCGTTGCCTGAAGATTGGCTCACGTAATAGGTCACCGCCCTGGCCGACGTTGCGGTGAATGCCAGGAAAGCCCCGGCCACCACGGAAATAACTGTAAACTTTCGCATGACTTGTGTTCCCTTCATTCTATGTGCTCGCATTCTTATGGTTGCCTGACTGGTGCGCCGAATCCTATGGTGGGCCGGCATTCAACAACGCGGCGCTACTTGGCCTCGGGAGCGCCGAGAAGCACCACGCGGAAGCTGTAGCATGCTAACCGTCCTTCTTTCGCCGGAGGGTGCGGAACATCGCGAAACCGAACAGGCCCAGAATCGCCGACCATGTTGCCAACATGAAGATCCAGCCGTCTATGCGCATTTGGATTCACTCCCCGGGATGTCAGCCACGGCCTTGGCGGCGCGGCGCCTCCACGAGACCCACACAAGCACGGAAAGCACAACGAAGAATACCAGCAGGGACAGACGCGTCAGGAGAACGTATGGGCGGTTGGCCGGCGGCACGTTCTTCATCGTGATCGTCGGCCACCATTCCTGGAAGCACCAATACCCCAGCAGGGCGATCAGCGCCGTGGGCGTGATGTACTTGATGATGAAGCGATAGACCCGGGGAATGGTGATGTCCGCGCCGACGTGCATCTCGGTCCAGGCCTTGTCCATGCCGTAGACCCAGGCGAACAGGACTGTCTCAATCGTGCCGAACAGCACCAGGCAGAAGGTGCCGCCCCAGAAATCCAGCTCGTCCAGGACGCCATTGCCTAGCCCGAAGATCGCGCCCTGGCACATCAGGAACATTATGCCCGCGAAGATGACGGACGCCTTTGCCCTGGACAGGTTGAACTCGTCCTCCAGGAAAGCAATCGCCGGCTGCGCCAACGAAATGGAGGAGGTGATCCCCGCGATGAAGAGCAGGAAGAACCACATGAAGCCCAGCAGGTTGCCCATGGGAAGATGCTGGAGCACCAGGGGCATCGTCTGGAAGCCGAGGTCGAAGGTCCCTCCTCCTATGGCCGCGATGCCGAAGAAGGCGAACGCGGCGGGAATGACGATGCTTCCGCCCAGGATGACTTCGGCAACCTCATTGGCGGACGCCGCGGCCAGGCCCGACAGCGCCACGTCGTCCTCCTTGGTCAAGTAGCTGGCGTAGGTGAGGATCACGCCGATGCCCACGCTGAGCGTGAAGAAGATTTGCCCAGCCGCCGCGAACCAGACTTTCGCGTCGGTCAGCCTGGACCAGTCCGGGTTCCACATGAACCCCAGGCCGTTAGCGACGCTGTTTTCCGGATGGGCGGGGTTCGGCGTGCCCAGCGTGAACACTCGCACCAGCAGCACGACCGCGAAGATGAGCAAAATGGGCAATCCCCATTTGCAGACACGCTCGATCCCGCGCTGGATGCCAAAGCACACGGTCAGCGAGTTGATCGCGAAGGTGGCCAGAAAAAAACCGTATGCCATGGATATGTCGGAGAAATACTCGTTCGAGGCCAGCCCTCGATAACCGTTGAGAAAGGCGGACATGCTCTTCATGTCCGTGCAGCCGTTGTACCGGCCGGTGAGGGCGAAGAAACTGTAGCCCAGCAGCCAGGACTCGATGTAGGTGTAGTAGACGAGGATCGCGATTGGGCCGAAGATGCCGATCACGCCGAAGTACTTGATGAAGCGGTTCTTCCGCCACATCGTTTGGAATATGCCCGGCGCGGTGCTGTGCCCGAAGCCTCCGCCGAACCGCCCGATGGTCCACTCGACCCACATCAGCGGGATGCCCAGCAGGAAGAGCGCCACGATGTATGGGATCATGAAGGCCCCGCCGCCGTTTTTGGCGGCCGTGCCCGGGAACCGCAGAAAGTTGCCCAGGCCGATCGCGCTGCCCGCGACGGCCATGATGATGCCCAGTTTGCTGCCCCATCGTTCTCTCGCCATGTCACACCTGATGATTGGGTGATGGACCTGCCAGCCACGGCCATTATCGCGGAAAGGCTCGTCAAGGCAAGACCGTCTCAACAGACCGGCGGGATCAAGCGTCATTGTCGGGGCAAATGCGGAGAACTTTGTTCGCCGAAGGGGGTTGTATTGTCGTATGCTCGTGACAACATAGCCCAGCGAAAGGAGCTTGATAAAGCCATGTCGACAAAGCCAAGCAAGAAGAACAAGAGTGTGGGAAGGCGCGATTTCCTCAAGTCCGCCGCGGTTGCGGGGGCCGGTCTGATTATCCTGCCCAGCGGGGTGTTGTCCGGCGCCAACGCCCCGAGCAACAAGCTCAACATTGCCATGATCGGCACGTGGGGCCGGGGCGAGGCGCACTTCGGCGCGCTTAAGAGCGAGAACGTCGTGGCCCTGTGCGACGTGAATGAGGACCACCTGGCTTTCGGGGCCCAGCACTTTCCCAAAGCCCAGAAGTACGTCGACTGGCGCAAGTGCCTCGACCAGAAGGGTCTGGACGCGGTGGTCTGCTGCACGACGGACTTCACGCACGCGTTTGTCGCCAACTGGGCGCTGAATCGCGGCCTGCACATCTACTGCGAGAAGCCGCTGGCCAACACCGTGGAGGAGGCCCGCGTGGTTCGGGCGAACTACCTGAAGAACAAGAAGAAGCTGGCGACCCAGGTGGGTACGCAGCGCCACGAGATCGAGAACTTCAACCGCGTCCGCGAGCTGGTTCAGGACGGGGCGATCGGGGAACTTCAGGCAGTCTTCGCGTGGGGCGACCGCAAGATCCCCAGGCCCGGCTACCTGCCCGCCCAAGGCGAACCGCCCAAGACGCTGCACTATGACCTGTGGCTCGGCCCGGTCGCCGCGGACCATCCCTATAACCCCGGCTACTTCAGCGGCGGGCCCGGCGCCAACTGCCTGAGTTGGAACATGTACTGGGACTTCGGCAGCGGGCAGATCGGCGACATGGGCAGCCACACCATGGACCTTGCCTGGAACGCCATCGACGCCGGACTGCCGACGTCGGCCGAGGGCGCCGGCGAGAAGTTTAACCCGGACGTCACCCCCGTCGAGTTGACGATGAAGTTCGAGCATCCCGCCAACGACTGGCGCAAGGCCATCACGGTTTCCTGGTACCAGGGCGGGGCCATGCCCAATTCGCCCGGCGGGATGATCGACCTGAGAAGGATCGGCCATGGCGTGATGTTCAAGGGCTCCAAAGGCCACCTGGTGGCCGACTTCGACTCCCGCGTGCTGATTCCCTGGGGAGGCGGGGCGGACATGACCTACTACAAGCCCCGGACTAAGGACAAGGTGATCCCGGCGATGGGCAACTTCCAGCAGGAATGGATCAAGGCCTGCAAAGGCAACCTGAAGACCTCCTGCGACTTCGACTACTCCGGCAAGATGATCGAGCAGATGCTCCTGGGCCTGGTGGCCTATCGCGTCGGCGAGAAGATCCAGTACGACGGCCAGGCCGGCAAGGTCACCAACAACGCCAAGGCAAATGATCTGCTCAAGCGGGAGTATCGCCAGGGCTGGACCCTTAACGGTTGACTCGGAGAAAGAAGATGAAAAACCGGATAACGTGGCTGCTGCTGGGGCTGGCTGTCCTGGCCGTCGGTTCCGCCGCCCTTGCCGAAACGCCCGAGCAGTTTGACAAGCGCATTGCGTGGTGGCGCGAGGCGAGGTTCGGCATGTTCATTCACTGGGGGCCGGTCAGCCTGAAGGGAACGGAGATCGGCTGGTCGCGCGACGGCATGGGGACCGAGGTCTACGACAACCTCTACAAGCAGTTCAACCCGGTGAAGTTCAACGCCGACGAGTGGGTATCGATCGCCAAGGCGGCCGGCATGAAGTACATCGTGCTGACATCCAGGCACCACGACGGGTTCAGCCTCTGGGACACCAAGGTCAGCGACTACAACATCATGAACTCGCCTTTCAAGCGAGACGTGGTCAAGGAGCTCTCCACGGCCTGCAAGAAGCAGGGCATCGTCTACGGCTCGTACTATTCGATCTGCGATTGGCGGCACCCGCTTTATCCCGTTGGCAACGAGACGAAGGTCAAAGGCAAGCCCCACGCCGACATGGACAAGTTCAACCAGTTCGTCAAGGACCAACTGGCCGAGCAGATCAAGAACTACCAGCTTGGCCTCGTCTGGTTCGACGGCGAGTGGGAGGCGCCGTGGACGCACGAGCGAGCCGTGGACCTGAACGACTTCCTCCGCAAGCTCCGGCCGGACATCATCATCAACAACCGCATCGACAAGGGGCGCCATGGAATGGCGGGAAACACCAAGGAAGGCTTCCTCGGCGACTTTGACACGCCGGAGCAGCGGGTAGGCGGCTTCAACATGGACCGGCCTTGGGAAACCTGCATGACCATCGGCACCCAGTGGTCCTGGAAGCAGAACGACCGCATAAAGTCGCTCGAGCAATGTATGCAGACGCTGATCCTGACGGCCGGGGGCGACGGCAACCTGCTGTTCAACGTCGGCCCCATGTCCACCGGCGAGATCGAGCCGGATCAGGTGGCGCGGCTCAAGGAAATGGGCGCGTGGCTGACGAAATACGGCGAGAGCGTGTACGGCACGCGCGGCGGGCCCTGGAAGCCCAGCAAGGACATCGCCAGCACCCGCAAGGGCAACGTCGTCTATCTCCACATCCTGCGCTGGACCGGCGATTCGATCACCCTGCACAACATTCCCAGGAAGATCACTGGCAGTTCGCTGCTGACCGGCGGCAAGGTCGAGGTGAAGCAGACCGAACAGGGCGTGGTCATCACGGTCCCGGCCAGGGCCCGCCAGAAGATCGACACCCTTGTAAAACTGGAACTCGACGGGTCGGCGATGGACCTGGCGCCGGTGACGCTGAATCCGTAGCATGACGACAATCACGAAGAAGACGCTCCTGCTTGCCTGCATCGCTTTGTGGGTTGCCCTGCAGGTTGCCCCGGGCATGTGTGCGGAGGTCCCCGACGCGAAGGCAGTGCCCGTTAACACCAACCTGGAAATCGAGCGGAAAAGCCAGTTCGAGGATTTGGGAGAGCAGGTAAAATCGCCCCGGGCGTGGTTTGACAAGGTGGCCGGTCAGGCTTTCCGCGCCGAAGCCTTGCTCCTCAAGGACGACAAAGGCCCAGCCGACGTCGTGCTGCGGCGCACCGAAGCGCTCCTGGCCGACCTCTCCGGAGCGATCGAAGCATACGAGCATGAGAAGTTTGCATCGCAATTGCGGGAGATTCGCAAGGCAATCGAGCAGGCAGGCGCTCAGGCCGACGCACCCCCAGTGACGAAACTCTTTGCCGACCTCTGCCGCCTTCGTCGCCGGATCGCTTTCGCCAACCCGCTGCTGGACTTCGACAAGATCCTCTTCATGAAGGGCCATCTCGCCAAGGTCGATCACAGTTGCGCACAGTACTTCGGCCACTACGCCAAACCCGGCGGCGGCGTCTATGTCTTGTCCAAACCGTTCGGCGACAACCCGCGATTGACCGATCTGCTCGGCAGTGCGGCCGTGACGCGAGGCCGACTCAAGGGCGGGCCGCTCCAGGGCGGCTCCTTCCGATCTCTCAGCCTGTCCTACGACGCCTCAACCGTGTTCTTCGCCTATGCCCAGTGCGATGAGTCAAAGCCCAAATGGAGCAACGAGCGGTCCTGGCACGTCTTCAAGGCGCTTGCCGACGGCACCGGCCTGGAGCAGTTGACGGACGGGACTTGGAACGATTTCGATCCCTGCCTTCTGCCCAACGGGCGACTGGCCTTCATCTCGGAACGGCGAGGCGGCTTCGGCCGGTGCCATAACGAACCCCAACCCACCTATACGCTTTTCTCCATGCGACAGGACGGCAACGACATCGTTCCCCTGAGCTATCATGAGACCAATGAATGGAACCCGAGCGTGAATCATGACGGAATGATCGTCTACACGCGCTGGGACTATGTGGATAGGGGCGACTGCATTGCGCACCACCCATGGATCACCTTCCCGGACGGCCGGGACCCCCGGCCGATCCAGGGGAACTATCCAATCGCCAGGAACGCCCGGCCGGATACGGAGATGCATGTCCGCGCCATCCCCGGCTCGAACAAGTACGTATCCACCGCGTCAGGCCACCACCGGCAGAACTACGGCTCGCTTGTGATTATCGACCCGAGCGTCGAGGACGACGGCGCCATGTCGGCCGTAAGACGCCTCACGCCGGAGATACCTTTCCCCGAGGTGGAAGGGGATGGGTACGTGTATGGCACGGCCTGGCCTCTGAGTGAGAAATACTACTTGTGCGTTTATTCGCCCGGCGGCAGGGACAAGCTTGGCATTTACCTGCTGGACGCTTTCGGCAATAAGGAACTGCTCTATCGCGATCCCGAGATCAACTGCATCCATCCGATCCCGTTGCGGCCACAGATCAAGCCGCCGGTTATTCCCCACATGACGGCGGTAGGCAATCCCGATGCGACCTCGACATCGGCCGGCGCTGGCGCGGATGCCCCGACGACAGGAATGGTGGCCTGCATGGATGTCTACGCCGGGCTCAAGCCCTGGCCCAAAGGCACGCGGATCAAGTCCCTGCGGGTCGTGCAGGTCTTCCCCAAGACTACACCTATGGGGAATTCACCTCCTATCGGCGTGGCAGACGAGGCCCTGACGCGGGGCTCTCTGGGTACGGCGCCGGTGGAAAGCGACGGTAGCGCGTATTTCGCCGTCCCTGCTGGGAAGACCATCTACTTCCAGGCGCTGGACGAAGAGGGCTTTGCGGTGCAGTCGATGATGTCGGCGACCTACGTGCACCCCGGCGAGACGCTCGGATGCCAGGGATGTCATGAGCCACGCCACGCCGCCCCCGCGACACCCTCAAAAACTCCCCTGGCTTTTCGCCGGCCTCCTTCGGCGCTTCGGCCCGATGTGGAAGAATCATATCCCGTGTCGTTCCCGCGATTGGTTCAGCCCGTGCTCGACAAGTACTGCGTGCGGTGCCACCAGGAAAACGCTCAGAAGAAGGCCCCCGTGCTGACCGCCGAGCGTTCTGACAGGCGCAACGAATGGAGCAAGTCCTTTATGTCGCTTGTGCCATACGCGTACGGGGAAAGCGGCAAGCCGGTGGACCGTCAACCGGTTCGCACCACGCCAGGCGAGTTCGGCGCCCGGGCCTCGAAGCTTTATCAACTGCTCAAGAAGGGGCACTACGATCTCAAGATGCCCCCGGCTGACATGCGCCGTATCGTTATCTGGCTCGACCTGAACAGCAACTACTACGGCGACTACAAGCACACCGCCGAACAGGCTCGTGGCGAACAGGTGATGCCCGAACTGGAATGAACCGCATCGCCCCACGGGGCGGAGCGGACTCATGAACCATTGTCAGCATGGCCGCCAGCGTTCACGGGATCAGGTGAACTGCGGGATCTTCATTCGCTCGCCGTCCTTCAAGGCCGACTGATGCGACACGATGCCGGCGACGGTCATGTTCAATGCCAGGACGATGTCCACCAGCGGCTTGCGGTCCTCGAGGATGGCCGAGATGAACTCCTCGG
>CAZSBS010000224.1:3635-8109 GCA_964605095.1 uncultured Planctomycetaceae bacterium | reverse complement strand
GACCTCGGCGAAGAACTGCCGCAACGCCGGGTTATAGACCTCCGACGACTCCGAAAACCCGTAGTTGTGCCCCCCGTGGATCTCAAGGAACCGCTTGGGCCGCGGCGCGGCGGCGAAGATCTTCTGGCCGTGATGCCGTGCGATCATGTCGTCGTCGCGGCTGTGGATCACCATCACCGGGCATCGGACGCTTTTGACATACTCGGCCGTCCAGTACTTCATCCGCGACAGCCAGCGAACCGGCAGCCACCAGAACATCTCCACGCCAAGCTCGGTGATGTCGTAGAAACTGGACTCGACTATCAGCCCGGCCGGTGTGCGGCTCATCGCCAGATGGGCCGCCACGGACCCGCCCAGACTGCGCCCGTGGATCACGATCCGCTCGGGCTTTTCGCGGCGCGTCTCGACGAGGTACGCCCACGCGGCCTCGGCGTCCCGGTACGTGCCTTCCTCGCTGGGCGCCCCCTCGCTCTTGCCGTACCCCCGATAGTCGAAGACCAGCACGTTCATGCCCAGCTTGTGCAACACGGTGATCGTGTCGATCCTGTGCGAGATGTTCCCGCCGTTGCCGTGACAGAACAGTACGGTCCCGGCCGGGGCCTGTGCGGGGACGTACCAGGCGCTGAGTTTGACGGCGTCGGCCGTGACTAACGTAAAGTCCTCATAGGGGATGTTATAGTCGGCGGGGGTCGTGTCCCACTCGCGCTGAGGGGCATACACCAGACGGTTGTTCAACCAATTCATGCCGCACACCACCAGAATCCATACCAGAGCGACGCGAGGGATGACCTCCGCGAATAATATCCGCAGCAGTCGCCAGCGGTCCCACTTCATGGCAACCCTCAAACGGCGGAACATGGAACCTGGAACCAAGTACAAGGAACAAGGAACAAAGGAACAAGTCAAGAACGGACCAGAAACGATGGAACCCGGTTCCGCTGTTCGCCCTTTCCGGGTTCCGTTTTTCTTGCGTTCCGGGTTCCCGGTTCCGCCTTTTGCTTTTCCGGGTTCCGCCTTTCCCTTCTGCCGGCCGCTATCCTTGCCATGGCGTCTTGTCGACTGTGGTTTCCGGTCGCGGTTCGATCACGGCCGGCAGGGTCTCGTCGGCGACGGCGGCCAGTTGGTCCTCGGTTGGCTTGCCGACGTAGACGAGTCGCTTCATCGGGCACTTCTCGAAGGCCTGGGCAAACTCCTCGGGCTTGGCGGGGTCGTATTTCTCGTAGTCGATCTTCGGCAGGTTGTTCTCGATGGTGAACAGTCCGCTGAAGCGGGTGCATGCCTTGCAGCCGGTGCAGCCGACCTTGCAGACGGCCTTGACATCCTTGCCGAAGTCGCGGTTGGCGCAGGCGACCACGAGCATCCGGTCGGCCTTGAAGGGCACCATGGAGATGATGTGCCTCGGGCATGCCCTCTCGCAGGCGCCGCATCCGATGCACTTGTCGTAGTCCACAATGGCCAGGCCGTCGACCATGTGAATGGCGTCATAGTTGCAGGCCGTGACGCAGTCGCCCAGGCCCAGGCAGCCGTAGGTGCAGCCCTGGACGCCGCTGACGAGGTTTGCGCCCCCACACGTCGGCTCGCCATCGACGTACTCGTTTTTCTTGAGCCTTTCACCGTAGTGGGCGCCGCAGTGTACGACGGGGCGGTACGGGAAGCTTGCCTGGAGGTCCAGGCCGAGCAGCTTTGCGATGGCGCCGGCACAGGCTGCGCCGCCTACGGAGCAGCGGTCGGCCGGAGCATTGCCGGCGACGACGGCCTCGGCGTACTCGCCGCAGCCGACGAACCCGCAGCCTCCGCAGTTGGCGCCGGGCAGGATCGAAATCACCTGCTCGACGCGGGGATCGATGTTGACGTGGAAGGCTTCATTGGCCCAGCCCAGCATGTAGCACATAAACAGCGCCAGCACGAGCATCGTGCCGACGGCCAGTAGAATAATCAGTGTCGCCATTTGCTATTTCCCGTTTATTTCCATTTGCGTCGGCTGATTGGCGTCGGCGGGCTTTTCGACGGCTTGGGCTGTCTTTGCGCCCAGGCCCATCACGCCTCGCAGGTTCGTGTCCACGCCGGAGAATCCCAGGAACGCCATGGCCAGGATTCCCGCGACGATGAGCGTGATTCCCGGCCCGCGGAGGCACTTGGGTATGTCGCAGTGGTCGAGTTCCTCGCGGATGCCGGCCATGATCACGATTGCGATGGTGAAGCCCACCCCGCCGAAGATCGACATGGTCAGGGCCTGGTGGACTCCCCACGACGCCTTGGGGTCCGTGACGTACTTGAGGATTTCCAGGCACGCGAAGAGGATCGCACAGTTGGTGGTGATCAGTGGAAGGAACACGCCGAAGGACTTGTACAGCACCGGCTGAAACTTCCGCAGGTACATCTCGACGAGCTGCACCGACGCGGCGATGACGAAGATGTAGATGATGTAGCTGAGGATCGTCAGGTCGATGGTCGCCCCCGCCTTGGCGCCTCCGAGATGGAGCAGCCATGTCGTCAGCGGCGCGCCGGGCTGGAGGATGAAGTAAGTGAACGTCCAGCTTAGAAGCGCCGCAATGGACATGACGAACGTCACAGCCGCCCCCATGCCGAAGGCCATGTCCACCCGCCGCGATACGCCGATAAACGGGCATATGCCGACGAAATAGTGCAGGACGAAGTTGTTGATGATCGCCGAGGTGATCGCGATGAGGATGATGTCGCCGAATATTTCCATGTGCAATCTCGTCCTTTGGCCTTGTCAGGCGAGGGCTTTCTTTCGTTTCTCCGACCGTGCGGACAGGAGGTTGAAGCCGCCCATCAGCAGTCCGAGCGTCAGGAACGCTCCCGGCGGCAGAAGCATGATGCCCCACCGGGGCCAGTACGCCTCCGGCAGGATGGTGAACTCGAAGATGCTGCCGTTGCCGATGATTTCCCGCACGGCGGCGATGCTCGCCAGGCCCAGCGCGAAGCCGATGGACTGGCCCACGGCGTCAGCGGCGGCGGCGGCAACGCCCTGCTTGGATGCGCAGACCTCGCAGCGGCAGATTATGACGCAGTTGACGATGATCAGCGGCACGTACGGACCGAGCGCCCGGCTCATGTCCGGCAGGAAGGCCGCCAGGAACCGGTCGGCGATGGTCACGAACGCCGCGATGGTCAGCGTGAAGACCAGGATCCGCAGGTGCGGCTTGAGCAGGCCGCGGATCAGGCTTGTGACGATGTTGGCGCAGATCAGCGTGAACGCCACAGCCCCTGCCATCGTCATGGCCTCTTTCATGCCGTTTGTCACCGCGAGTGTCGGGCACATGCCCAGCACCTGGCGGTAGGTGGGGTTCTCCGGCAGTATGCCGTTGATGAAACGCTCCAGTGGTGTAGGTCCATCCATTGCCATGGTCGGCTATTCCTTCTTAACGGGCCGAAGGGTCGGGCCCTTCTTCAGGGCCTCGACAAGGGCGGTTCGCAGTTGCTCGCTCAGCGCGTCGTTGACGATGTTGCAGACGCTCCGGCTGGAGATCGTCGCGCCGCCAACGGCCTTGATCTTGTTGAACTCATTGGGCTTCGGCGAGGCGGTCGTGACAGTCAGAGGCTGATTCGCCCGATGGCCGTAGTGGAACTGCCAGAGGAAGCCCGGCTTCTTCTCGTCGCCCAGATCCTCGATCTTGTTGCCCAGGCCCGGCGTCTCTTTCTGGCTCAGGATGCTCAGGCCGGTGATGACTTCGCACTTGGCGTCCACGCCAATGAGCAGCTCGATCTTGTCGGCGAAGCCCTGGCCCGAGGCCTTGATGACCCAGCCGCGCGGCTTGCCAGCATCGTCCATGGCCCAGAAGGCCTCGTAGGTGGTCTTGAACTTGCCCTCGCCGACCACGACCTCCACGGGCTTGTACCGGCCGCTGACGGCGTTGTCCGCGCCGCTCACCAGTATGCTTATCTTCTTGATGGTGGCGTCGAGCTTGTTTTTGGCGATGCGTGGCGCCAGCCACACGTCCACGCCCGCCAGCGCCCCGCCGAACGACAGCGACAGCAGCAGCACAAGCCAGGCCTGCGAGATGTATTTGACTTTCATGGTTCTGTCTTTGACCTACTTTTTTGCCGCCGGTGCGGGCACGGGCCCGCCAAGCGGCGTCGGAATCGTCCACTGGTTGATCAGCGGCGTAAGGGCGTTCATTATCAGCACCGCGAACATCACGCCTTCGGGATAGTTGCTCAGTAGCCTGAACATCATCACAAGCGCCCCGACGCCCAGGCCGAAGATGAACTTGCCCTTGGGCGTGATCGGGCTGGTGACAAGGTCGGTGGCTATGAAGAACGCCCCGAACATCAGCGCCCCGCCCAGCAATTGGTAGCCGAGCGACATCTGCGAATGGCCCCATATCTGCACGGGCAGGCCTATGGCAGTCGCGGCCAGCAGCACGCCGGCGGGTATCTGCCACGAGGCCGTCCTCCGCAGCAGCAAAAACAGCCCGCCGATCAGGCAGGCCAGGGCGCTGGTCTCGCC
>CAZSBS010000224.1:0-3535 GCA_964605095.1 uncultured Planctomycetaceae bacterium | reverse complement strand
ACCATCGCGGGGTTGAAGATGTTCTGCCCTAGCCCGCCGAAGATCACCTTGCCGATACCGATGGCCACGAAAGCGCCGATGACTCCGACGTACCACGGCGCGGTTCCCGGCAGCGACAACGCGAGGATCAGCCCCGTGACTGCGGCGGAGCAGTCGCCAAGGGTGACCTTCTTGCCTCGCAGCGTGGTAAAGAAGGCCTCGGCAAAAAGCGCCGAGATCATGCAGATGAGTATCTGCTGGACGGCGTAGAGCTTGAACACGTAGATCGACACGGCGACCACCGGCGCCAGTGCGATCAGCACGTCGGCCATCATTTTCTGGGTGGTCTGGGCCGAGTCGAACACGTGCGGGCTCGGCGCGACGTGGAGAACGGGCGCCTTGGACTGCTCCTGCACATCCGCCGAACCAGCCTTTTGGGTTGCCCCGGATCCTTCTGCCATCTGGTCTTCCTATTACCTGTTACCTGCTATCTATCTACAATGGGCTGCTCCCGATGTACATCGGGTTCCTGCTCGCTGAAGCGAGCAGGCCTCAACTGCTGTCAAGTCCTGTGTTCCGCTTTCTTCTTTCCCGACTACCGGCTACTGCTTTTCCTGTCAAGTCATGGCTTCCAGGTTCCGGGTTCCGTCGTTACCGCTTTTCCTGGTTCCGCTCTTGTTTTTCCGAGCCCCCGTCGGTGCCGTCACAGTGTATCGCCAGCAGTTGCGCCTGCGAGGCCACGTAGAACATTCCGTTGGCTATCACGGGGGTCGTATAGACAGCCGAGTCCAGCCTGCCAATGCCCAGCAGCTTCTCGACCCGGCCCGCGGCGAGAATGTGGACCTCTCCATTCTCGGCGCCGATGTAAACCTTGCCGTCGCCGACCAGCGGCGAGCTCCAGACCCGGCTGCGGGTGTCGTGCTTCCAGATCGTCTTGCCGGTCTTGGCGTCGATGCAGAAGAGCCTGCCAGTGTAGTCTGCCGCGTAGACCAGGCCGTCTGCGACGGCGACGGTGGAGATGGACCGGTCGACCTCCAGGTTCCGCCAGAGCAGGCCTTTTTCGGTTATGTCGCCCTCACCGGCGGCGGCGTCCATGGCCGACAGGCAGCCCGGGGCTATGCCGTGCAGCAGGTCCTGGCCAACGTCGACGTAGACCCTGCCGTCGCAGAATGCCGGCGTTGCGATGATCTCGCTGGGACCCTCGCCACCGCGGGGGATGTGCTTGAGCTGGTACGGGATAGGCTTGCCGTTCTTGAGCCTCAACTCTGCCGGATCGCAGTCGAACTTCCAGACCATCTTCAGCTTGCCGACCTTGCCTTCGCCGATGCCGACCGGCTGGGCGTCGAAGGCGTAGCAGAAGCCGTCGCCGCCGCCGAAGAAGACAAGCGTCCGCCCGTTGACCACGCCCATAGACGGCGACGACCATTGCCCGTGAAATATCCGCCGGTTGATGCCCGCGTCGTCGACGGCCACGAGGCGCCCCGTGTGCTTGTCCAGCACGATCAGGCTCGGCGCATCCGGCAGCGGCACGTGCTTGTGCGTGCGGTCCACGCCGTTGCTCGTGCATACATAGAGGTAGTCGCCGTGCATTAGTATATTGCAGTTCGAGCCGTCCTGCACCCATATGGGCAACTCGACCATCATGTCGTACCGCCAGATCACGTCGGCGTCCTTCGGCCCGGGCACGAACGGCTCGCCGGGCTGTCGCTCGATCATCATCCCCTTTTGGGGATCCTCCCAAACCTTCTCGACCTTCGGCTTAGCCAGCAGTTGGCCCTCGTCGGTGCGCCCGTCGTTGCCGTTGGCTATGCCGGCGGCGTCAAGGCAGATAACGGCGCAGCGGTTGGTCACCAGGTACAGGCGGTCGCCGTCGACCACCGGGGCGGACATTATGCCCAGCTTGGCGTAGTCGGCGTTCCACTTGCCCTGCTCCTTGCACTTGGGCGTGACGAGCTGCCAGAGAAACTCGCCGTCGGATTCTCTAAAGCACATCAGCACCCCGGCGTCGCCCTTGAACTTCGGGTCCCTCGGGCGTTCGTTGTTGGTCCCCACGTAAACCCGCCCGCCCGCGACGACCGGCGTGCCGTAGCTGCCCTTGCCCAGCGCGGCCTGCCACTTGACATTTGCGGACCGGCTGCGCGGAATCCTGCCCTCGCGGCTCTCGCCGGCGTCAAAGCCCAGAGGCAGATTCCGCCCCCGCGTCACCATGTTCCGCCCGGGCTTGCCTCCCCAGCAGGGCCAATCGCCCGCCCCTGCCGGAGCCGACATCTGGCACAAGGCAGACACCGCCGCGCCCGCCAGAACAAGGGCAATCACCAAGGCCAGCGCCAGGAAACCGCAATTGGCACGGATCATACTTCACTTCTCCACAAAAAGCCCGCCAACAAGGCCAAACATATGCTTACAACAGCCCCCGCTGGCCGAAGTGCCGCACGGGTATGTCAGCAAAAGGCGAGACTCGCCATCGCCTGGAGGGTATACTTTCCGCATAGAGAATTGAAATATGTGCCCCTGTGGGCGGATAATACGTTGAGTCTATCGCAGCCAGGAGGTCCGGCTGCCTTAAGAACGGGAGACATACCATGTCCGACGAGCAAGCTTATCAAGACCAGCCCCCCACGCTCCATCCAACGCCTTCACCGAACGCCCAGGGCTCTGCCGGCCCGTGGGGGCCGCTTCCGGGCGCGGCTTACCCGCAGGCCCAGCCCTATTGCCAGCCACGCCCGGCCAAGCGGTCAAGCGGGTGGAGGATCGTATTCTGGTTGTTCCTGGTGCTGATCCTGGGCGGGTCCATCCTGTTGAACCTGGCGTTGCTTGTGGCTGTGGGAACCCAGTTCGGCGGCCTGGATGCCCAAGGCGGGTTGGCGACGCAAACCCTCCGGTCCGGACAGAAGGACGAGACGGTGGCCCTGTACAGGGTCACCGGCGTGATCGACGGGGCAGCCGTGGAGGAGTTCAAGCAGTTCCACCGCTCGGTGATCGGCGACCCCGACGTCAGGGCCGTCGTGCTCCGGGTTGACAGCCCGGGCGGTGGGGTGACTTCATCCGACCAGATCTGCGAAATGGTCAAACAGATCAAGGCATCCGGCAAGAAGGTGGTGGTGTCCATGGGTTCGCTGGCTGCAAGTGGGGGCTATTACATCTCGGCCCCGGCCGACGAGATCTTCGCCGAGGACACGACCATCACCGGCAGCATAGGCGTTATCGCCGGGTGGTTCGTCCTCAAGGGCACGCTGGAAAAGATCGGCGCCGAATCGTTCACGATCAAGTCCACGCACGCCCAGGCGTGGAAGGACGAGATGAGCCCCACGACCATGCCGCAAGACTACCAGCTCCAGCACCTCCAGGAAGTGCTGGACGAGATGCAGACTCGCTTCGAGGACGTCGTCAAGACCGGGCGCGGCAACAAACTCAAGACCCGCAGCGAAACGGTGAAAGTTGTCGACAAGGACGGAAAGGTCATCCAGCGCGAGAACACCGAGCCCTTCAACGGCAAGATATACCTGGCCTCCAAGGCCAAGGAACTCGGCCTGATCGACCAGATCGGCTACGAGGA
>CAZSBS010000223.1:0-8110 GCA_964605095.1 uncultured Planctomycetaceae bacterium | reverse complement strand
GCGGCATGGTCGACGGCATGAGCGAGTTGGAGTGGCAGTGCCACAACTGGTATCACTTCACCTGGCTGTCCGGCGACCAACTCGTCGAGCAGCACGTCCACAACATCGACGTCATCAACTGGTGCTTCGGCGGCCCGCCCGCGAAGTTCCTGGCGATGGGCGGCCGGCAGACCAGAGACTACTCCAAGGAGGCCCGCGAGGCGGCCATCAAGCTCAACGGCGACGACAAGAAGGCAAAGCAGTACGAGGGCGACATCTTCTGCCACGTCGGCACGGAGATGACCTACCCCAACGGCGCCCGAGTGCTGAGCATGGGCCGGCACGCACCCAAGAGCACCGACCGCGTCAACGAACGAATCGTCGGCACAAAGGGCTCCAGCGATTGCAACTCCAGCATAGTGGACCTCAAGGGTGAGAAAATCTGGTCCTTCAACGGCAGGGGCACCTCCGGCCGGACCGAGGAGCACGCCGCGCTCATCAACGGCATGAAGAACAAGAAACCCGTCAACGAGGCCAGGCGAATCGCCGAAAGCACCCTGACAGCCATCGGCTGCAGAATGAGCGCTTTCACCGGCCGGGAAATATCGTGGGACTGGCTCCTGAACTCCTCGAAACTCGACTACCTCCCGCCGGAAATCGAAAAGCAACTAAAGCCCGGCCCGGGAATCTTCCACGAAATAGCCATCCCCGGCCAGACCAAGCTGATCTGAAAACGCCGGAGAACGCCTTACGCGTCACTACGAACGCTCCGCGTGCGATTGACTCGCGCCGCGATTCGAAAGGGCCTCTGGCGTTCGTAGTGTGCCCGTAAGGGCATGGCCTAGAAGCGTCGGCCGCAAAGAGCAAAAGAGCATAAGAGAGCGTAAAACCAAACGCCGGCCGGGAGTGCTAAATGCGACACCCCGGCCGGCGCTTTGTTGCGCGCGTTGCTCGCGTATTTCAAAGGTCACGAAAGAAACAGCCCGGACATGCTTCCGCGCCCGGAAGCATGGCACCACATTCCAACACCCTGGAAACCATGCCCCCGGCCTGCCATTCTGCCATCGCGAACTGTTTCATGCCGCGATCCCCTCCCGGTGGGCACTGCGGTACAGAGGAAAATCGACCGTTTCGTATTCCAGGGCCGAAACCGGCTTGGCGCTGATCCTACGCTCGATCTCCAGGGCCAGCGGGTAAAGCGCTTCCAGATTCTTCTCCAGGTCGCGCCCGTAGTCGATCGGGTCATCCAGGAGCACCAGCACATCCACATTGCTGTCGGCGCGGGCCTGCCCGCGGGCCTCGGAACCGTAGAGCACCACCCCGCGCAGGCGCTGGCCATGGACTTGGGCAAGCCGGCTCTTTATCTCGCCCAGCAATTCAGTGGTAGTCATGTGGCGCTCCCGTTGCGTCCGGGGCGGACAGTGTGCCCCGAGTGGTTCATCTTCACCACAATTATACAGGCCCGCCGGCAGTGCGCCAACGGACCCGCATCATGTTGTCACCATATTGAACCACTTCCCTGATTTTATAGACGCGCAAACGAGCGGGGCCTGGGCTTGGCGCTGCCAGGGGCCGCGGTGCGGCCCTGCGAAAAGATCGTCCTTTCGCCCCAGCGGGGCGACGGACTATAGCCACGAGTAGAACGACGCCCTCTTGGCGTCGCGGAACCCGTGGAAAGCCGGATTGTCATATTCGCTTCTTACCCCGGAGGGGTAAAGGGATCGCTCCGGCCTGAATGGGCGACGTTATTGGTGGCGCTTCCTCCGCCCCATCCGGGGCGGATATGTTCAATGATTACCTTCCACGTGTTTCGCTCCGCTCGCCGTTTGGCGAGCTAAGCTTCACCCGTGTCTACAGGCCTCCGCCCCGTCCGGGGCGAACCTTTTCCACAGCCTCCGCGCCCTCCCACAGGGTCCTTCGGGCTGCGATGACCGCTTCTTCTCACTTGCCCTTGGCGGGGCCGAGGATTTGCTCGGCGAGCTTCTTGGTTCGCTGGTTCTTGGTGTTGGCGACGACTTTTTCCAGGGTCGTGCGGACGAGGTCCTTGTCCTTGCCCATGACCTTGGGGGCGATCTTGACGGCCGCGGAGCAGGCCGCCTCGGCCAGGGCATTTTCCTCGACGCATGGTGCGATCATCTTGAAGCTCTCGATGGCGGGTATCTCGCCGAGTGCGGCCAGGACCTGGAGTTTTTCGGGGTTGTCCGCGAGCGTCATTGCCTTTGCCAGCGCGGTCACGGCGTCGGCCTGTGGGGTATCCTTGAGGCGAGCCAGGCGGATGACTCCGCGAATGGCTAGGGTCTTGTGGACCTTGTTGGCGGAGGTGGCGGCGATGTCCAGCAGCGGGTCGATGCCGTTGGGTGCCGACCATGTTGTCAGCGCGCGCACCGCACCGTCGTTGCCTTCCTTGGTGGCGGCGACAATGGTAGCCAGGGCCTTTCCCCCGCCAGCGCGTGCCAGGGCGTTGTAGAGGCTGGCCTGGGCGTCTGGGCCGGCGCCGGACAGCCCGGCCAGGATGTCGTCGACGGCCTTGGCCTTGACGCGGATGCAGATGGCGGCCAGGGCCTTGCCGGGGGCCTCGGTTGTGGCGGCATCCTTCGCGGACTTCAGGACGGCGACCAGCGCGGGGACCTGCTTTTCGGTGCCGAGTGCGCCGACGGCGGCGATGGCGGCCTGGCGGACTTCGGCGTTATCGGATGCGGCGAGTTTCTCGACGGCCGGGGCCGCGGCGTCGGCGGCGCGGTCAGCCAGTACGCCGATGATCTGGACCGTCCCGGCCGGGTCGGCCTTGTCCAGTGCGGCGACGAGGGCGGGGTCCACGTCTTTGCCCTTTAGCTGCTGGAGGCTGGCGCGTGCGGCGGCGGCCTTGTCGCCTCCGGCGGCAGCGGCGGCGACAAGCAGGTCCACATCCTTGGCGTTTCCGACGGAGCCCATTGCGGCAATGGCGGCAACGGCGACCTTGTCGTTGGCGCTCTTTGCCGCATCGAGCACGGCCTGTCGTGCGGCGGGATCATGTCGTGCGGCGAGGGCGTCGATCAGCACGGCCTGGCCGTCAGGCGGCAGCTTGGAAAGCTGGGCGGCGAACTGCGCGGTGGCCTCGGCGCCGGGGATGTCCTTGACCAGCGTTGCGGCCAGGCCGCGGAAGACGGGGCTCTCGGAGGCCAGGGCCTTGAGGATTTCCGGGGTGGCCTCGGCCGGGCGAACCGTGGCCAGGCCCTTGAGCGCGGCGCATCGCACGCGGATCGGGCGGTCGGCGGCGTAGAGCTTCTCGAAGATCGTGGCCGCAGCGGCCTTGTCGGTGCCGATCAGGCTGGTGGCAAGCTCCAGGGCAGCATCGTAGGCAGCCGCCTGGGTTTCCGTTGGGGCAGATGCCAGGTACTCCATAAGCGGCCCGGTGGAGTCCTTGGCGCCGATGCGTCCAAGCGCGGCAGCGGCTGCCGCGGCGACTTGGGCGTCGGAGTCCTTCAGCAGCCCCGTGAGCATGGCCGCGCTGCCGGCGTCACGGCGGGCGCCGAGGGAGTTGATCATTCCGATCTTGAGTGGGCCGGTGAGTTTTCCGGCCGCGCCGGCAAGAGCCTTGGACACCTCCTCGCCCGGGATTCGTTCCAGGGCGTAGCGGGCCATGTGCGACAAGTCCTTATCGCTCAGCAGAGGCTCGAGGGCGGGCACGGCCTTGACCGTGCCGATCATGGCGAGCTTTCGGCAGCAGAACTGCTTTGCGGCGCCTGTGGCATCGGCGGCGCCGAGCGCAGCCAGCAGCCTGGTTTCCAGGTCGGCCCTTGCAGCGTCGTCGCCGTGGGACTTCACGACGGCGTCGTCGATGGTGTTCAGGGCCTCGCGCGAGTTGCCCCAGTCGTACTTCGGCAGATCGGAAAAGGCCTTGTCAAGGGCGGCCTTGTCAACTGCGGCCGTAACCGGGCCGGCGAAGACCGGGCCCACCGCACACACCGCCAACAATACACATGCAATCCTGCGAAGCATTGATCGTCTCCTTAATTAGCTTTGCCACTGTTTACTACAACTTCCACGGCGGGCGATAGGGCCTGTGCGTCATTTCCTCGGCCTCGGCGTCATCCGGGAAACACTCCCCGGCCGGATCCCACCGAAGCCGCCGACCAAGGCGCATTGCGATCTCGCCGAGGTGGCACAGCGTGGCGGTGCGATGGCCGAGTTGGGCCCCGGCTGCGGTGTCTGCCGGTCTGCCGGCGCGCACGGCTGCCAGAAAGTTCCGCATGTGCGAGGGGCCCCCGGATGCGCCGGCCCGTGGCTCACCGTCGCCCGTTGCCGCGCCGACCGTGAGAATCCCCGGCGACGACGCCCGCAGGCTGTCCGCGTCGAGCCAGCCGTCCGTGCCGATCAGCCGCGTCGAGGCCCAAGAGCCGCTGCGGCAAATCAGCTTCACACCGTTTGCGTACGTCCACTGCACGTTCACGCGATGGAAGGCGTCGTAGAGTCCGTTCCGGTAGTACTCGCCGTCGCCCTCGACGGCGACGGGTCCGCCGTTGTCGGCGCCCATTGCCCACTGTGCAAGGTCCAGTCCGTGGAAGGCCGGGCCGGTCAACTCGCCGCCGGAGTAGTCACGGATGAACCGCCAGTTGTAATGGCAGCGTCCGGGCGTATACGGCGCTAGCGGCGCCGGGCCCAGCCAAGCGTCGTAGTCGAAGCCCGCGGGAATCGGCTCGGGCGACCAGGGTGTCGGGGCCATCGAGCGGCGCGGGATGCCGACCTCGATCCTCACCAGGGGCCCGAGGGCGCCACCGCGTGCCAGTTCACACGCCAGGCGGTGCTTCGGGCTCGAGCGCCGCTGGCAGCCTACCTGGACGACCAGCCCGGCGGCGTCGGCGGCGTCGGCAACGGCCCGGCCCTCGCGGATGGTCAGGGCGATGGGCTTCTCGACGTACACATTCCGTCCGGCCTGGAGCATCTCGATGGCGATTACGGCGTGGGTGTGGTCTGGCGTGGCGATGACGACGGCGTCGACGTCACCTCGGGCGGCGATTTGGCGGTAGTCGCCCGTCTGGGCCGGCGCAGCCCGGCCGAGGGACGGCCACCGACGTGCGCAGGCGCCAGCGACGCGGTTTACGGCCCTTCGGCGGACAGCCTGGTCGACGTCGCAGACCGCCAGGACCTCGACGTCGCCATTGGCCAGCAGGTTCTTGAGGTGCCGGGCTCCCCTGTTCCGCACTCCGACGCAGGCGACGGTTACGCGATCGCTTGCGGGGGCAAGCCCAGCCGCACCGAGCGCACCACTGGTCAGCACGTAAGGCGCAGTGGCGGCCGCGGCGGCCCCGCGAAGGATTTCGCGGCGCGTCAGCTTGCGGTGAGGCAGGCTCTTGTCTTCAGGCTTCAGGCTTCAGACCTCAGATTGCAAATTGCAGATTTCAGATTTCAGATTTCGGACTACGTGCTTCCATGCTCGCCGAAGCGAGCAAGCCTCAGCTTCGCGTTCATGATATCAAGTTCCTGGTTCCATCGTCTTTCCTGGTTCCGGGTTACCAGTTCCCTGGTTCCGCTGTTCTTCCGGGGTCCGTTTTCCGGGTTCCGGGTTCCGCCGTTCTCTTTTCCCGGGTTCCACCGTCTTCTTACAGGGTCCACGGCTCTCTGCGTGAGCGGTCGACCATGGGCATGCTGTTTGCCTGGGAGTCGCCGGGGAACTGCTCGGTTTGCGGATCCCACTTGACGGGCCTGCGCAGCAGCATCGCGACGTTGGCAACGTGGCAGATCGTCACGGTGCGGTGTGCAATCTCCGGCGGGGCCACCGTTTCCTTGCGCGACTTCACGCAGTCGATGAAGTTGAACCAGTGGTCCTTCGATTCGTAGAGGTGGATGTCGTCCGGCTTGAGCTTGAGCATCCTCAGGCTCGACGGAGTCGTCTCGAGAGGCGTGTCGCGAGTCACGAAGACGCTGCCCTCGGTGCCTTGCCATTCAATGCCCAGGCGGTACTTGTCCGAGCAGTAGAGCGTCACACCGTTTGGAAACAGCGGCCTGGCGGGGTACTTGCACTCGAAGGTGAACTCGGTGGCGGCGTTGAAGATGCCGTCGGTGGGGAAGATACCCTTGCCTCGGACCTCGATGGGGCCGCTTCGCTCGAAGCCAAGGCCCCACTGTGCGATGTCCAGATGGTGGGCGCCCCAGTCGGAGATTTTTCCGGCCGCGTAGTCCAGGTTGAAGCGGAAGTTGTAGAAGCAGCGCTGCTTGTAGTACGGCACCTTCGGGGCCTGGCCAAGCCACATGTCGTAGTCGAAGCCGTCGGGGACGGGGTCCGGCGCGCCGGGGGCGGGCATGCTCTTGCCCGGCAGGATGCCGACGATGACCTTCTTGACCTGGCCGATGTATCCGTTGCGGACAAGCTCGCAGGCCTGGCGGAACAACTCATCCGACCGCTGCTGGCTGCCGGTCTGGAAGACGGTTGCCTCGCGAGCGATCAGGTCGGACAGCCGGCGGCCTTCCTTTATGTAGGAAGTCAGGGGCTTTTCGCAATAGATGTCCTTGCCAGCCAGTGCCGCCATTGCGGACATCTGGCAGTGCCAGTGGTCGGGCGCGGTGATGATCACCGCGTCGATGTCCGGCCTGGCCAGCACGTCGTGGAAGTCGTTGTAGTCCTTGATGCCGGTCGAGCCGGAGATTCCCTCGATGCGTTTGGCGGCCGCCTGTCGCCGGTCTCGATCCACGTCGCAGACAGCCAGAATGGGCGAACAGGCGTAGAAGTTGCCCGCCCGCCCGCCGGCGCCGAGCAGGCCGAGCGTAATGCGGTCGCTTGCCGGCGGGACTCCTGGCGCCCCAAGTGCACTGCCGGTCAGCACGTAAGGCGCCGCGACGGCCGCCGCCGCGCCCATCGCGGCCTTGCGCAAGAAACCACGCCGTGTAAGTTTTCCGCTGCCGATCATTTCCTTGTGAACTCCTGTTGTGAAGGAAGGTCTTAGGTCTTAGGTCATAGCTCTTAGGGTAAGAGAGTTCCAGCAGGTGGCCCGAAGGGGCACGCCCTATGCCCTAACCTGCGACCTTCTTGTCCTTGCCGTCAAGCCGCCCTGCCGTCCATCGGATGCCCTGGCTGAGCAGGTGAAGGAAGCCCGGGGTCTTCCAAGCCAGGGGCCCGTGCCCGGACTGCATGACGAACACCCGCCTCTGGCCTTGCGGGCGGACCCAGGCGATCTGATCGTTGCTCAGTGCGTGCCGCGTGGATACCAGCAGCACGTTGTTCGGCAGGAACATCCACTTGCCGTACGTCTCGTCGCAGATCTCGTAGTCCTTGAGCCCCTTGGTGATCGGGTGGTTGGCGTCCTCAATGTGCATCTTGAGGTCCACGTCGTCCTTCCAGATGCTGCGGACGCCCTTCTCGCAACGGAAGATCTCATCCTTGAGGAAATAGCGGGCCCCGATGAGGTCCGGCCAGCCCGGCCAGTCCTGGAAACCGCAAATGGCGTGATGGCACACAAACAGCCCAACGCCCTTGTCCAGCAGCTTCAGGAAGTTCTCGCCCTGGGCGGCCGTGAGCTTGTTGTCCATGTTGTAAAGGAATATCACGTCGTACGGAAAGTTGTTCGGGTCGTCGAACAGGTGCCCCTTTCCGGGCTCCTGGGCCTGGCGAATCACGAATTCCACATCCTTCATGGCCTCGAACATGGCCGGGAATTGCTTCTCTTCGTAACCGTGCCCGCCGACAATGACCGCCACGCGGATCTTGCTTTGGCTGGCCGTCGCGGGCTTCTCGTCATCGGCCAGGGCCTCACCGGCCAGTATCGCAAGTGCCGCCGCGCCTACAATCGCCAGCGCCCGGCCGGCGAGTTGACTTTTCTTTGGTCCCATGATTGCTCCTCAGATTAAATAACGAACTAGCCCGGTTGTCGGGAAATACGCCGCCACGAAAAGCGACATGTGTCGCGCACACTGACCACCTTGACAATTGACTTTTCCGCCGACTCTTTGCCGACTTCTTATCGACGAATGTTAAACCGCCCCGCAGGATGCATGTTCCGCCCAGGCGGCACAATAAGGAGCCTGCCCGGCCGGGCTTGGCCGGGGGCGGCAGGGCCGGCCGGCCAGCGACTCAAATCCGTGCGGCGTTACCAGATTCCCTACTTCTCCACCAGCACTGACGCGCGGATGAAGTCCGACAGGCCGCGAAAGCCCTTGG
>CAZSBS010000222.1:0-8214 GCA_964605095.1 uncultured Planctomycetaceae bacterium | reverse complement strand
GATCGGCGGAAGATCATGATCCTCGGCGGCGGGCCCAACCGGATCGGACAGGGAATCGAGTTCGACTACTGCTGCGTTCACGCGGCCTTTGCGGTGCGGGACGAGGGGCTGGAGACCATCATGGTCAACTGCAATCCCGAGACCGTATCGACCGATTACGACACGTCGGACAAGCTCTACTTCGAGCCGTTGACCGTCGAGGACGTGCTGAGCATCTACGAGAAGGAGAAGCCCATCGGCGTGATCGTCCAGTTCGGCGGGCAGACGCCGCTGAACATCGCGCAGGAACTCGCCGAGGCCGGTGTGAAGATTCTCGGCACCAGCCCCGCCACCATCGAACTGGCCGAGGACCGCGACCTGTTCCGCAAGATGATGGACCGCCTTGACATACCCATGCCGGCCTCGGCTATGGCAACCAACATCGAAGAGGCCCTCGCCGCGGCCGAGGAGATACACTACCCGCTCATGCTGAGGCCCTCGTTCGTTTTGGGCGGGCGCGGCATGGAGATTATCCACGATGAGGAGATGCTCCGCTCGTACATGGATGCCGCCGTGGGCGTCACGCCGGACCGCCCGATTCTCATCGACAAGTTCCTTGAGAACGCCACCGAGGTCGAGGACGACGCCATCGCCGACGGCACCGAGGTGTTCATCCCCGCGATCATGGAGCACATCGAGCAGGCGGGCATCCACTCGGGTGACTCGGCCTGCGTGATCCCGCCGATCAGCATCCCGGAAAAGCATCTGGCGACGATCGCCGACTACACCAGGCGGATCGCACAGGCGTTGAAAGTTGTCGGCCTGATGAACATGCAGTACGCAATAGCCAATGACAAGGTCTATGTGCTGGAGGCAAACCCCCGCGCCAGCCGGACCGTGCCGCTGGTGTCAAAGGTCTGCGCCATTCCCATGGCCCGCATCGCCACCCAGGTAATGCTAGGCCGCAAACTGGCCGACATGAAACTCGTCAACCGCCAGATCACGCACTTCGGCGTCAAGGAGGCGGTCTTCCCGTTCTCCATGTTCCCCGAGGTGGACCCTGTGCTTGGCCCGGAAATGCGTTCGACGGGCGAGGTTCTCGGCATGGCTGACAACTTCGGCATGGCGTACTTCAAGTCCCAGGAAGCCGCCAAGGCCACGCTGCCCATCGAGGGCGCCGTGCTGATCAGCGTCAACGCCCGCGACCACGACGGCGCGGTCGCCGTCGGGCGGAAGTTCCAGGCCCTGGGCTTCACCATCAAGGCCACCGAAGGCACGCGGGACGCCCTGTCGGCCGCGGGGGTCAGCGCCGATATCATCCTCAAAGAGCACCAGGGCCGGCCTAACATCACCGACGGCATCAAAAACGGCGAGATCCACCTCGTCATCAACACCCCCGTCGGAAAGCTCAGCCAGCACGACGATTCCTACATCCGCAAGGCGGCTGTCAAGTACAAGGTGCCGTACATCACCACGATCACCGCCGCCCTGGCGGCAGCCGACGGCATCGCCTCGGCCCGCAAGGTACGACGGTCCGTCAAGAGCCTCCAGCAGTACCATGCGGATATCCAGGCCGCGCCGATTATCTCAGCCAAGTAAGCCGATCTCGCGAGTTGTCGCCGCTTCGCCGGACTAGTGTGCCGTCAATGGCGTCCTATTCCTCCGTCCCCTTGGCAAGCTCGACGATTTCCTTCATTCTGTCGGCGATGGGCAAATGTTGGGTGCAGCGGGCCTCGCAGATGCCGCATGCGACGCATTTGCCCGCCTGGTCATGCGGGACGCCCCAGTGCCACTTCAGGCGGTTCAGCACGTGCTTGGGCTCGTCGCCCTGGAGAATGTGGTGATTGTAGGCGTCCATCATGGCTGGGATGTTGATGTCCTTCGGGCAGGGCAGGCAGTAGCCGCAGCCGGTGCAGAAACCGTCGAACGCCGCGACGATGCGGTCCCGCACGGCCTGGACGTGGGCGGCGTCGTAGGGTGTGAAGCCTTCCACGGCCGCGCATGCCTGGTCGACGTGCTCGGTGGTGGTGAAGCCCACCAGGGCGGTGGTGATTTCGGGCTGGGAGACGTTGAATCGCAGGGCGGCCGCGACGACGGAATCGTCTCCCTCGCCCCGCAGGAAGTTGAAGCGGTCGGCGAACTGCGGGATAAGCCCGCCGCCAAGTGGGTTCATTGTGGCCACGCCCAGGCCGAGCCTGCCGGCGGTTGTGACGGCGTGCTGGCGGTATGGGAAGTTGATCGCGCAGTAGCCCAGCGTTACGCCCTCGAAGCAGCCCTCTTCCAGGACGGTGCTGAGTTGCTCGCCCGGTAGGTGCGACGAGACGACGACGTGCTCGACGAGGCCTTCGTCTTTGGCCTTCATCAGGGCGGCGACGGCCCCGCCGTCCTTTCGCTGCTGCCAATCATCGCACTTGAGCAGGCACCAGATGTGGAAGAAGTGTATCCGCTCCAGGCCCATGCGTTTGAGCGACCGTTCGAGGCTCGACCGCAGCTCCGAGCCGTCCGGCGAAGAGCACTTGGTCGAGGCGTAGAACGTGCCGGGCTTCATCTGCCCAAAGGCCGCCCCGAGGATTTCCTCGCTCTTGTCGCTACAGTAGCCGGGGGCAGTGTCGAAGTAGTTTATGCCCTTGCGGTAGGCGTGCAGGACGACCTCGGCCGAGCCGTCAATGTCCTTTGGATCGGCGAAACGCATGCCGCCGAAACTTATCGCCGAAACTTCTTTGCCCGTCTTACCATAGGGCTTGTACCACATCGCCATTGCCAAAAAACCTTTCTGATTTCCATCTCCGGCGCACACAAACCCTGGCCTGACCCGAAGGCCAGGCATTGTAGCCGATCATGGTGCAGCCGGCGGCTACTTCACCGGGCCGGCCTTGAGGAGCGTCTTCATCGCCTCGCCCAGGGCGTTGCCGACCAGGAAATAGCTCTCGGCGTTGCCGAACCAGTGATGCCCGTGACTGACGTTGGGCGATTCGTTTGCCGGGCGGGCGAACTCAGCCGTCTTTACGAACAGTACGTTTCCTTTGAATTCCGGCACGTCGGCAATGGCAGCCTGGGCCTTGCGGAACGCCAGCATGCTGCCATCCGCCTTGGGCCCGCCGTTGCCGAGTTCGCCGACCACCACGGGCATCTTCGGCGATTTGAACTCCTTGCGCAGGTCCTTGATGAGGTTCACGAGGTTCTGCGTGTACTCTGGGATGGCTGGGGGGGTACACATGTCGTTCCATCCCTGCTGCCAGACGAAGCCCGCTATCTCATAGCCCCGGCCGTCGTAGTCCGGGAAGTGCTCCTTGATGCTGCCAAGGGCCTCGCGGACCTCCGCGATCATCTGCGTGTAGTAAGGCCCGACCTTGCCGCCGGAACTCGGCGGGCGGAAGTCCACGTACAGGCTCTTGCCCCCCCAGGCCGTCTTGATAAGCAGAACCTGGTTGTCGAGGGCGTCGCCGATAACGTGCCCGAACTGCAACTCCGGCCCGATGTGATGCGGCCCGCCGTAACCCGTGAACCCGATAGTCAGGCCGCCCGTCAACAGCTTGCCGCCCTCGGTCTTGTGCGAGACCCACACGTCTTTGCGCACCACCCACTTACCGTCCTTGTCCTTGAGGTGCTTGTACATCGGCGCCAGGGGCGAGTGCTTCATCACGTACTCGAGGTTGCCCTTGCCGCCGTTGTAGTCCCTCGGGTCATCCATGTCCACGTTGCCCTGGCCCTGCATGTTGGACTGCCCCGCGAGGATGAAGACCTTCACGGGGCTTTTGCCTGCCTGGGCGGCCTGAACGGATGAAATGGAAACCAGCAGCGCCGCGGCTGCCGCAACGAAGGAAATAGCTGTCCAATGTCTCATTGTCGCTCCTGCCTGTCTTGATGCGCCGCATTCGGCGTTTAGCCGGCGGCTAAGGTCGCTTGTATCGTCCTGACTTTCCACGGCCGCCGAACGCCGGCAGCCGAGCTTGCTGATTATGCCGCGCTCAGACGGTCGTCACTTCGTATGCGGCGCCGGGTTTGGTGTCGAACTTCATGAGCCCGCCCTCGCGGATGAGCGATACGGCCAGGCCGTCACAGGTTACTCGCATGGCGCCGGCTTCAAGGATCGCGACCGGCAGGCCCAGGCGGCTCCGCAGCGTTGCCTTGGTGAGCTTTCCGCCGGACCAGGCGATGTCCACCTCGAAATCGCCGCGGGCTTTCAGGCCGGTGACGGCGCCTTCCGGCCAGGCTTCCGGCAGTGCCGGCAACAGGCGAATGAAGTCCAGGTGGCTCTGGAGGAGCATCTCGGCCACGGCGGCCGTGGCGCCGAAATTGCCGTCGATCTGGAACACCCCCGGCGGATGCCCGTCCATCAGGCCGGGATACGTCCAGTGCCGAAGGATGTGCATGATCTGCTTGTGCGCCAGGTCGCCTTCCAGCAGCCTCGCCCAGCAGCAGGTCAGCCACGAACTGCTCCAGCCGCTCTTGCCGCCGCCGTTCTCGATGCGGCGCTCGATCGACTTTTTGGCGGCCGCAGCAAATGCAGGCGTGCCGTCCGGGGTTATCTGCCGGCCGGGGAACACGGCGAACATGTGCGAGATGTGCCGATGTCCGATGTCCTGCTCGACGTGGTCCTGCTGCCACTCGAACAGCCGACCGTGCGGGCCGATCTGCTGAGGCGGAAGCTTCGCCCGCATACCCGCCACCATTGCCCGCAGGGCTGGGTCTTCGCCGAGGGTCCGCGACACCTCGTCGAACGCGCCGAATAGGGCGTCGAGGATCTGGCCGTCCATGGCGGGCGCCATGCAGACCGCCGCCGTCGTGCCGTCCGGCAGGATGTACGACAACTCCGGCGACAGCGACGGGCCTGTAAGCAGCCTGCCGTTTTCATCCTCGTGGAGGTAGTCCGTGAAGAACGCGATGCACTCAGCCATGACCGGGTAGACTCGCTTGCGGAGGAAGTCCGCGTCGCGGGTAAAGCGGTAACGCTCCCAGAGGTGCAGTGTAAGCCAGGCCCCGCCCATCGGCCAGAGGTAGGCGGCGTCCGGCTCACCCACGACGGCGGTGTCGGCGAAGCCGTCGAGGTTGTTGTGCGCGACGAAGCCGCGGCAGCCGTAGAGCTTCCGGGCCGTCACACGCCCGTTGACGACCATCTTGTCGATGAAGTCCAGCAGCGGCTCGTGGCACTCGGAGAGGTTGCACACCTCGGCCGGCCAGTAGTTCATCTCGGCGTTGATGTTGATGGTGTACTTGCACTCCCAGGGCGGGACGAACTCCTCGTTCCAGAGCCCCTGGAGATTTGCCGGCAGCGTTCCAGGCCGGCTTGAGGCGATCAGCAGATACCGCCCGAACTGGAAGTACAGCGCGACGAGGTCGGGATCGTCCGCGCCCGCGGCGACGAGTTTGAGTCGCTCGTCGGTTGGCAGGGCGGCAGCCTTGGGGTCGGCCGGAAGGCTGAGCGTCGTGCGTGCGAACAGGCTGCGGTAGTCGGCGACGTGGTCGCTACGGAGCTTTTCGTACGTCTTGCGTGACGCGGAGGCGAGGTCGGCCTGGCAGAGCTCGCGCGGGTCGCGCCCGTTGTAGTCGGTGTTGCCCGCGATGAGCAGGATAGCTTCGTCGGCGCCTCTTGCGAAGACGAAGTCGCCCTTGGTGCCGGATTGCCCGCCGGATGCGAGGATCATTGTTTGTCCGGCGTACCTTACCCCGGCCGGCCCGGCGGAGCCGGCGATCTGTATGGTTCTCTCGTCTATCCGCGAGCTTGGGCCAGAGAAGGGCCTGCGGACGAGGTCGCCGTAGAAGCTCACCGACCCCGGCGTGTCGGCGGTGAAGTGCGCCACGACCACGCCGTCGGCGGCGCTGGCGAAGTATTCGCGGTGGTAACGTATGCCCTTGTACGTATACGACACGCGGGCGATGGCGGTATCGAGGTCCAGTTCGCGGACGTAGTCTTCAAGCTCGACGTTGCGGTAGTGGTCCTCGAAGACCATCAGCAACTGCGCCAGCGGGACGAAGGGCGGCTGCTCCTTGGGGCACGAGGTCATCGTCATGCGGACGATCCGCTGGGCCTCCTTCGGCTTGCCCTCCAGCAGCAGCTTGCGGGCCTCGCGGAAGCCCTCCAGGGCGGCCGGGTTGTGGCGGTCGTCGGTCTCGCATCGCCACCACAGCGAATCGACGTTCAACGTCAGCCGGTCGTTGTTCTTCGTGTTGTGGTAAACGCCGCCATAGACCATCGCCCCGACCCGGCCGTTGCCGATCGGGTAGGCCTCGGTGAACTTAGTCGCCGGCGCGGTGTGCCATATCCGCAAGGGGCGGGACTGGGGCGGTGGGTTGTAGTCATTCATGTCCGTCATTTACCCAAACTGACCGATTTCTGAGGCCCGATAGGGCCGACAGCGTTTAGCCGGGGGCGTAAGCCCCCGGTAACCAGCTATTTACATAAACGAGCCCCAAAGGGGCGACAGAACAAACATGCCGCTGAGCCAATGGTGCGTTTTCTGTCGCCCCTCCGGGGCTCTTGTTCTAAGTGCATCCTTTCCGGTGGCTTACGCCCCCGGCTAAATGCTTTCGCCCCTCCGGGGCTTTCCAAAGCGGTCATGTCCGTCACCTACTCCTGAATCGGGGCGAACGCCTGGAGGAGTCCCGGCTCGGTCATCATCTTTTCCGTGTCGTCCAGCTCCAGTGGGGCGGCGGCGGTGAAGTTCTCGATGCCGGTTTCGGTCACCACAATGGTGTCCTCGCAGCGGATGTAGAGCCGCTCTTCCGGCACGTGCATCTGCGGATCGACGGAGAAGACCATGCCCGGCTCCAGCGGCTTGCTGCGTGGGCTGCCGTCATGCACGCACATGCCCACCGCGTGCGACAGGTGCCAGGGGAACTCGCACATCTTCTCGGCCGCGGCCTTGTAGATCGGCTTGGAGAACTTCAAGCCGCCGATCTTGGCTCGCATGATCTCGGTGGCCTCGGCCTGGATTTCCGCGTAGAGGCGTCCCGGCCGTATGCCGGCCAGCAGGGTCTTGTGATACTCGACGACGTAGCTGTAAAGCTCGCGTTGGGCCGGGGAGTACTTGCCATTGACGGGCCACATCCGACCGATGTCGCTGGTGTAGTAATGATAGTCCGGCGCGCAGTCTACCAGGACCATCTCTCCGTCCTTGAGCGGGCAGTTGTTTATCTGGTAATGCCCGTGCCAGGCGTTTGGCCCTCCGGCGATGATGGCGGGGTAGCCCTGGTCGCGTGCGCCGCCGGCGAGGTAGTGGTACCGCATGACGGCGTCGAGCTGGTACTCGAACACGCCGGGCTTTGTCGAGCGCAGGGCCTCGCAGACGCCGATGGCCGAGAGCTGCCCGGCCCGGCGGCACAGGGCGATCTCGCGCTGCGACTTGACCAGGCGCATCGAGTCGATGATCGGCGTCAGATCGCGGAACTCCAGGCCGCTGTAGCGGCTGCGGAGCTTGTCGATGAACACGGCGGGCCTGCTGAGCCGCCCGTCCCACGGGTCGGCCGTGACGGCGGAGTACCACGACGACAACGTCCCGTACGTCATGTTGAAGCCCTGGCTCTGGCGGAACATCGTGTAGACGACGCCGGGGTTCTGGAGCCGCTGCCCGAGCGACTCGACGCCGCGAACCTCGTCGACGCCGGTGAGCTTAATCGTGTACTCGACGTTGTCGACGCTTGGCACGACGCCGTCGTGCTCCTTGGAGATCTGCGACTCGCGAGGCAGGTACAGCGTGGTCTTGCGGCTCCTGCCGTCCATCACGACGTAGGCGTGCGCAACCTCGATGCCCGTGAAGTAGTAGAACTCGTTGTACTGGCGGAACCGGGCCATCGCCTGGGCGTAGTCCGACCCCTGAAGCACCGCGACCGCCTGGTCGCCGATGATGTCGAAAAGCCTGTTGCGACGCTGGGTGAGTTCCTCAGCCGGGAAAACATACTGACACATGTTTCATCTCCAAAAAGCGGTTCGTTACGGCGGACTCGGATGGCCTGGCTGTCGTTGCCGACGCGGCAGCGATGCGAATGACGCCCGGGCATCCCAACATACGGGCGGCGATTGTAACAGGGGCTTGGTGCGACTGAAAGCCCGCATCTTGCTCACCGAAGGTTCAACACGCCGGAACCGGCCTGGGTTATGGCAAACTTGCCCGGCCGACGGCGTTTTAGCACGCGGAGCCCCGCGACACGATAATGCCTCAGTTACAGGGGGTTCGTAGTGTCGCCGTAAGGACGCCTCCCTCAGAACTCGATGGGAGATTATCTGAGTCATAAGTT
>CAZSBS010000221.1:0-8248 GCA_964605095.1 uncultured Planctomycetaceae bacterium | reverse complement strand
CGCCGCGGGTGTTGCCGATTGGCACTCGCGGCGACGGCCAATCGGCAACTGCCGCGATCGGCGCCCCGGACCGGGGAGTCCGCACGCCCGGTGGCCGTCCGCGAGGCGGTCCGGACGTCGGTGCGGCGAGGCGCTGAGCCCCGCGGCCGCCGATCGCCGCCATGCCATTTCGCTGCGCAGCGCGCGGCGCAGCATCCCGGTGTCCTCCAGGGCCACGGTCGCCACCAGCGCCTCGGTCACGGTGAGGGGCCGGTCGGACTGTGGGCAATGCGCCCCGGCCGCCAGCACCTCGGCTGCGAGGGCCTTGATCTTCTGCTTCGCAACAACGGCCAGGGCGGCCACGAGCGTGCGCTTGCCCTCGTCCTCGCCCCGCTCGAGAAGTCCCTTGGCCCGGTTTCGGACCTCGGGGTCCTCGCTTTGGGCGGCCTTTTCCAGGGCCTCTTGCGGGAACACCGGCAGACCAGCCAGCGCCTCGGTCGCCCTCTGGCGAACCGTGAACTCCTCGGCTCCGAGGTCCTTGATCAACTGAGAAACCCGATCCGAATAAGACGCGCTCGGAAGGAAATGCTTCAGGTACTCGCTGAGCCCCGCGGCATCCGGCTTCACCCCTGCCGCGATCAGCGCCGCGACGTCGGCGTCACCCTGTGCGGCTTGCTCGGAAATCCCGGCGGCGGGCGACCCACAAACAACGGCCAACGCCAGCACGCAACCCAGCCGCGCAGCCGTCCTGCTGACCGTCTCCGTCACGCTCAATTGGATCCCACGTGTTGATGCCATCGCTCTTCCTTAGTCTTGTGGTACTGTGGCGTTCATCATATCGCCGTGGCCGGTCGGCCACAAGCTATCCCGAATGCTCGGATAACCGACGTGGCAGCCCGACCACTCTGGATCGCCGTGGTCAGGCATCAGCGGCTGAACCCTGTCCCGCCACTGGGACAACAGGGGGGAACGTGTTGCGACCAGCCTAGCAGTTTCGCTCAAATCAACTTCTCCTCAAAGGGTCCGGACGGTAGAATGCCCCAATGCCTTGGAGCGGTCGAGTCTTACCCCGGCCGGGAGAGGCAGCCCCGATTGCGGGATATCGGTTGCCGAAAAACCGAACCCCTATATAATCGTGAATATTGCTGGCGGCGGTCGTCAGCGTGAGGTCATCTGGGAAATCCCGGATTAGGCGAAAGCCTGGAGGC
Organism: uncultured Planctomycetaceae bacterium; assembly: GCA_964605095.1. GTDB lineage: Bacteria > Planctomycetota > Phycisphaerae > SM23-33 > SM23-33 > JAUWQU01. Next base: position 7,061 of record CAZSBS010000221.1, on the reverse strand, counting down.
ACGCAATCACATGAGCACCCGCGCACGCAAATCAGGTTACCCGTACGTCCTTCTGTGGATGTGCCTGGCGGCCCTTGCGTTCAGTCCGGCCGCGTGGGCGATCAAGGACCCGACCAACCAGGCCCGATGGAACAAGCCGGGCGGCGACGCGCCGGACAAGCAGGTGCCGGGCTTCCTGGTGAACCTCGGTCCCACCGGCGCCCGGGCCGTGCTGACGGAGCGGACGTTCGTGGTGCACTACGTCTTTCCGGGCTCGCCGGCGTTCGGCAAGCTCAAGGACGGCGACGTGATCGGCGGCGTGTTCGGCAAGCCGTTCTCCAAGCACACCTTCGGCGGCGAGCCGCACGGCTACGAGGGTCCCATCATGAACATGGGCAGCGCCATCGAGCAGGCGGAGTCCAAGGACGGCAAACTGGTGCTGAACGTCTCGCGCGACGGCAAGACGATCCAGGTCGAGATTCCGCTGGAGGCCATCGGGGCATTCAGCCCGACGTTCCCGTTCAACTGCAAGAAGTCCGAGCTGCTGCGGGCCAGGGCCCTGAAATACCTGACCGAGAACCCCGACGCCCATGGCGGTGCGTCGCATACGCGCATGGCGGTGATCCTGGCGCTGTTGTCCAGCGACAATCCCGCCCAGCAGTCGCTGGGCAGGAGCCTGGCCATCAAGTGGAGCGGCCAGCGCGCCGACACGGGCACCTGGACCTGGGACCTGTCCCACCAGACCATCGCGCTGTGCGAGTATTACATCCTGACCCATGACGGGTCGGTCCTGCCGACGATCAAGCACACGGTCGATCTGATCCAGAAGGCCGAGTACACCGGTCACATCGTCTGCTGGCGGCCCAAGAAGGGCGAGGACCCCGGTAAGATCGACGCCGCCCAGCAGCTCTACGACGGAGGCTTCGGCCACGCCCCTTACACGCCGGGGCTGAGCAAGGAAGACGGATCCTTCGGCCCCAACGGCTACGGGCCGATGCAGTACACGACGATCCTCGCGGTGACGGCGAGGCAGCTTGCCGCGCGCTGCGGCGTGCCCATCGACGCCGACAAGCTCAAGCGGTCGATGGATTTCATCCATCGCGGGACCAACGAGGCCGGATACGTCGCCTACGGCGGGGAGTTCACGCTGAACAACGGCCTGGTCGATCCGGTTCGCTGGAAGGCCTCGCACGGCGGCGACGACTACGTCGGGCGCGTCGGCTGCGCCATCATCGCCCACGAGTTGGGCCTGGAGTTCACGGACTCCTCGCAGTACCTCGTAATGTACCGCGGCTACGTCAAGTCCGCGTACAAGTCCATGCCCGACGGCCACGCCGATTCCAACCTCGGGCTCTTCTGGTGCATGATGGGCGCGGCGGCGTCGGAAGACCCTGCCGCCCTGCGGACCGTGCTGGACTATCACAAGGCGTGGTTCAACATGATGCGGTGCTACGACGCCTCGTACGTGCTGCTGCCGGGGCGCAACTACGCCGACGACGGCTACTACGGCGCGTCGCGCTACCAGCCGACCGCCACAATGGCGCTGATGTACGGCCTGGCGTATCCGAAGCTGCGGATCCAGGGCGTCGAGGTGGGCATACCGGGCGTGAACCCCAAGGCGCTGAAGGGCAGGATGGACGCGGCGTACAAGGCCATCGTCAAGAAGGACTGCAAGGCCGCGTTCCGCTGCCTGTACAAGCCGCTTGCGGAGGACGAGCAGGTCGCCAAGGCCATGTCGGCCTACATCGACGCGCAGTGGCAGAAGGAGGTTGCCGGCCTGGAGCCGATCGAGAAGAGCGGCGACATCCTGAGCCTGGACAAGGAATATCTCCGCCTGGTGGGGCAGTTCAAGGGCATCACGGGCTTCGACAAGGCAATCAAACGATACGAGGACGGCCTGGACAAGGACCCGTGGCGGAAGGAGATCGTCACGGGCAAGAATTATCTCAGCTTCCTGGAGGTGCTGAAGAAATACAAGAGCGCCTCGGCGGTCAAGAAGATGGAGGAGTTCGCGCAGGCGAACGCCGGCTCGGTTTACGGCAAGTGGGCGGCGGCGGTGGTCAAGGAATTCAAGGCCGACGGGACGGTGAGCGTCTCGGCGGCGGGCCGGCCGTTCGGCGAGCCGGCGCCGTGAGGCCAGTCGCTGTCGTAGCCCCTGTCATGCGGGCGCTATGAGAATCTCGGTCGGCGGGGCTTGGCGCCGCGCGAGGGCAGCCTCGGGCTGTGCGGCGGCGTGCCGGAAGGGTCTTCGGGCTCGGCCGGCTCCATGTCGCCGCCGGGGCCTGTTCCCATCGGCCTGCCGTTGGCGTCCTGTGTAAGGGTCCAGCGCCTTTCCCCCCGCCCAAATCCCGAACAGACTTGGGTGTCCATCCCGCAAACCACATCCGCCAGCGCAAGCGGCGGGTTCTTGGGGCTACCGGCGCAGTGATTGCGACTTGCGTGGCTGATCCGAGTTGATCATGGAGCCGCGGGAAGGGCCAGAAGCAGGCACAATTCATCCGGGGGCGCAGAGTGCCCCTGCCCCCTACCGATCAGGTTTCCTACGAAGTCAAGCCGCCCTTCTGTAGCAATGATGCAACCCGCCCAGATACGCCTTGGCAACCACGCTGCCCTGCTCGGGCGGGCAGACGGCCCGCCGAATCGGCGAATTGGATCCTGTGACAAGTGCTCGCCTCACCAAGTCAACTTACGCCGCCTGACAAGGACCGTCAGGAAGCCCAGGCCCAGCAGAGACAGCACGGCCGGTTCGGGCACGGAGGTCCATCCGTTCGAGGCGTCGTAAGTCACGGCCAGAGGCCGGTACATGCTGTCGTAAATGCTGCCGTCCTGGATGTACCCTTGGAGCAGATCGACGGCGTCGCCCGTCACGTACAGGTACAGGCCGTTGAGGTCCAGGCTGGAGCCGGGGTTGATGGTCAACTGGTGGAGGAAGAGGCATTCGGGGAAACCCGAGGTTCGCCGGCCGTTGTCGAATTCATCGACAAGCCGCAGCTTCCCCACGTCATCTGCACCCAAGATCATCTCGCCCAACACAAAGTTGCCGACAAAGCCTCCATCATGCGCCCCAGCCACCTCGAAGGGATCGACCGCCGCCGCGCCGCCCTCGAAAACCATCGTCAGGTTCTCCAGCCCGGCCAGGTCGGCCGGCTTGGTGCTCTCGTTCTCGAAGGCCGCGCCGGTCATGTGGATGGCCACCCCCGCGGCAGCCTGCAAGGCGCTGTCGGGGCCCAGATGCAACTTGGTGGTGACGGTGACACTCGCGCCAGGATCGAGAATACGCAGTGTCCCGCGTCCCTGGCACCCGACGTTCAGCACCCCAGCGACCAGGGCGCCAGCGCTGAGGTCGTACTGGCCGACGTCGCCGACGTCCCGCCCGATCGTCAGCATCACACGGGCTTCCATTGTCCCACCAAGCTGGGTGAACGCGCCGCTGCCGCCAGCGCCCACCTGCACCTGTCGGGCGGCGATGCTTCCGGTTGGGCCCAGGTGCGAGATCGCGTCGTTGACCGTCAGCGTGCCTTCGCCCAGGTCCACGTATCCTGCGCCGTCAACCTCCAGCCCGCTATCCACGTGGATGTACCCGCCGGGCGTGGCGGCCAGATGCCCCTGGCACTGCACGTGGTCATCCAGATAGCCCTGGAACGTGTAGCTCTCGGGCGGGTCGATGCCCAGAATGCTGCCGGCAACGTGTGCCCTGCCATTGTTGACGTAGGCGCCGAACTGGTGCGTGTCGAAGCCCGGCGGCAGGATTGTCAGGCAATCCGTGCCTGTGATCATCAGCGAACCGTTGTACGCGTTGCTGATGGTTGCCGCCGTCAGGTTCACTAGCGCGTTGTTGCCGACCGTCAGCGTGACGTGCTGGTCGGCCATGTCCAACTCGCCTGCGACGTGCAGCCCGCCGTCGCTGATCGCCAGGCTGCCGCCACTGTACTCGTATCGCCCCCCGGCGGAAACCTCGACGTACCCGGCGTTGTTGGTCCCTCCGGTCTGAACAAACTCCCCGCCGCCGGTGCCGCCGCCGATCTGCAAACCGCGGAGGCCGATCAGGCCGCCGTTCAGCGTGGCCTTGGCGAGCACCTCGACGGTGCCCACGTCTAGCCCCACGACATTCGTGTTGCCGCTGGCGAAGATCTTGCCGTCGCGAAGGTCCTGAATGTCGAAGTCGAACCCGATCACCAGCGTACCCTTGGCCCCCAGCGTGAACGTCGGGGTGTCGATGGCGCCGTCGATCCACTCGAATCGCCCCTTGCCGCCGTTGGCCCCGACGCGGATCTCCGACCCCGCAGACAGATAGGGGATCGCCCCGCCGATGGACGGGTAGACACCCTCCATGCGGTAGGTGCCTTCGAGTTCGGTTGCGCCGGTCTGATTGCCCACAATCAGCCGGTTGCTGATGGTGTTATGGGCGTTACGCAAGGTGTACTTGGCCGGGGCGTCCGCGGTGTTCCCGACGCCCTCGTCGCCGGCCGTCAGATCGCTGTACTGCGTCATCGTCCCGTAGTTGGCCATCGAGTTGCCGCTGACGTCCACGTTGCCGCCTGTGATGTCCATCGTCCCAAGGTTGGTCAGCCCGCCGGTCGGGGCGAAGTCGGCGTGGAGCGTGACGGTGCCGTGGTTGTTGTAAAACCTGCCGTTGAGCGTGCCGCCGTAATAGATGTAGTTGGCGTCATTGTTGTACGCAGTCACGCCGTTGAAGGTGCTGCCGGCCTCCTGCGTGAATGCGTCCCGAACGACCATCATCCCGCCGTTGTAATTGAAGGTCGCTCCGGGACCCAGTTCCATACCGCTCACCCCGCACTTGCCGTCGTCGAGCGTGAAGGTGGTGGCGTCGTCGGTGAGCTGGAGAACCAGGATGCTCACCTGGGCGCCGTTGATCCGCAACAGCCCCCCGCCCTTGACCACGATCTTATCGGCTGTCACGAGGCCGCCGCCGGCCTGGTAGGTCCCGCCGTTGACTGTCATAGTGCCCTTGACCACGTGCGACCCGCCGGACTGCATGAAGGCGGCGCTGGAGTCCTGGAGCTCGACGCTGCCGGTGGTCAGCGTGCCGCCAGCGAGGGTGAACGACCCGCCGCCCAGGGCCAGGCAGTTGGCGACCGTGTGGTCGCCGCCGGACTGCGTGAAGCTTCCGCCGCCAGCCCCGCCGACGGTCTCGTCGCCGATCGTCAGCGTGCAGCCCTTGCCCATGGCGTAACTGCCGGAACTCCCGGCCAGGTTGCCCAGGGCCAGGGAGTTGGCATCGACCGTCCCGCCGGTGTGCTGGAACTGCCCCGTCCCCTCGTTGCCGACGATGATCCGGTCGGCCGTCAGCGTGCCGGCGGCGATGTCGTACCGTCCGCCCGAACCGGCGGCGTTGGCGATCCACAGCGTCTCGGACACATCGTTACGACCGTCATACTGGGTGAATCGCCCGTATCCCTTGTCGCCAATGACCTGCTGACGGCTGTGCATCGCGTGGCCGGCGTCCAGCGTCACGGCCGAGTCGGCGCCGATGCTGGCATTCCAATCCGCCGTCAGGTAACCGGCCTGGCGGTCGCCGTCGATCCAGCAGAACCGGTTCGCGGAATCGAAGGTTACCTGAACCGTGCGGTTGGCGTCGGGCTGGTTGTCCCAGTTCGCGGCATTGCTCCATCGCTGGCCATCCGAACCACCCGTCTGATTCCCGACCCATCGGGCCGCGGCCAGGTCCAGGTTCTCGCCCGTCTTCCAGGGGTGCTCCACGCCCGGGTAGTAGACCCCGCCGGGGCCCTCCCCGTTGGTGGCGTTGGGGTCGTTCTCATAGGCGTGCTGGTAGAGGTCATAGGTCAATGTCAGCTTGCCGGAGTCCATCCCGTCGGCAAAGGCCTTGGCGAAACTGTCCCAGTACGACTCCTCGTAGTGGTTGGTCGCGGCCGCGGCGAACAGGCGCGGACAGGGGGAGTCGGCCAGCAGGTCGTCCACCAGGCCTCCCGAATAGCACTGCGTGAAGACATACGCCTGCCTGCCGGCGTTGACGGTGCCCAGCCAGCCGCCCAGCACGTCGTCGTCGATGTCGCCGTGCCATCCGCAGAGCGTCTCCTCGTTGGTCACGTTACGCGAATCCCACCCCGCGAAGCCGCCGCCGTGATCGAAGCTCCAGAAGTACAGCATGTCGGCGGGGCCGAGCTTGAGGCCCTGGATGACCGAGTGCAGGTTGTCGGGCCTTGCGGCCAGAACCGTCGAGCCCTTGTTGACCGGGGTGCTCCAGTCGGAGTTCTTGTTGTCCTCCGCCCGGTCGACGTTGGGGTCCAGGCCGTCGGCGGCCAGCACCCAAACGTTCTGGGGCAGGAAACTCAGGTTCCCCACGGTCAGGTTGTACATCCGCAGCGTGTTGGTGTAGTAGTACGGATAGTTCTTGCTGGGGTCTATCCCGCCGCTGAAGAGGATCGCATAGTTCTCCGCCAGCGCGGCCTGAACCGGCAGCAGGAACAAACCCAGGACGATCCACGCACCGTTGGCGTTCCGCATGATGTGCCTTCTTGTCTGCCGGAAGAAACCCAAAACCGGCGCAAAAAGAAACGCTGATTCCGGAAACTTGGCCGGGGTGGCCTGGAGGCGAGCGCGAGTGAGCGAGATCGTCACTCGCCTCTCGATGTGCAACATACCCCGTCGCTTCCACGAGCGGGGATCGGAGCAATTATTATTCTATCCCGATTTGTCGGGGACGTCTAGTGAAATCGCCTAGTGCTGAAATCGTCTAGTGCCCGGTACGCGGGTAGCAACCCCTTCCCGCCATCTGTCCCCCCGAAAAACCCCATCTGGCTCTTCGAATGAGACGAACAGCCCATTTCGGACCGGCGTTCGTGAGCAGAGTCGGTAAGTTCCGGAGCTGAAGCTTGATCGTTTTCGGCCAGATGCGACCTTGTAGTGAAGAAGGGGCCGGCGGAAGCGCAGGATGGCCGACGCGGCCGACAGCAGAATAGCCCAGCCCCCCTACTGCTACGCCGCCACTCGCTGATACCGATGGTGCAGTCCGCCCAGGATCGGCGTCGAGATCAGCTTGGTCGGCCCGATGATCGGAGCATCAGCCTTCGGCTGCGGAATCGGCGTGTCGCCATCCAGGC
>CAZSBS010000220.1:5952-8271 GCA_964605095.1 uncultured Planctomycetaceae bacterium | reverse complement strand
TCCTGTCCGACTCGGTTACGGTCACTACTTTGACGACTTCCTTCTCCTTGGATTCATTGGCTTCGCCAATATCCGTGCCCACCGCGGCCAGCGTAACCGCCTTGGCCTTTTCAATAATCGCCCGCTGCCGGTATAGCGCCACGCCCTTCCAGAAGCCGGACGCCGCGGCGTGGAAGCCGAAGGCCCTCTGCTCGCCAAGGGCCGCGCCCACCCACTGGGCACGCTGCACCCGCGGGTAGGCCGCCTCAACCTTCCTGGCCTGCGTCATCGCCAGGAAATCGAAGTCCGAGTTATTCTCGACCCGGCCCCACCCCCAGGTGGCGCCAAGGTTGATCACCCAGCCGGCGGGCGTCCAGTGGACCAGCGTGGCATGCCCAGGCTGGGGACGAGCCAGGGTCGGGATGCCGAAGCTGCGCAGTATGAAACGTCCGAAGAACGCGCGCCGACCACACACGCCGCCATTCATGATGATATTCTGGTACTGTTGCTGCGTGGGCAGGTCGTTCTTCTGATCCTGCGACCCGTACTTGACTTCGGTCTTGACGGCTTCCACATAACGCCAGCGATAGTCCGAAGTGGAGATCTCGTCGGGCCGGTAGTTCCGAAGCATCTCGCGCCCCCAGGCCAGAGTCCAATCCGGCTCATTGCCGTTAACGGCACTTCGATACTCCCAAACGGTCAGATCCTTGAAGCCTGGATCCAGCTCGCCATCCAGGAAAGCCTTCTCGAAATGTTGGTACCGCTTCACCGGGTCCACGGTGGCCGGAGCATCGGTCTGTGCCGGAGGGTTGCTCTGCCCAATCGGCACCGCATGCTCCAGGCTGATGCCCAGTGCCAGCCGCTGCAAGACGCCATTCCCGGCCTTCGCGCTGGCCTTCTGGATGTCGGTGTAAATCTTCATCGCCTGGCCATACTTGCCACCCTCTGCGCCGTCCGCGATGACCATCTGCTTCATCAGAGCAGCATCCGCCAGCAGCTTCTCGACCAGCGCCTCCTGCTCCGTGCCCTGCTGGGCAAACTCCGCCAGGCCGCGCGGCGTGGCCTCGGCCAGGACGACGTATTTCACCAGTTTCGCGTCCAGTTTGTCGCTCGCCAGGAACTTCTCCAGGTCCGTCAGCACGGCATTGGCCGGCGCCTGCGCATTCGTCTTCGCCAGCGCGAGGGTCTCCTTGGCAGCAGCGTGAGCCTTTGCCGCAGCCTCCTTGTCCTTAGCCTTGGATTGAGCCTGCATCGTCCTCAGTTCGTTCGATATTGCCGCCGCCTCGCCCTGATACGCTTTCAGGAACGCGGCCTTCTGCCGCACGCCAACATTCGGCAACGCCACCTCAATCTCAGCCTGCAGGGCCTTGAGTTGATCCGAGTAGCGAGCGAGCAGCTTCTGCCCGGCAGCGTTCAATTCCGTTTCCTGCACCGCCGGTTGCTTGGCCGCCAATACGCTCGATGCCCAGATCACCATGGCGATCAGCGCCGCACAGATAGCTGTCATCGTCTTCGCTCTCATTGCTTCGTATCCTTTTCTCTTGTCACTTTATTGGCAGGAATTCGCTTATTGGCCGCGACCGCAGCGCCGGGCGGATCAAAGACTATGTCACACTTGGAAGGTTGAACGCACCGCCGAGGGATTAACTTATAGGAAATCTGATTTTGCGGCTACCCCCCGGGCAGGCGGACGGCTCTGCCGGGGGGTGGGGGGGTCCCGATCCGGCGGACGTCGTTCACTTGGACGAACCGCCGCTTGTTACGATCAACTCAGCCATTGCCCGGCCCATGGCTTCGCCGATATCCATATAGGTTTCAGCGTTGCCGCCGTAATGGCCGTTGGAGGCGCCGCCATGGCAGAATGGGTTGGCATAGACCGAGGCCACGTTGCCCTTGAACTCCGGATACTTGCCGTTCTTTCCATCAACCGCGAGCTGGGCCTCGAGTATCTTTCCCTCATTGCCCTCAGCGCCCTTCTTGGTCTGGCCAAGGGTGGCAACGACGAACTTCGCGTTGGGAGCATTGAAGTCCTTGCGAAGCTGCTTGATGAGTTGGACGAGATTCTTCTCGTAGCGGTCGGCATGTACGGGATTGTAGCGATCCTTGTCGCCCTGCCAGAAGAAGAACCCCGCGACCTCGTACTTCTTCGCCCCGGGGTAGTACTTGTCGAGCTCCGCAAGCACCGCCTTCGCGTTGGCGGTGTCGCCGTCGTACTGTATGCCGGCATACCAGCCGATTGGCTTGGGTTCCGTGCCCTTGACCCACGAATCCGGTGAGTCCTTGTAGCCGGCAAACACCTTGGTGACTTTGTTACCTTGTTTGTCGGTGACTTCAGCTTCA
>CAZSBS010000220.1:0-5942 GCA_964605095.1 uncultured Planctomycetaceae bacterium | reverse complement strand
CCCTTTTCCCATTTGTCCGGCGAATCCTTGTAACCCGCGTAGACCATGGTCTTGCCCTTCTCTTCGACCTCGAACCGCTCGCTGCCGGGTGGCAGGAGGTCCCAGCCGAGGCTGCGGTTGCCGATGGCGCTTTTGAGGATCATTACGGGCGCTTCCGTGACCTGCCCCACGTAATGCCCGATTCCGATCTCCACGCCGATTCCTTTGCCCTTGATGGTCATCCATTCGTTGTTGAACAGCTGCATCTTTCCTGTGCCGCTCGACATCACGCGGACATTGCGGACATCCTTCCGCTCGGTCCAGGCGCCGGCATCATCCACAAGGTAGGGGTATTTCTTCTCCACCTTGACCGCATGCTCCAGCGTACCCGCCTTGTCGCCGGCGATCTTGCCCATGACCAGCATGTTGGACTGCCCCATCAGGATGTAAACCTGTACTGGCTTGCTCATGTCCGCTTCTTTGCCGTCCGGACGCGGCAGTTCCTTCGGCACTTCGGCGGCCAGGACGGTCAGGCTGGACGCTATCAGGGTGGCCAGTACCAGTGCTGCTTTCTTGTACGTTCTGTTCATGTCTTTGTTTCCTTCTTCAAGTGACCAATCGGTTTCGCGGACACTTCACGTTTGCGTTTGTGTCTATACCATAAACATGGCGTGTCAATCGTAACACTTCACCCATCTACAACACATAAACACATACGCCGAAGATAAGTTTTGTCAAAAGGTGGAATTCTAATAATTCCAGAGATAAGAAGATAGGGACACTAAGTAGCGATCTATGTTCATCGTTCAGAATTTGACTTGCCAGGCAACCGGAGACTCTGGGCTCTTGAAACTCACCGACAAGAGGTTCCCTTTCCTTTCCTGCCGAACCGGAATCGCCTTGCCGCCGGCCGAGGCCGTTGGCGTCGTGGCCGCCGCGGTGCCCGCCGTGAGGTGGATGAAAAGCGTGTAGTCCTCCCCTGGCACGATCTCGGAAAGGCCTTGCAGGGTGTTGCCCGCCGCGTTCCATGAGAGGTCCTGGATGGAATAGGCGCCGGTGATATGCCGCGAGGTGCTGATCAACTGCGGACGATTCAACAAGCGATGAACCAGCACCACCCGGGTATCGTGGCCTTCGACCTCAGTGGACATCCGATCGGACACCACGCCCAGAAGCGCTTGATTCCAGAAATCGAAGGCGACGTACTTTTCATCGGCATCAAGCCCGAGCTGGCGGCTGAGCGACACGTCTTTCGTCACCGGAGCGGATCGCCAATTCGGCAGCGCCACCACGTCGTAGGTTCCGGATTTCGCCGCGACCTTCAGGTCCAGGATCTCCGGGTAGTGGTGGATGTAGTCGTCGGCGCGGACGTGTCTGAAAACTGCCCAGTCCGCGTCGGTGCCCCGGCTGAACAGGTCCATCGGCGCGATCGGCATCGTGGGCATGGTGCGCTGCAGCAGCGGCAGGCGGTCCGGCGGCAGTTCGGGCATCACGCCGGTCAGGGAGTAGGCCACGCCGCTGAGCGCCACCACGCTGACGAGCGTGCGGGCTTCGGCAAGCGTAACGCCAAGGCCTATCATCGGGTCCTCGCGCTCGCGCGCGTTATCGACGACTCTCGGCATTGGTTGGTACCGGTTGGCAGGGGTTTTGACGGTAGGTCATCACGTGTCAAGGGCTCTCGCAAACGACAACGGGGGCGCGGGTGTGGTTCACCGGCCGACGCGGTCGTTGAATCCATCGTGGCGGGACTGGCGGACAAGCAGAGGCAGTCGCTTCTCCAGATGCTCAGCCGTGCGATGGTGGTCTGACGCGGGACGCCTTGGCTCATGGGAATTCGATTCTTGTTGGGCCTCGATCTGGCGGACGGCAAGGTCTTCGGTCAATCCGACGTACCAGTGGCCGGGCGGATCGATGCTCTGGAGCATGTACACGCACCAGAATTGGCCGTCCATGGCTGTTCCTGATGGCTTGCCGAGACGAAGTTCGCCGCGGCTTTGGCCGCGGCGAACGAAGACTGGAGGCGGTGTAACTGCCGGCGAAACAATTTACATTTGCGGGTCACGTCGTTTCACCCTGATTTCATTGGGCGAAATGCATGTCCGCCGAAAACGTAGAAAGTTCGATACCCACCGCCCGGTGGCTGTAACGGAAACACTTCTCGCGCTTCCGGTGGCGGGCCCCCGCTGCGGGCATGTTGTGGTCGAGGGTGGTTGAGCCACCACGTCGGTCATCCGAGCCCTTGGCATCCAGGCCGCGAGCGCCTATGATGGCGACGCGGGCCAGGGAGACGACGTGCAGGACGGCTGATTTGACGTTCTTGGCCCATGCGGAAGGCACAGAATGTCTGGCAAGGGTAAGTCTCCTGAGCCTCGTTAGTTTTGGTGAGACCCTAGCTTACCGCGTGATTTTGTGCGGTCAAGACCCCCAAACCTGTTCGTGATATGTGCGGGCCGAAAGTCGCTGGACCAGGACAGCAGGATTTATCCTCGCAAACTTTCTGCTTCCTGAGTCCGATTTTTGATTGACAAGCCGGCCAGACGGGCATATATGTGAAATAAAGCACGAATAAGAGTTGATGGGTGGCTGAAGGTATGACCGATGAGGTTCGGCAGTCGCTTTTGCGTCACCGCTTGAAACATCTGAAGCATTTGGTAAAGAAGCTTTCAGTTCTCACGTCGTTGGCTGGTCGATTTGCTGCGTAGGTCGTAAGTTGCAGAACCGTGTGTTTCGGGCCGCGTTTGTGTGACACGGTCCCCATCCTACCCTCCTTGACACCAAGAGGGCATGGGGGCTCAAGATGACCGGACAGTACCTATCTAGAGAGAAGCTGGCCGAGGCGCTTGCCGATGAGCGATGCCTCTGGTCGGCCGCAGGGGAGCAGGCCGAGGTCTGCGATACGATCGCGGGCCTGACCAAGCCCAGATCATCCCTAAGCCCGAAGGGCTGGCTTTACCCGTCGCTCCAATCCGTTGGCCGGTATGGAGATGGGTCCACGTCGCCGCCGGCAGAGGCGCCGGCCCAGCGGGCGATCGTCGGCCTGAGGGCCTGCGAGCTTCGCGCCCTGAAGTACCTCGACAAGATGCTGCTGGAAGGGCAGTTCCAGGAGCCGTTCTACCAAAGCAGGCGGAAGTCGACCGTGCTGGTCTCGACTGACTGCGCCGCGGCCGCGCCGACGTGCTTCTGCACTTCCGTCGGCTGCCTGCCTTTCGCCGACGATGGCTACGACGTGAACCTTTCGCCCGTTGAAGGCGGCTTCATTGTTGACGTCGCGACGGATCGCGGGCGGGCGTGGCTGGCATCGGCTGGGCTTGAGTGCGCGGCGGCCTCGGCCGAGCAACTCGCCCAGCGCGATCGCATGCGCCGGGCGGCCACCGAGGCGGTGGAAGGTCAGAACCGCTCTGCCGGCCTGCAAGCCGCGCAGGGCCAGCCGCTTGGCCTGCCTGACGACGCGGACCCCGCCTGGCAGCGATACGCGGCCGACTGCGTCGAGTGCGGCGCATGCACGAACATCTGCCCGACGTGCTACTGCTTCTACCTTTACGACCAGGCCCTTGGCCCCAAGCTCTTCGAGCGCGTCCGCACATGGGACAGTTGCCTTCTCGGCACGTATCACCGAATGGCGGGCACGACTCCCAACATGAAGCCCACGCCGCGTCCGCGGCTTCGGAGCAGGTTGGCAAACCGCGTCCTGCACAAGTTCACCTACGCCCCGGCCCAGTGCGGCCTGCTTGGCTGCGTGGGCTGCGGGCGGTGCATTGAGGCGTGCCTGGGCGCAATCGACATAAGGCAAGTCGCCGGGGAACTGCGACAATGACCACGACCGACAGCTACATTCCGACACCGGCCGAACTCGTCGAGGTTATCGACGAGACGCCCACGATCAAGACGCTGGTGCTTGCCCCGGCCGAGCCGATGAGCTTCAAGGCCGGGCAGTTCATCCAGTTGACGCTGCCCGGCGTCGGCGAGGGGCCGTTTACGCCGTCGAGTTCGCCGTCGACGCCCGAGAGGATCGCGATAACGATTCTCCGCACCGGCACGGTGACCGAGCGCCTCCACGAGTGCAAGCCTGGGGATGTGCTCGGCCTTCGCGGGCCGTATGGCAAGGGCTACCCGATCGAGAAACTCGCAGGCTGCGAGGTGCTGGTGGTAGGCGGCGGCGTCGGCCTTGCGCCGCTGCGTGCGCTGATACTTGCCCTGCTGGACGACCTTGGCCCGATCACGCGGATGAGCATCCGCTACGGCGCGCGCAGCATGGAGGAGTTGCTGTTCCGTCGCGAGTACGAGCAGTGGTCGTCGCGCCCGAAGGTGGACATGCAGGTGACGATAGATTCCCCCCAGAGCGGCTGGAATGGCAACACCGGCGTGGTCACGACGCTGCTGAAGAACCTGGACATGACCGTGCCGGAGTGCGTGGCATTCTTGTGCGGGCCGGGCATCATGCTCCAGTTCGCAACGCAGGCTTTGGAGTCCGAGGGGCTGAAGCCCGATCAGATCTACCTTTCGATGAACCGGCGGATGAGTTGCGGCATGGGCCTGTGCGGGCGGTGCAATATCGGGCCTTATTACCTGTGCAAGGACGGTCCGGACATGAACTACGCGCTGATCAAGGACGCCCCGAATGTGTTCTGATACGGCAAATCAGGAGACCCAGTCGCGTTGCACGCTTTGCCCGGCGGGCTGCGAGCTGCTCATCCGCGGACCTGGCGCGGGCGGCTATCAGAGCGAGCCGCCGATGGTCCCTGGCGCCGGGCTGTGCCCGCGCGGGCTGGCGATCGGTGAACTGCTCGACGCGCCCGGGCGGATCCGCTGGGCGACGCGGCGGCTCGATGGCCGTCGGCAGGAAATTCACCTGGCCGAGGCGGCCCGGGCGATCGTCGCGGCGGCTGGGGACAGGGACGTGATCTTCTTCATCGACGGCGCCCTGCCGTGCGAGCAGATCCTGGCCGCCGACGCGTGGTGCCGCACCTGGCCGAAGGCGAAGCTCTGCGTGGTGCTCGAGCCGGCGGAGAGGGAACTGCTGCTTGGCACGGAGGCATCCGGCGCGGCGTACCTGAGCGACGCCGACCTTGCCGGATGCGATGGGTTCCTGATCGTGGGCGACGCCTTCGCGGCCAATCCGGCATGCAGCCGGGGCGTGTTCGACCGCCGCGCCGCCGACGCTCGCGTCGCGATCGTCGTGATCGACCCCGGCGGCGGCTCGGCCTCCAAGTTCGCGACCTGCCGCGTAGCCGCGCCGCCCGGAGCGGAACTGGCCGCCATTGCGGGGCTTGCCCGTGCAGCCGGCGTGGACTCACCGCCAATCGCGCCGCCGGACGGGATGGACGTAAGGAGCGCCCGCTCGGCCGGGCTGGCGCTTGCCGGGTGTAAGCGTCCGGCGATCATTCTGGCGGCTGAGTACGGGCGCGGCGGCGCCTGGCGGCAGATCGGCTACCTGGCTGGGAAACTCGCCTGCGCGCTCGGCGGCGGCGTAGCGTGCCAGACAACCGGCGCCAACGCCCTTGCGGCCGTACGCCTCGGGCCGCGCCTGGCCGCGATAAGCCTCGCCGATGCTCTTGCCCGCCAGGATGCCGCTTGGGTGACGGTCGGATCCGACCTGCTGGGCATGCTCGGCATTGGCGGACGGGAGATTCTGGCGGCCGGGGCGGCCTTTGCGAACCGCTCGACGGAGGCCGCCGAGTTCGTCATGCCCGCGGCGATCGCGATGGAGCTTGGCGGGATGTATCTTCTGGGCGGCGAGCGGCAGGTCTGTCTCGATGCGGTTGGGCCCCCGCCCGCGGGCGTTTTGGCGCCGGCGGACATTATCGGGTTGATTGCCCGCGCGGCCGGCGCCCAATTGCCGGCACCGACGCCGGCGGTAGGGACCCTGAGCCGGCTGGTGGTCGCGGCGCCGAGCATTTCCGCCGGCTGCGCTACCGCGGCGGCTGCGTCGCCGGTGCTGATGCTCGGCAGGCAGGCCGCCGATG
>CAZSBS010000219.1:0-8275 GCA_964605095.1 uncultured Planctomycetaceae bacterium | reverse complement strand
ACTCCAAGGCCTTGACAGTAAGTTGATTGCCCGGACCAACCGAAACGGCTTTCTTGCCGCCAGGAAGAACCGTCCACCCCGACATTCCTCCTTCTTGACCAAGGTTCTTGACAGGGCGTCCAGTATAATCCACGACCAATTCATCTGGGGCCAGGTCCACCACCAGTAGATCTGAATGTGATTGACTTCGCAGGTAGGGAGGCACCGTATCCCCTGGCTTCCTGAATTTCTCGCCGATCAGACGGACTTCCCAGGGATCGGGACAGAGCAAGTAGCCGCGTATCGCAAGATTAGAACCTGCGACAAACCGATTATCGGGAGTCCACAGCAGTTCAAAGCCCGGCTTTGATGTGCCGAAGAGTTTACGCCACTGATCAGTCAGGTCCTTACTATCCTTTTCGGCGATGGAATATAGGTAGGCATTATGCTGGCCCTCGACGCCTGCGTACCACAGCACACGGCTTCCATCTTGCGCCCATGTTGCGCTCTTCAAGTAACCTTTACCCGCCAGCTTATGAACTGTCTTATCGCCAACACTCAGCAACTGAGCTTCAGCCTTCTCATCTGCCCCCGCCATCAGGACGAATCTCCCGTCGGGAGACCAGAACTCCAAAGGCCATCCATCGCCAACATCGAGCAGTGTGGGTACGTAGTAGTCGATTCGCCTATCGTAAAGAATAACCTCTCGTCCGGCAATATCTACATTGACGTCCTGCCGCCATATAGTCCGCTCCACGTGGACGGCGCTTTCTGCCTTGGTATGTCGATACGATGAGTAGCCGACCGTTCCATTATCGAGCCAGGCGAGACTGGCCACGATCTCATTCTCGTCGAGCTTATGGCGTCGCGTCTTACCGGTCGCGGTTTCGACGAACATCAAACCGGCGGGGTACACGATTGCAAGCCTCGAAGCGTCCGGCGAGAAGGCAAAATGCGTTTGGCCAAAAAGAGAGTATCCGCTCTTGTCTCGACCCCACGTGGCTACCTTCGCGGACTTGACTTTTCCTGGCGTGTCCGCAGCACACCAGCAGATGGACACTTCCTGGCGGATAGCAACCGGCTCGGGGCCAAAGTGAGCGAAAGATCGGCTATCCCATAGATACGCTATTAATGTTCCGTTTGGCGAAACCTGTACACGACTGCTTTTCCCGCTGTCGGTGGTGGTGCTGGAACAACCTGTGACCACCACAGCAATGCCGCACGCGACTATCGCAAGATTCATCGCAAGTTTCATTTTTGCCCTCGCTATTATTTCCACTGGTATATCCTACAATAACACCAGCCAGCCTTATTTTTTTCGTGCGACGGGACACTTCCGCCCGGTTTGGTAATTAGGGGCAGCTTGCCCTAACTACTACTACTCTCTAACTACTTCTTACTTCTTTTCACTTGTTCACTTGTCGCTTCCCGCCGCCGCATCTGCCTGCACGGCGGTAATGGCCGCGATCAGGACGATGTCCTCTACGCTGCATCCGCGGGACAGGTCGTTGATGGGCTTGGCCAGGCCCAGCAGCAGCGGACCCAGCGCGATGGCCCGGCCTAGACGCTCGACAAGCTTGTAGCAGATGTTGCCCACCGACAGGTTCGGGAATACCAGCACGTTGGCCCTGCCCGCCACTTCGCTTGTGCCGGGGCGGACCTTGGCTGTGGCGATCTCGGGGATGATTGCGGCGTCTGCCTGGAGTTCGCCGTCGATCTTCATGTCCGGGCGCTTGGCCTGGGCGAGTTTGGTCGCGTCGATGACGGCCTGGACCATCGGGCCGTGGGCCGACCCCTTGGTCGAGAAGCTCAGCATGGCCACCCGCGGCTCGACTTCCAGCAGGTCCCGGCAGCACTGGCCGGCGTGGACGGCGATGTCGGCAAGCTGCTCGGTCGTCGGCTCGGGCACAACGCCGGTGTCGGCGAAGATCAGGGCGCCGTCGACGCCGATTTCCGAGATGATCGTCTGCATGAGCGAGCAGCTCGACACGGTCCGGCATCCTGGTGCGGTACCGACCGACCACAGGCTGCTGCGGATGGTGTCGGCCGTCGGGCACATGCTGCCGGCGACCATGCCATCGGCCAGGCCGTTGGCAACGACCTGTGCGCCGTAGTAGACCGGTACGCCGAGCAGTTTGGCTGCCTGCTCGCGCGTCATGCCCTTGGCCTTGCGGAGTTGGTAGAGCCGCTCGACGTACGTTTCCCTGGCCGAGTCGTCAGCGGGGTCTAAGATTTCCACCCCGGCCAGGCACACGCCGAGGCGGACGGCGTCGGCTTCGAGCCTCTGACGAGCACCCAGCAGTATCACGCGGGCGTAGCCCAGGCGGGTGATCTCCTGCGCGGCTTTGAGCACTCGGCTGTCGTGACTCTCAGGAAGAATGATGCGTTTGGACGCCCGTATTGCCCGGGCTGTAATTTTCTCTATGACCGAACTGCCCATTTCTTTGCCTTCGCCCACGTTTCAAGGTATTATGACGGCCTTTGTGCGGCATGATTCAATGGTCGTGGATGATATGGCCGGGTCCAAGAAATGTCGAGAGCAGAGATGACGCATCGACAAACTCATTTTCTGGAAAAGCTGGAGTTCCAGATCGCAGCCATCGCGGCGGCGGCCGTTGTCTACTGGTTCGTCTGGCCGTTGCTGATCTTCCGCGACCCGGAGTGGCCGATATGCTTCCTGGCCAGTGGGGATGGCATGCACCTTTTCACGCTGATAGGCTTGGCCTGCGCGCTGGGCATCGCCTGCGGCGCGATCACGGTTACGGCAAGGCCTCAGACCGCCGTGCTGGCCCTGGCGCTGGCACTCGGCGGGCTTAGCCTCCGCTCGCCGCGAATCCGCTCGCTGCTGTGGGCGCAGCAGGACTCCATAAGCGCGATGTACTGGCGGATGGCGATGGAGGTGCTGGTGCTGCTGGCGGTAATCGTCATCGCGGGCGCCGCGGCAGGCATCGGCAGACGCCTCGCCGCCGCGCTGGCGGGGGGGCTGCTCTGGCGGGATCCGCTGCTGGAACTCGACGACGAGCGCCGAGAAGCCTACAACCGCGAACTGGCCAGGCGAAACACCGAGAAGGCCTCGCCCTGGACTGTTCCGATAGTCCTGTCTTTGCTTAGCTCGCCGCTGGGCATCATCTGGGTGCCGAAAGCCGAAGGTGGGAGGCTTCTCGGGCGTGACACCGCCGTTCGCGGCGTGCTGGGGTTCATGATATCATTGACCGCCGCGGCCATTATCGTGTTCCTGCTGCTCCGCTCGCCCGAGCGGGGGCAGATACTGTTCGCGCTTTTCGCCGGGTGCTTCCTGGGAGTCTTCATTGGCCAGAAGGTCGTGCCCACGCGGACGAACATCACGGCCTGGGCCGTGCCGGTGGTGCTTGGCGCGGCGCTGTATCTGTTGGCGGCTCTCAGCGCTGTTGGCTCCGGGCAGGGGGCGTGGATGGAGGTCCGCCTTTACGCCCAGGCACTGCCGATAGACTGGATGACCGCGGGGCTTGGCGGGGCCATGCTGGGCCACTGGGAAGACCTGCGGATGCGCGAGGTGAGATACGTCGAGGATTCCCTGGACATCCCGCAAACGGAAGTCGGAGATTGAAATGTCAAAGTGCGCGATAGGCGCCCAGTTGTTCACGGTTCGCCAATTCACCAAGACCAGTGAAGACATTGCCCGGACCTTCCGGAAGATAGCCAACATCGGCTTCAAGGCCGTCCAGATCTCCGCCTTCGGGCCGGTCGACTACAAGGAAGTCAGCAAGCTCGTCAAGGACCACGGGCTGGTCGTCGGGGCAACGCACCATGGCTGGGGCGAGTTCCGCGACGACCTGGACAACGTCATCGCCCGCAACAAGGCCTGGGGCTGCGATCACCCGGCCGTCGGCAGCTTGTCGTCCGAATATCGCAGCCTGGACGGCATCAAGCGATTCATGGACGAGCTTGGCCCGGTCACCGAAAAGCTTGCGGCCGAGGGGATGGACTTCTCCTACCACAACCACAACATGGAGTTCGCCCGGTTCGACTGCCCCAACAACAAGACGTGGATGGAAACGCTCCTGGAGCTCAGCGAGGGCACGGGCCTTAACTTCGAGATCGACACCTACTGGGTCCAGGCCGGCGGGGCCGCCCCGACGCTCTGGCTCAAGAAGTGCGCCGGGCGGATGCCGGTCATACACTTCAAGGACATGTGCATCACGCCCGATCGCGAGATTCGCATGGCCCCGATCGGCGAGGGCAACCTCGACTGGCCGGGACTGCTGGAAGCCGCCAACGCCGGCGGCACGAAGTTCGCCTTCATCGAGCAGGACCTGACGTACGACCGCGACCCGTTCGACTGCCTTGCCTCCAGCTTCAGGTACCTTCACGCGCTGGGAGCGTGCTGAAACGCGGATTAGGGTTTGGGGGTGTCCGATCATTCCGTGCAATGGGTGCCGTGGTTCGCGGAGTCCCGGCGCGCCGGGACGACGCAACCACGTCTTGCCGTCCGACACCTCCCTGGCCGAAAGACGTGGTTGCTCCGGCCCTGCGGGCTTGCGCAAACCACGGCACCCGGACAGCACCTGGCCGGTATGAATTTTTCGGACAGCCTCAGTATTCCAGTTTCGGCTTGCCCGCTCTGTGGCGGACATCGGCCTGCATTTCGACGATCACGTTGCGGATGTGGCTGATGAATGTCGCGGCGTCCATCTTACGGGCCTCGTCGCGGTGGATAGGCCGGGCGTACTCGACGACGAGGCTGCTGCCTGGCGAGGGAAGTTTCTGCGTACGAGGCCAGGCCTCATAGGCGCCGTCGATGACGACCGGGACGATCCACTCGGCCGAGCGCTGGGCCAGCAGTGCCACGCCCGGCAGGAAGCGGCCTATGCGCCCGTCAAGCGTTCGCGTGCCTTCGGCAAAGATCGCCACCTGTCCGCCCGCCTTGAGCCTGCGCATCGCCTCCTTCATGGCGCCGGTGTCGGCCGTGCCGCGGCGGACGGGAAACGCGTTCATCCCGGCTATGAGATGCTTGAAGAGCGGCACGTGGAACAGCGTGTCACGAGCCATGAAGTTCATCGGCCTGCGAAGGGAGAAGCTCATGAGTACCGGGTCGAGGAAGCTCTGGTGATTGCAGATGTACACGGCCCCGCCGCGGGTTGGCTCGAAATGGCGGTTGTAGACGCGGATTTTCCAGCCCAGCGCAACCGTGATCTGGAAGAATCGCCTTGCCAACATGTACAACGGATTCGCGCCCGGCACGCCCTCGGGCAGCCAAAGGCCGGACAACTTGGGATTGGGAAAGCTTGGGGGGGACTTCAACGCGGGGCCCTCACGTATTGGAGCATCCGCTTGGTTACCTGGGCGATATCCATGTCCGACGTGTCGATAATTGTCGCGCCGCCAGGCACTTTCAGCGGGCCGACCACCCGGCCGCGGTCGCGCCGGTCGCGATCCTCAATGGCCGCCAGCACCGCGTTGTGGTCGGCTTGCTGGCCATGAGATCGGAGCTCCTCGCAGCGCCGTGTCGCCCGTACGCTCGGTCGGGCGTCGAGGTAAAACTTAACGTCCGCATCCGGAAAGACCACGCTGCCCTGGTCCCGCCCCTCGGTGACGAAGCTGCCGAGTTGTCGCCCCAGGCGGCGCTGGAGTTCGACGAGCACCTCGCGCACGGCCGGGCTTGCGGCGGCGTATCGGCTGTTGGCGGATACGGCCTCCGTGCGGATCTCGTCGGTAACGTCCTGGCCGTCAAGCAGCACGCCGACGCGCCCGCTCGTGGGGACCATGCGGATGTCCACGCCACGGGCAACCTCCGCCAGCCTGGCGTCGTCGGCAAGGTCTATCCCCTGGCGCAGCGCAAGCAGGGTTACGGCGCGGTAAGTTGCGCCCGTGTCCAGATGGGCTATGCCCAGGGCCTTGGCAAGTTCCCGAGCGGCCGTGCTCTTGCCGGAACCCGCCGGCCCGTCGATTGTGATAATCATGTCCCAAGCCCGCGCCGTACAGTACGGCTCAAAATAAATTGTGAATTGTCACAAATTCGTAAACCCGAATCTCGAAATCTGCTTGCCATCGAAACATGATAGTCGCCACAGCCCGCGGAATCCAGCCGGTAGCCCGCCGTGGCGGATAGCCGGTAGTCGGTAGCCGGTTGGACCGGCCCAGGACACGGATTCAGCCCGAAAGGCTGAGATAGTGCGTGATACTCCGGCCATAACAAGAAATCTGACCGGATGTGTTGACAATGCCCAGCGACAGGTTAAAGTACGATTCTGCCGATGCAATCAGCAACCCGCGGCCGTGGCGGAATTGGCAGACGCGCAGGCTTCAGGTGCCTGTTCCCTTATGGGAGTGAAGGTTCGATTCCTTTCGGCCGCAGTACCACGAAGCAGCCACCGCAAAACGGTGGCTTTTTCATGCGCTCCGCCGGGAACCAATTGCCGCCTTCCGCGTCCAAACCTGCGGAACCCAGGATACAGGATAAGGAGACGGAGCAATGAGAAACTCAATCTTGGTGGCGGCAGTAGTGGTGCTGGTGGCGGCGGCGTGGGCGTGGTCGGTCCAGGACAAGGCGGCGTTGGCGGCCCCAGTCGCGAAGGCAGCCCCCGTGGCGCAGAGGGTATCGGACAAGCACATCGACCTGGTGATCTGCCTGGATACCTCCGGCTCGATGGGCGGTCTCATCGAGTCGGCCAAGCAGAAGCTCTGGGCCGTGGTCAACGAGTTGGCGACGGCCAAGCCGAGGCCCAATCTGCGGGTGGCGCTGTACCATTACGGCAACGACGGCCTGAGTCCCGAGGCCGGCTGGGTCAAGCAGCTATGCCCGCTGATTGATGACCTTGACTCGGTGTACGCCAAGCTCTTCGAGTTGCGGACCAACGGCGGGACGGAGTTTGTCGCCCGCGTCGTGAGGTCGGCAGTAGACGACCTGGACTGGAACATGGCCAAGGACACGCTTCGCGTGATCTACGTCGCGGGCAACGAGCCGGCGACGCAGGACAAGAAGTTCGGCCTGCAGGACATCTGCAAGGCGGCGGCGAGCAAGGGGATCATCGTCAACACGATCTTCTGCGGCGGCGTTGAGGAAGGCCGGCGTACCGGTTGGCAGGATGCGGCCACGTGGGCCGACGGGCAGTATGCGTCGATCGACCATAACAGCGGCACGGTCGTGGTGGCAAGCCAGTACGACAAGAAGCTGGCCGAACTGGGCGCCAAGCTCAACACGACGTACATCGCCTACGGCAAGGCTGGGGCGCCGGGCGCGGCCAATCAGACGGCCCAGGACACAAACGCCGCCTCCATCAATGCACCCGCGGCGGCTGAGCGCGCGGTGGCCAAGTCGACCGGACTGTACCGCAACGCCGCCTGGGACCTGGTCGACGCCGCCAAGGATGGCAAGGTGGAACTCGACAAGATCCCCGAGAAGGACCTGCCCGAGAACATGCAGAAAATGGCGCCTGAGCAACGAAAGCAGTACGTGGCCGAGCAGGCCAAAAAGCGAACGGACATCCAGGCGGAGATCAAACACCTTAGTGTCAAGCGCGACGTCGAGGTAAAGCAGAAGATGGCCGCGCAGGGGCTCGACGAGTCCAAGTCGATGGACAAAGCCGTGCGCGCCAGCATCCGCGCCCAGGCCGAGAAGAAGGACTTCCAGTTCGAGAAGAAATGACCCGCGCGGCGTAGCTGGCGATAGTTAGGCACAATCGGGCGTAATCGGGTGTAATTACCAAGGCCCCGCGGCCGGGGTGGCGCGGGGCCTTGCCGTGCGCGGTTTCTACTCGATTCCTTGTTCCTCTGCGTTCTCCGCGATCTCTGCGTTGGATACTTCTTGTTCAGACTTACACAAGGAACTTTTCGCCCTTCTTGAGGTCGCAGCAGAATGCCGCCAGAAGCTCGGCCGTCTTCTGAAGGTCGCGAAGGTCGATCACCTCGATGGTCGAGTGCATGTAGCGCCAAGGGTGTCAGGCAGTTGAAATTGGGGTCAAGCGGTATACACGACCTAGCTTCTGGGCCTCGGAGATATTCCCATTTCTCAGTGCTACGCGAACTTTGTCCAGCTTGGCCGCATCTTCTGGCGACAGGTGTGGACCCCAGTCCTCAGGCGAATCGAGCAGTTCGACGGTGACTTCGGCCGCGAAGTCCTTTTCACGAATCAGTTTTGCATGCTTTCGCCGAGTCATTATCGTTCTCGTCCTCGGCTTCTTCCATCGGGTGAGCCGAGGGCTCGCGTTCATTCCGACAGGGACCGCTGGTCTGCGTTTATCATTGCCTAACAGCTTTGTAAGGTCACACCTTCACAACGAACTTTTCGCCCTTTTTGAGGTCGCAGCAGAATGCCGCC
>CAZSBS010000218.1:0-8294 GCA_964605095.1 uncultured Planctomycetaceae bacterium | reverse complement strand
CCGACTCGCTTTCGGAACAGCGCCCCTACCGGGCAGACGTCCATGGCCTTGTCGGCGGCCGTGGCGTCCGTGCCGGCAAGATCCGCCTCTGAGTTGACGGCGAGGCGCCTGCATGTTCCCCGCCCGATGAACTCGAAGACGCCCTTGCCGTCGATATCCCTGCTGGCGCGGATGCAGCGCGCGCAGAGGATGCAGCGGTTGCGGTCGATGAAGATGTCCGGGTGCGACGCGTCCAGCTCGCGCTTGGGGAACAGGTACGGATACCGCGGGGCCGCGATGCCGAAACGGTACGCCAGCGCCTGGAGCTCGCAGTTGCCGGACTTCTCGCAGAACATGCAGAAGTGGTTGCCTTCCACGAAGAGCATCTCGATGATGCCCTTGCGGATCTCTTTCAACTGGTCGGTTTCGTTCTCGACGATCATTCCTTCAGCCACCGGCTGCGTGCAGGCCGTCTGGGGCCGACCGTTGACGATCACCGTGCAGACCCGGCAGCTTCCCGCTGGGTTCAGCCCCTCAAAAGCGCAGAGGCGAGGGATGTACACGCCCGCGTTGTCGGCGGCTTCGAGAATGGTCTGGCCCGCCTGAGCCTTGACCTCCGCGCCGTCTATGAAAATCGTCATGTCGCTCATTGTCTTGTTCCTGTGTCCAAGTGTTATTCGGCGTGGACCGCTTTACGCCCGGTGATGGCCTCGGCCTGGCTGACAGCCGAGGCGAGGTCGAACGAACGCTGGAAGCCGTCGGTTTCTGGCTTGACCAAGGCCTCGTAAAGCTCCGGGAAGTTCTTCAGCGTCGAGAGCACCGGGTTGGCCGAGGTCTGACCCAGGCCGCAACGGCTGGCTATCTTGACGGTCTGGCCGAGCTGCTCGAGATATGGCAGGTCGCTTGGCTCGCCGAGGCCGGCGAGGATCTTGTCCAGGCGCTCCTTCAGCAGCACGTTGCCTACCCGGCACGGTGTGCAGTAGCCGCAACTCTCCTCGATGAAAAACTCCATGAACTCGGCCGCGATTTTCAGCAGGTTCCTGCCCTTGCCCAGCACGATCACCGAGCCGCCGGTGGCCAGGTCGTCGTAGCAGATCGTGCGGGCGAAGTCCTTCGGGCCGACCATCTGCCCGCTGGGGCCGCCGACCTGGACCGCGATGGTCCCTGCCGCGCCGACCATCGTCAGGACATCGCTGAGCTTGATGCCGAACGGCACCTCGTAGACGCCGGGCTTGGCGCAGTCGCCCGAGACGCTCAACAGCTTGGTGCCCGACGAGCAGGGCGAGCCGATCTCGGCGAACCAGCCCGAGCCGTTCTCGATGATCCTTGCCACGCAGCAGAATGTCTCGACGTTGTTGACGCTCGTGGGCCTGCCCATGTATCCGCGCTGGGCGGGGAACGGCGGGCGGGTTTTGGGATCGCCACGCTTGCCCTCGCAGGAGTTGATTAGCGCCGTCTCCTCGCCGCAGATGTACGCCCCGGCGCCCATCTGGATGCGGATGTCGAAATCGAAACCCTTCTTGCCGCCGATGTCCTTGCCCAGCAGTCCGGCCTGTCGCCGGCCCGCAAGGGCGCTCTCCAGATGCGCCAGCAGGTACGCGTACTCGCCTCGCAGATAAAGGATGCCCGTGCTTGCGCCAATGGCGTAGCCGGCGATGGTCATGCCTTCGATAAGCAACTCGGCTCGCTCGGTAAGGATCACCCGGTCCTTGAACGTGCCTGGCTCGCCCTCGTCGGCATTGCAGACGACGACCTTGTCGGCGCCCTCGGCCGCGCGGGTAAAGTCCCATTTCATGCCCGTCGGGAAGCCCGCCCCGCCGCGCCCGCGGAGACGCGCCGTCTTGACCTCGCGAATGACCTCCTGCGGGGTCATCGACAACGCCTTGCCCAGGGCCGCGCCCACCGTTACCGGCGCGAAGATGACGGGGCCTTCCTTGCGGACGTTATTATGCACGGCCGAGCGTATGAGGTCGCCGGCGTTGTTGCCGTCGCCGAGCTTGTGGATCAGGCTCGACGAGGCCGGCCCGCCCTGGGCCTTGAGCACCTCGGCAATTCCCTTGGCGCGGTCCGGGCCGAGATAGGTCATTGCATGCTCGTTGACAAGGGCAGCCGGGCCCTGGTCGCACATGCCCATGCAGGCAGTCCACTCAAGGGTGATCCGCCCGTCCGGCGTGGTCTGGCCCATGGAGATGCCCAGGGCCTCCTCGAAGCCCTTGGCGACTCGCTCGGCCCCGCTCATCATGCACGGCACGCAATTGCTGACGCGGATGACGAACTTGCCCTTGGGCTTCTCGGACAGGAAGGTGTAGAACGTCACGACGCTCTCGACCTCCACGCGATGGGCGCCGACCTGCGCGGCGATCAGGTCCAGCGCCTTGCCGGAGACCTGGCCAAACTTTTCCTGCACGCCCCGGACAATGTCCATCAGTCGGCCGCGGTCATTGCCGCAAGCCTGACAGATGTCCCGGACGGCCTTGTCGAGATTCTCGCTCATTACGATTCCTCGATGCTTAAGTGTCTCTAAGTCCTATATCTCTTAAAAGTCGGCTCTTAAGAGCCTGTAGACGTTCCGATGCCTGGACGCCTCAATGTCCGAACACCCGCTCAATACAACAAGGCCAACTCAAAATTGTAGGCGGACAAGTCCCTATTATCGACTCAGGGTAGCTGCCCGTTGATCAAAACGCCTAGCCACAACCGCCGACGCTCGTCGGGGCCGCCGCTGCAACGGACCGCCATGTACGCCGGCGGGAAACTGTGAATACGTTCACCGGGCCGAAACCCGACATTGTGCATTATTTCACTAATCCCTGCCGCCCCATAATACAGCGCCTTCCCAAAAATGGGATAAAAATCCGGGCTTTTTTTCCGGGGGGTGGCAAAGATTCCCGAAAAGGCCCTCCCCCCGCCCGCCGCCACCGTCGCCAAGAGGCCGGGGACACGAGGCTGCCAGCAATCCAAAACACTTATATAAAGGTATTTACGACACATTTGCGGTGCCGGAGAGTCGGGCATGCTGTCAGATGCCAATGAGTATCGGCAGGCCAGTGGTACTGCAAACCCGACGTCCGCTCAAAGCGGACTCCGCCAAGGCGCGAAAGAGGGCCTCTACCTCAGGGGGACTCCCCAGGAGGTAAATAGTCTTTCTTCACGCACTGGCCTGCGAGTCGTCGCCCCTCAGAAGCCTTTCAACAAGGAGATGCACTTCGGTTGAAGAATTACATTCGGCAATATCGGCTTTGCCATGGTGATCTTTCTCACGTACTGACCTGGCGTTCTCGATCGCCGCCTCCTTTAGGTGGTCCAACTTCGCATAGACATCAGCATCACTCTTGTCGTAGTCGCAACGAAAGGACCGCTGCCAAGCCTTGTTCAATTCGACGATAACGGCATCGCCATCCAGAAATTGCCTTGATGACCGGGCGAAATGAGCCAAGAGCCATACCTCGAACGAGGGATTTGACACGGCAGCCCTGATTCCGTTCTGCTTTGCCAAAGCGATTGCGTCTTGGTAGTCTTTGATGGCCTCGGCAGACCCCAGAGATTCCGTGTCGAAGACACACCAAGCCTCATCATACTGCCGCCCGTGGTCCCGTTTTCTATTGACAGCCTCCTTTACTATCTGGACCCTTGATCCACCATCACCCCTCTTGATTGTTGCAGCATATCGGTCACGGACGGATTGAACCTGCTTCAGACCGTGGAAGTAATTTGGCTCCGTCTCTCTTCCCTCGCCGACAATGAGGATCGTTCGCTTCGTTTTCCGGCCAAGACGTCTTCTGTGAGGGGAATCTTCGTCTCGTCTGCTCATCACCTGTCCCCCATCTCCAAATCCTCAAGGGATCTGCCAAATTGTGGTATCGCCCCAAACCGACCGGCTAAGTAGTTTCGTTCGAAAGCTGATGCCGCACGGGGCCTATTGGCAAAATCGTACAGGGAGAATAGCTCCGTAGCGCCATACTGATTCTTATCTGTGAACCAGATTTGATCTCGCCTCATCAAGTTCTGAGACATTAGGCTAGTATCATGAGTTGCGAATATTACTTGTGCGCCCTTCTTATTCGCGCTGGCACTCTGGAATAGTTCCACAACCTTTCGCGATAGCAATGGATGCATACTGCATTCAAACTCATCAAGTACCAACAACTGCCCCCGATCCAAAGCGTCGAGAATTGGGCCTGCAAGTGCGAACAATCGCTGTGTGCCATTTGACTCATCCTCTGCGAGCCCAAAGCCGATCGGATTGCTCGCACCTGCAACAGAGTGGTATGTTGTAACCGTATGACGTTTGAGAACCTCGTCGCCAGCGATGTCCCTGATCGCATTGAGCACTTTCTTCAGGTCTTCAGGAGCATCTTTGGGTGCGGGGAAAGCAGGTTCTTCCGAAACCGCGATAGAACTGATGCCAAGGTCCGCGTCTCGGAGCAACTGCAATACTCGACCCCTGAAGTTCTCGTCTTTGCCAACACGCACAGCCGTCCTTTCCGCGAGTACCATAGGAGGAGCCGATAGGTCGTAAACCAAGAAGTCTTTCCGGAACCAGAGGAACAGCTCCGAGAGAGCCGATATGTTCAACTCTGCGCCACGCGAAAGGGCAAGCCCATTGTCCCGTGTCTTATCGCGCAGCAACGCCTCGTCCTTTCTGAGGGGCCCATTGATCTGCCAGTCTTGGCCGTGAGGCGTAACATGTCTTGAAAGCCACGTGGTAATCCTGCCTCCTACCGGCCTGACGCGCAACGATTCGTCCAGGACGCGCTCGGCGGTGGCAGAGAAGCCATAGACGTATTGTGTGCCGTTCAGAAGGAGGGTTACCTCAAGTGACGAGGGCATACCAGAAGACTCGATGTCCAGCCGAAACGGAATGGCTTCTCGAATTCGATCGCCGAGATTCATTCGTGTCGCTGATCTGCTAACGAATGATTTCATGAACCGAAACGCACGAACGATGTTGCTTTTACCAGAGGCGTTTGCCCCAAATATAGCGGCAGTCTTGGCTAGTTTGAAATCATCCCATTCGACTAGACTGTCAGGGCGTGTCTGATCCTTGCCGGTTGCTCCTGCGACAAGGCTCAACGTCTGTTCCTCTTTGATGGATCGGAAGTTCTTGATCTTGAAGTCAATTAACATGTCTTGTTGCCTCCACCGGTTCTATTGCTGGCAATTGCTAACTTCCGTTCATTATATCGGCGATTGTGCCGATATTCTGCACAAATAGTCCTAGAACAACTCGAAAATAACCGATTTGTTGCGTTTTGTGCAGATAATCTTCGCGGCTTCTTCGGCATTTCAGCTTGTTTCCGTAACTGGTGCCTGCAGTGGCACAAGGACTATCTATCGTTGGACCCCCGCTGGCAGCCCATCAGGCTGGGCGCCGGTCTCGGGCTTTTCGTTGGTCGTGCCTGCGGGGCAACTCGGCACGCCAGCATCCGTCAGGTACGGGCCGCGCCGCCGGACATGGTCACATGGATCGGCGTCTCGGTGAACATGAAGGTGTCCTGGGCGCTTGCGGCGTCGGCGGACAAATCGGCCATCATCCGGCCAATCTCGTCGTGGAGGACCGATCGGGTATCGACCGGGTCGAACTGCCCGGCCCGAAGGATCATGCGGTAAATCCGCGTCGTCTCGGGCTTGTGGTCCCAGACGCCCGAGAGGCGCGAAAACGCCGTCGCCCCGGGCGCGAAGGCCTCCAGCCGCACCAGAAGCGTCCGCACCGCCTTGTGGTTCCAGATTGCCTCCGGAATGTAAAACTCGTACTGCGTGGCCACGTAGTCGTCGTGGGTCACGCTGACGTGATAGCCTTCGCCTTGGTCTGTCATTATCGTGTGAGTAGTCTTGTTCATCGCCGGCACCAACCATTCCCGCTGCCGATCAGGGCAGCGCCACGGCCCGAAAGGGGCGACAGGGATACTATCGCCGTTCGCCTTCAGCGGCAAAGGTTCCTTGTTCCAACTGCACCAAACACCCCACCGGAGCGCGTTTCAGGCGCAATCACGGTCCGACAGCGGGCAGGTGGAGCCCGAGAGGATCTCCGGCCGCCACGGAAGTCGTTGAAAGGCCCCCGAGGTGAAGATACACTGGCGTTTGACTCCACAGGACGGCCTTGGGCGTACGGCATACGGGAGATCCAGGTTTGGAAGAAGTCGATTTGAGCAAGGTATAATGCGAGCAGTACGGCCTTCTCGCCGAGGTTTTCCGCTGGCGCCGGCGGTGGACGCGCGAGGCGGGAGAACGCCGCTGCGGCGGCACGCACTTACGGGCAAACTGCAAATGACAGTTCGGAGGCCGAGACCGTGAACATGAAGAACCTATCGGATTGGGCACCGGCATTTCTCTCGGTGTTTCTGGGCCTCGGCGCGGGCCTTTGCCCGGCCGCTTCCGGGCCTCTCAAGAAGGGCCCCGAGCCGCTGACCGACGGGCAGAAGCAGGACATCAGCAAGCTCGCCGACGAGTTCCGCCAGGCAAAGACCCTGGCTGCCCGCTGCGCGCCGCTGCGGAAGATCGCTTCCATGGGCCCCGAGGCCGCCATGATGGCCTGCGCGGTCGTCGACGAGGCCCTGGCCGCCCAGGAAAAGGCATACTTCGACCTGCTGAACAAGCACATCCACCCCGCGTACGTAAAACGCCTGTGCATGCTCACCGACAACCACATCCGCAAGGTCCAGTACATGCGCCGGCTGTGGAAGGACTACCTCGAACACACCTCCGACCAGCACGAGTTCCAGAAGAACTTCCTTACGCCCGTCTGGGACGTGGCCGAGTTTCTCGTCATCAAGCCCGAGCAGATGACCGAGCCCAAGATCGTCCAGCAGCGGAAGTTCCTGTTCGAGCTGGCCGAATACCGCTCCGCCTGCCGAAAGGCCGCCGGAATCAGCGAAGACCCCACCGTCGGCAGGAAGAGCCCGACCGGCATCGACATCCCTAACCTCGACGAGCCGCCGACGCCGCCCAAATACTTCTCCCTGCTGGACCGCACGGTGGCCCTGTCGGGGTCGTTCGCCCCCGATGGCGGCAAGAAGGTCCTGCTGAAGAACCTGGACGTGTTCAGGAACATCGACGTGCAGGAATCCGAGTTCATCATGTACTGCGAGACCGTGCGGATACTGGTCGGGTCGGTGGCGTGGTTCGGCGACGAGCTGGTCTGTGCCGCCACCCGCGACCACTCCGGCGACCGCGTCGCCAAGCTCGCCAGCGGGCACATGTCGACCGTGCCCGGCAAGAGGGGGTTCACCGACCGCCTCCACCGCATGGGCGCGCCGTTCTGCGGCTCCGAGGGCGCCGGCGGGGGCAATAGCGGCCCCAACTACGCCCATGCCCTCAGCTACGGCGGCGGGCATACCCACCCGCTGTACTCGATCAAGCGCAACTTCACCGGCGTCGGGCGGCGAGGCGGATGCTACACCAGCAACTACGGCACCAAGAATGACCTGCTGTATCCCTGCCCGGTCACCGAACAGGAACTGTTCATGCCGCCGGGCCTGACCAAGGCCGACCTCAAGACGCCCGAACTGCTGGATCTTCACCAGAGCCTCAAGGACGAGAAGTTCGCCGACGCCCACGCGAAGATCACGGCACTCAAGCTCAAGGACGACATGGACAAGATGGTCCTGCGGTTCTTCTCCGCATGGGTCAACGCCGAACTCGACTGGTTCTTCGAGTCCGCAAACGCCATCGCCCAGGCCGGCGACATCTACGAGGTGCAACTTCGCTTTGCCGACGCCAAGACGAAGTTCACCGGCATACCGATCTTCGATAAGAAGGCCGCCATCCTGGACAAACTGCTGAGCGGCAAGAAGATGCAGGCCGAACTCGAAGCCGGCAAGGCGTACCGGCCGATAGCCAGGGGAATCATCAAGGACATCCGCGACAACAAGCTCCAACACGCCGCCGCACGCAAGCAGCTCGACGATTTCGCCAAGCAGCACCCCAATACGGTTTACGCCGAGGCAGCCATGTACACGCCCCCGCCCGACACCACCGGCCACAACGACACAGGCGTGAATCCGATCAGGTACTTCCTGAGCAAGAACGCCGACCTGCCGAAGTACGCCTACTACACATACGGCCTGGAAGTCTCCGACGAATGGCCGCCGCGCAAGTAGTCGCCCTACCACATCGCACCCGCAACCCGAGATTCCGGTTCCTGCCGGGGCAGGCCCAATCCGGCCTCCACGCCAATGCCTTGTCTCGCTGAGACCTTGATTCGCCCGGCCGAATGCGGGACTATATGCAAAACCTGGAGGGACAGAGAGAATTCGATGAGAGACTCACTTGGGTTTTCAATGACGGCCCTGCTGGCCTTTGGTCTTATGGCGACA
>CAZSBS010000217.1:0-8389 GCA_964605095.1 uncultured Planctomycetaceae bacterium | reverse complement strand
TGGCTGTGGCACGCCAGGCGTCACCGGCTGGGGAACGCCCGGTATGTGCGGCTACATGTTCGCTCGGTTCATCGCGTTGATCCGCTCGATCTCGGCCAGCGGGTCCATGCGGTTGACCGGCGGCTGGTATGGCGTTCGGCTCATAGCCGTCGCGCCCTGGCTCGGCCGGAAATACATGGACGCCAGCCACTGGGCCATCGTCGCGGGATGGCCGGTCTCGTAGGGATCGAACAACTGCTCGCCCCGCCAGACGAAGGCGCGGACCGATTCGCGGAAGCCGTAACGGTGGCTGGGATACAGGACGCGCGCGAGGGCGTAGTCCCGGTCGGCGGGGTCGTACTGCTTGGTGTCCCAGTAGTACCTGGCCCGCATGCCGACGAAGACGCCGAGCATCTCGCGGGCCGTAAGGGAGCGGAAGTCCGAGCCGGTGGTGACGGCCTTCTGCGGCAGACCGTCGTTCTTGATGTAGTCCTGATCGCTGTCGGCGACAAAACCGGGGCCGGTGTACGTGGCCTCGATGTTGTAGTGGACCTTGCCGTCGTCGTAACGGCAGACGTAGTGCGGGCCGACGGAAGCCAGGGAGACCGGCCAGCCGAGACGGCGGCCGATGGCCACGTGGAGCACCGGCATGGTGGCGCAGGTGCCGCGAAGCGTGTCGATCAGGCCGTGGACGAGGACCGCGCCGGGCTCCTCGTACTTGGAATTCCTGCCTTCCTTCTGCTCCTGGGAGTACTTCTCATGATAGCGGACGCCGCGCTCGCGGGTCAGGTATGTGGCCAACAGGCCCAGGCGAAAGAAGTTGATGTCGTTCCGCCACTCCTGGGGCGACTTCTCAAAATTGCCCTCGGTCACGGTCATCCAGCGACTGACATCGCTTGCCCAGCCATCGACGACCTGCTTGTAGTGCTGATAGTCGAGGTTCTCGCAGCCGGGAATCTCACGGGCGACGGCGACGCTCATTTCGACGATATCGACCTTCTCCAACTCGGCATCGGACAGAGCCATGAGCTGCGCGACCGTGCGATGGCCGGCATCCGGGCTGTTGTAGGACCGGCGGTTGGTGTTGCCTGTGCTGGTGGAATCGGGCGTCTTGGAGAACAGCATGAAACCGCCAGCCGTCAGCACGGCCCCAAAGGCGAACGGCAACAGCGCAGAAACCAACCGAGAGAATCGCTTTTTCGGCGACGCCATCGTCGCCTTCTCCACCGCGCAAACCTGTTTTGCTCTTCTTCCGCTCATGACCACCCCGTGATGCACAGATAGAACGGTCAGGATTGTCCGCCCGCGCCCAGCCCCTTGTCAATAGCCAAGTGAAGTATTTTCTGGATTTTTCCATATTCGTGGTTCTTCCGTTGCGACGGGACGCCCGCCACAAACGCTGGGTCCCCGGCGGCGTTTACCAACCAGTTATCCCCCGGTGGGGTTGTCGGTTCATACGCGGCTGCTCAAAAGTGTCTAGCCCGCGCCGCGACTTGCGCGGTGCAAAACGAGAAGGAAAACAGATTGTTCGATTTTCATTTTGACATGTCGGCAAGTCGGTAGTAGATTCGGCTCAGCGTCGTTAAGGTTGTTGATGTAACGGACGTGGTGCGGGCAAGGATGCTCAGTTCATCGCCATGGCAGGCGGCTGCGTTTGAGCCGCATCTGTGATGTTCCCGGATTCCTTTAGAGTTGTCGTTATTACGCGTTTCGTGCGCCCAGAGGGTTGCTTTCATGGCGATAGTTGATCGCTCGCTTTGGCAACGCATCATACAGCAGGTGGTTTCCGAGGGCGGCAATCTCATCCGCCCCTGGTTTACGGAACTTGAGCCGATTTCGCTCGAGCATGGGCTGTTGGAGATCCAGGTCTCCGGCGCGGGCGAGTTGGCTTACTGCCGCCGCCATGCGATGCGATTGTTCACCGACGCGGCACAGGCCGCTACCGGCAGGCTTGTCGGGGTGTGCTTCCTCACCAAGGCCCAAGCTGACGCGGCCGAGGAGTCCGGCCAGTACGTCCACGACAGCGTCGAGGCCATTGGGGCCGCCCTGCCGTGTAACGATGAATACCGCTTCGACTCCTTCGTCACCGGCCCATGCAACCGCCTGGCTCACGCCGCCTGCCAGGCCATAAGCGAGTCCCCTGGCCGGACATACAACCCGCTGTTCCTCCACGGCAGCGTCGGGCTCGGCAAGACGCACCTGCTGCACGCCACCTGCCGCCAGATCGCCCAGAACAACCCGCAAGCCAAGTTGTGCATCCTGACCTGCGAGCAGTTCATAAATGACTTCATTGAGGCCGTCAGCAACGGCAAACTGCACGACTTCAGATTCCAGTATCGCCACGCCGACGTGCTGGCCATCGACGACATCCAGTTCCTGGCCAAACACGAGCAGACGCAGGAGGAGTTCTTCCACACCTTCAACACGCTCTACCAGGACCACAAGCAGATCGTGCTGTCCAGCGACCGCGGCCCGGCCGAGATTTCCGAACTGGAGGAACGCCTCATCAGCCGGTTCAATTGGGGCCTGGTCGCCCGGATTGACAGGCCGGGGTACGAGACCCGTGTGGCGATCCTCCGCAAGAAGGCCCAGACGCGCAATATCGAACTGCCCGAGGATGTAATCTGCTTCCTCGCCGGGGCGATAGAGTCCAACGCCCGCGAGCTTGAGGGCGCCATCGCGAAGGTCACCATGCTCGCGCAGGTTGCCGACATGCCCATCGACCTGGGCCTGGCCCAGAAGGCGATGGGCTCCGAGACATCGTCCGGTCGGCGCGAGGTGACCATCGAGGACATCCTCAAGGTCGTCACGTCGCGATACAACGTCCGCCTGTCGGACCTTCAGTCCAAGAAGCGCAGCCGGTCTATCGCCTTCCCCCGACAGGTCTGCATGTTCCTGGCCCGCAGCCTCACGCGGCACAGCCTCGAGGAGATCGGCGGCTACTTCGGCGGGCGCGACCATACAACCGTCATGCACGCCGACCGCACGATCCGGGCCATGCAGGAAGAGGATGTGCATTTCCACGCCACCCTCGAACGACTCAGCCAGGAAATCCAGGCCAACGGCTGAGGCGGTGGCTGACAATCCGTGGCCAATAGAGTAGCCGGTGGCCGACAATCAATGGCGGATCCCGGCGGGCCGGGAGTGAACTTCATGGATCCTATAGGTCTCACAGGACCTATGCAGCCAAGTCCGGCGGGTTGGGAGTAGCTGACGTCCAATCCACAGCTTATCCACACCCGTGACTTGCTACAGGCAAGCCCCTAATGCGCGCCCAGCCGGTCGGTAAAAATTGTTCAACAAGCCGCGGGGGATAACTCGGGAATACCTGTTGAGCCATACCCCTATTGCTCACGGCCGACCTGGTCTTTTTCGGCCACCTCATGGGAGACCTGTGCGTTGCCCCACGATTCGGCGCGCATGCTTACAGGGCCGCCGACAGGTTATCCACAACCGGCGATGGGCCAAGATGCGGCGTAATTGCTTAGAGGAATTGCGTTTGTCGCCGCCGGCGCGAACATCTCACGCAATCGACAGGCACTATTACTACTACGACTATAGTTCTCTTATACCAATAGAAGAGCCGCCCGTCGGTTGTCCGACGCGGCTCGCCCCTTCATTTGCGTTCAACTTTCTATCGTCCAATTGGATAAGGCAACTTTACGAAAAGCGGCAACCACGGGTATAATCTTTCCAAAACGTGCCGGGCTTTTGTTCGATGCCGGCTGGTTCAGTAAGGACGCTCCGGACAAGAGATGGTAAGGTTCCTTCACAATCTCCGCCACGAGGGCCAACGTCCTGCCCTGCAGCAGGGCAGGCGGCTATGGCTTCGGCGACTGGCTATTCTCCTGATCGCCCTGCTGGCCTTCTTCCTGGTTTCCGTGAGCGGGTACCTGGCCATCGAGAAGAGCTATACGCTGCTCGACGCCATATACATGACGGTAACCACGATTACGACGGTCGGTTACGGCGAGGTCAACGGGCCATTGTCCAACGCCGGGCGAATCTGGAACATGGTGGTCATTGTTTTCGGCATGGCCATCCTCGCGATGGTGGTCAGCGGCGTCGTGGCGGTCTTCGTCGAGGGGCGAATACGCGAGGTCTTTGGGAGACAGCAATTGCAGCAGAAAATAGCCAAGCTCAAAGGGCACGTCATCGTTTGCGGCTACGGGCGGGTCGGCGGCATGGTCGCCACCAAGCTCATGGAGGCCGGAAAGAACGTGGTGGTGGTCGATCAGTCGCCTGAGGCAACCCTGGCCGCGGGTCAGGCGGGGTTGCTCTACGTCCAAGGCGACGCCCAGGAGGAAGATGTCCTCGACCAGGCCGGTGTGCGCCGGGCCGAGTCGCTGGTGACGGCCCTGACCACCGACGCGGAAAACGTCTTCGTTACCCTCAGCGCGCGGTCCGCCAATGCGGACCTGCGAATCATCACACGCGCCCAACAGTCGACATCCGAGAGCAAGCTCCGCAAGGCCGGCGCCAGCCGGGTGATCTGCCCGCAGGCCATCGGGGCAAACCGCATGGCGGAGGTCGTCCTCAGGCCGGCTGTGGTGGACTTCACCGAGATGGCCCAGACCGGCGATGAACTGGCGGTCGACCAAATCAAGCTGGGCCCGCACTCGCCGCTGGTCGATAAGACCCTGTTGGAATTGCAATTGCCCAGCCGCTTTGGGGTGCATGTCGTCGCCATGCAGCGAGAGGGTGGCCAGAGAGTCTACCAACCCAAACCCGACATTCGCCTGGCTGCCGGCGACACCATCATCCTCGTAGGCCGGGCTGGGGCCGCCGAGGCTATGGAAAAGCTCAGCACCGAAGGACAACTCTCGCCGGAGGGGCAAAGCGAGTAGCAGCCGCCTTTAGACGTACCGCATCAGCGCCATCGCGTGAAAGGGCCGGCCCTGGGTGATGTACTTGCGCTCGAAGTTCGTGCCGACCAGTTCATTATCCTGCCCAGCCAGCTTCGGTATGGGCGTGCGGACGAACCCCGCCGCGCCCCAAAGCACGCGGCGGATGTGGTGGAAGTAGCCGAGGTGGTCCGTCACCACCAGCAGTTGCCCGCCAAGCTGAAGGATTCGCCGCACCTGCTCCACGAAGGCCGGCTGAATCAACCGGCGGCGGTGGTGCTTGCGCTTCGGCCAGGGGTCCGGGAAGTACACGTGCAGCCGAAATATGCTGCGATCCGGCAGGCAGTCTTTCACGAACGCGCCGGCATCGGCACGGAGCATCCGCACGTTGGTAAGCCCGGCCCGGCGGAACCTGTCGGCCGAGTATATGCAGTACGCCCTGGCCCACTCGATGCCGATGAAGTTCAGGTCCGGCCGCCCGCCGGCGCGGGCAAGCAGGAACGTGCCCTTGCCGGTGCCGATCTCCAGTTCGATGGGCCTGTCGTTGTCGAATAGGCCGCGCGGATCGACCCGCCCGCGCGCGACGGACTCGTCCAGCAGCACGCCGGCGGGGTCCCACTTGCCTTCCCGGCCGTGGGTGAGATGTTTGGGCGATCCACTTCTCATGATGCGAGGATAGGCGACGACAGGCAGGGAATGCAACCGACCGTGATCTTTATTGCTTGGCTTGAGGCCTTTATGCTCCTTGGGTTGACCAGGCCCTGAAACAACCGGACAGTTTCAATTCCTGCTCCTCGTAAACCCCAGGTTCCAAGGGTCTTGTCACGGGCTGAGACATGCGGCGGAAGCAAACATTACCTAGTGGAATACCATTAGTGAGAATCGTTGGGATGTTGTGCCCACGGACTTCGAAAATAATAGGAGTCCCTCGGTTGTCTGGCCGGGTTTTGCCGAACCACGGATGAGCAAAGCCAGCATACTCAATCCTCCACTCGCCCATGGTCTCTGTATAAGCCTGACATTCCAGGCAAAGATGAGACGGGATACGGAGACGTTCTTTTGACCTCAGAATGTACAAGCGATCAGTTTCAAGGCGAATGGCATCTTCCAGGTCTGCATTCAGCGACACCGGTTCCCAGAACTTCGTTGGGTCATATGCGTTCTTTTGATCCAGGTCGATCGGGTCTGATATGTCCTTCTTTGCCACAAAACCGGAACACCCAGCGGAAGGATCGGCATCTAAATCCAAGCAGAAAGGAAACCAGAATTCTTGGGGTCTGTTATCGCACTCTTCTATCATCGGTCTTCCAGACGCATCTACAACCGGGAAGGTGTCGCCGTAGCGTTCCAGTAAGAGAGCTTCTTTTGTGAGCGTCATCAGGTGCTCATCGCCACGGAATAACCGGAGTTGTGAAAGACGAGTACCGGGACGCACGATCAAGTCGAAGGTTATAGGGGTCACTTCCAGGTAGAGCTGCCCATTGTACTCTGATTCCACGTGGTCGAACCGCGTTGCTCTGTCGGTGAGAAGCCTGACCAGCACGTCCAAACGACCAATGGAACTCCGTCCAGTGGCTTTTCCCTGAATGCCTGTGCCACGAAGGTCCAACTTGCAGTCAACTTCGAAGAGATAGACGTGGTTCTTTAACAGGCGAAGGTCGCCCTCCAGAACATTAGGGAAACCCGAAGAGTATTTTCTGATGATATCCTTAACATTGAGGTCTTTGCCCGACCGGCAACTGCCCTTCATTTCCCAATACTGCGATCCTATGGGCAAATCGAGCGAAGAACCATCGACTTCGAGCGTCACGTTCGCGGCAGGTTGGATCACTTGCTGACCCCGCTTTGGATCAAGCAGTTCGCGTACTTCTTTCTCACAAAGCACTCCGGCGCTCATGATATCCCCTTTCGCAAGGCTAGAGGCCAAGAACAGGCAGTAACCGAGAATCTGTTCGGAGGCGCATAAAGGACTGGGGCGGGCGCAGGCCGGGGCACAGACGGCGAGCGTCCTCTAGGCTCATGGTGTTCTGCAACATCTCAATATTGTCCAGACTCAATGCGAAGCCTTGCGGCACCCCTGCAAAATACGAGTCGAAAGTATCCTTGGACACGCCCCCATCGCGTCGGTACTTAGACCATAGGTCTGCTTTGGGCAACCCGTCGACGCCCGCTATCACCGCGGCAAAAAGAAACTGCCGCACTGGGGATGTAACGTAGAAGACGATCTTGGCCCCAGCGTGTTCCGCCGAAAACCGGCGCCGGAACTCCACGGTCTTTTTCCCGCTCAGCACGAGGTCCGCATACTCCGGGCGGAGGGACATGACGAGCATTTGCCCATCCGGTCGGGGGGCTTTCCGGCAGCGGGCGCCGAAAAGTGTCGGAATAATCCTCTGTCCAAGCTGTTCCCTTACCGTCTCGGCCAGCTTTTCCGCGGGGGAGCCGTAGATATACTCAGAAACACCGGGGACGTATCGGTCGTCAACCGTGGCCATCGGCTTGAAGCCAAACGACTCAAAGAAGGCTCGACAACCTGGTTCCGTGGCTTCGCTGACGGTCACATGAACGCGCTTGGTATCGGGCGTCAGCAGATGGTTAAGTCCATATGCCAGCAGGGCGGACCCAACGCGTCGCCCCTGCAACCGCGGGCTCAGGCGCAGCGTGCAGAGCTTAGCATCTCTACCGGGCTTGCCAAGAAAGAGTCCCTCGACCCCCTTGCCCGCATCCACCACGAAAGCGATCCGACGTCCAAGAGCCAAGTCGGGCCTTACCTTGGTGTCCCACCAATGACCAATCTCCGGGTACAGGTGGCTGCTCCCTAGGAGAAACGTGCGAATCTCTTCCTCGTCGTGGCGACTGGCTTGTCGGATCAAAGGAGACCCGGAACCAAGTTTACGAAGGCTTCCCGGCATCTTCATTGCATCCTCTTGGCAGAACCTGGCTACCCAGTGGCCTTCCGCTTCAAGTATAGGTCGACTTTCCTCTTCACAACCGAGGCAGCCTCACCCAGAAAAACGACACTGAAGGCCAGTTGGCCACGCCTGAGCACGCTCTTTAGTACTTGGTGATCAGAAGTCGCTACAAAAACGTCTCGCCCGTCGGTTATGAGCCTCTTGCCAAGCAGCGCGTCTTTCTCCGGTTCCCAGTTCTTGAGAACCTTCAGGGCTTTTTGGATCTTTTGCAGCGACAAGCCAGCCTTGCGAAACTCTACCACGACGCGAAGCTTGACCAAGTCAGCGTACGAGTACTTGCGTTCGTTTCCCTTGCCTTCCTTCCGCCCAAGCGAAGCCGGGACGACCTGCCTCTCATCCCAATAGTCCAACTGGCGCTGAGTGGCACCGGTAATCATCCTTGCTTCGCCTGCAGAGAACTCTTTCATTCTACCGTTCCGAATTGGCTATAGGACAACATTGTTGTTCTATCATGTCAACTCATTTTTCGACCTTTTCCAGTGGAAGAGATTAGGATTCTTGTTCCCCAGGCTCTGGTCGCGATCCCCAGGCAGCAGCGCCACCGGACTCGTCCAGCAGCACGCCGGCGGGGTCCCACTTGCCTTCCCGGCCGTGGGT
>CAZSBS010000216.1:0-8545 GCA_964605095.1 uncultured Planctomycetaceae bacterium | reverse complement strand
CCTTCGGTCCGGCGGCGGCGGGCCTGACGCTCAGCAGACCGCAGGCCCAGCAGATTGAACGGGCCGGACGAACCGAACAGATCCGCTTCATGGGGGCGGTGGAAGGTCAAGCCAAGGAGGATGCGTATCTCTCTGGACAAGTGTACCTGTTGCCCAGCTATGTAGAGGGCATGCCCAATGGGTTGTTGGAGGCCATGTCCTACGGCCTGGCGTGCGTGGCCACCCCGGTGGGAGGTATTCCGGAGATCATCGAGGACGGCGTCAACGGCCTGATGGTGCCCGTCGGCTCCGCCACCGCCGTGCGGGACGCACTGGAATCTCTCTTGGCCGACCCGCAGCGCATGAACGAGATGGGCCGTGGCGGCCACCGGACTATCGAGCAGCACTACGACTGGGACGTCCGGGCACGTCAGATTATTGGCTTGTATAGAAAACTCGTTTCAGGTAGGAACAAAGCAACCTGACGCGCTTCAGAGCCCGGCCCTATTATTGAACAGGACACCCCTGGCTGAAAGTCGAGGCGATTGACCGGCTCGGCGTTTTTGGTGGAACTTCGGCATGGGGTAATGCTTTATAACCAAGATGCGAGAGGTCGCCGGCCCCGTCCGCCTGCCGGATCCGGCGTCCTTCTGCGGGCACCGAGTCGGATCGAGGTGCTGCGGAACCGAGGTTTGCCATGATCAACAAGTTCACCATGGCCGTGTACAATCACGCACCGGTCTGCGTGCAGAATGCCATGTGCGGTTGGGCAGGCCGGAGGTATATCAAGATCCGCTACGGCGGGGAGTTCGACAAGTGGGCTGCTTTCTACGCGGAGTCGTCTAAGTGGTCTGCCGCACAATTGATGGAATATCAGCGCGAGCAGGTCGGGCTGCTTATTCGCGAATGTTTCGATTCCGTGCCCTACTACTCCGAGAGGTGGAAACAGGCTGGCCTGTCCCCCGACGACTTCCACGATCTGCCAGATTTGGCAAAGTTCCCGTACACTCAGAAAGAAGACTTGTTCCGCGAATCGGAGCGGATGCTCTCCACCCAATATGACCGCCGGTCGCTGATCAAGGGCATGACCGGCGGAAGCACCGGCATGCCTTTGGTGAGATACATGACCAAAGGGGAATGCCAGCGGCACTACGCAATTGTCTGGGACCGGATGCGACAAGGGGTCTCCCGGGGCGACCGGTACGCGGCATTTCAAGGCAAGGAAATCGTCCCGGCGTCGCAAGACAAGCCGCCGTTCTGGAGGGAGAACCGCCCCTGCAATCAGCGGCTCTACTCGATGAGGCACCTTTCGCCCGAAAAACTGCGGTTTTACGCCGAGAGCCTCATGGAGGAGCCTTTCGTCTACTATCAGGGGTATGTGAGCTTCATGTCCGTCGTTGCGGAGTACATGGCAGAGAGGGGCTTGGTTCCATCGCCCGCCCCCAAGGCCGTGTTCTGCACGTCCGAGCAACTGACCACCTCATGCCGGAGACTCTTCGAGACCGCGTGGAAGACGCGCGTTTGGAATGAGTATGGCCAAGGCGAACGCTGTGCCCTGATCCAGGAATGCCCAGAGGGCAATCACCATGTCCAGATGGATTACGGGGTCGTGGAGTTCGAGCCCGTTGCAAGGGAGGGAGAATACCTCTTGGCCGAGATAATCTGCACCAGCTTCATTTTGCACGCGGCGCCGCTGGTTCGCTACCGCATCGGTGACCGCGTTGTTATCGATGAGACCGCCGTTTGCCCTTGCGGGCGTCCCGGCCCCGTCATAAAGGCCATTCGGGGACGCATCGGGGAGTACATCCTCACTCCGGATGGGCGGAAGTACCCGCACATCTCTCTGATCGTCGACATGCTGCGAAATGTTCGCCGGGTTCAGGTCGTGCAGGAGCGCCAGGATGAGATCATCGTCCGCGTCGTGCCGTTTGGCGACTATTCGGACAAGGATGAGCAATACGCCGCTCGATGTTTCCAGGAGCGGATCGGCGGCGGGATCATGGTCCGGATGGAGCGCGTTCAGGACCTGGAGCGGTTGCCAAACGGCAAAGTCCTAAGCGTCATAAACCGGATTCCGGGCCATTCGCGCAATCACCTCTGTGGTCCGGAAGACTGAAAGCGGTTGTCGGATGACCCTGTCTGTCATCTCCCAATGCGAACCTCGACCGGAACTAGCTGTGTCAGACGAGATGGTCAGGGCAGCCATTCCGCAAAGAGGAGAAATGGCGGGCCTGTAAGTCATTGCAAGGCTTGAGGTTCCTGTTAAGTTCCGGCGCCGTTATGGACGATGTTTGTCTTGCGTAGGCAAAGGAGCTAAACTGTGCTCATGCAAGTGTCGATTTCTGAACAATGAAATGAACTGTCTCAAAGCTGTCTCTGTGGAGAACGCATCGTGAAGTTATCTGTTTTCGGCATGGGCTATGTGGGCACCGTTTCCGCGGCGTGCATGGCTAAGTTAGGCCATAACGTCGTGGGCGTTGACGTCCAGGCGCACAAGGTGGATGCGATCCGGGCGGGTAAGTGCGTTCTCATCGAGCCCGAATTGGAGTTGCTGGTGTCCAAGGCTGTGGAGGCTGGCAAGTTGTCGGCCACGACAGACGCCGCCCGCGCAGTTGCGGAGTCCGACGTTTCGTTGGTGTGCGTGGGAACGCCCAGCGAGCGCACCGGCGCTATCAACCTTGCGCACCTGCTTGACGTCTGCCGTCAGATCGGCCAGGGGCTTGCGAATCATCCTGGACGGCACATCGTGGCCATCCGCTCGACGACCATGCCCGGGGCAGTAAGTCGGGAACTTGTTCCCGCCCTGGAGCAGGCCTCAGGCCTGTCGTGCGGCAAGGACTTCGGCGTCTGCACCAATCCGGAGTTCCTTCGCGAGGCCAGCGCGGTGCGGGACTTCTTCCACCCGCCGATGATCGTGCTTGGCCAATCGAGCGATGCCGACGGCGAGGTCATGGAACGCCTCTACCAGGGGCTGGAGGCTCCCGTGTTCCGTTGCGGCCTCGACGAGGCGATGATGGTCAAGTATGCGTGCAACGGCTACCATGCCGTCAAGGTGACGTTCGGCAATGAGATAGGCATGCTGTGCAGCCTGCTCGGTCTGGACAGCCACCGGGTTATGGAGATCTTCTGCCAGGACAAGCAACTGAACATTTCCGCGAGATACCTCATGCCCGGGTTCGCGTTTGGCGGATCGTGCCTGCCCAAGGACGTCCGCGCCATGATCGCCCTGGGACGCGAGCAGTTCCTGAGCGTGCCGATGATCGAGTCCCTGATGGCGTCCAACGCTTACCAGATCGACCGGGCGGTCAAGCAGGTCCTGGCGACCGGCAAGAAACGCATCGGCGTGCTGGGGCTGAGTTTCAAGGACGACACCGACGACCTGCGGGAAAGCCCGGCCGTCGAGGTCGTCGAGCGGCTGCTCGGCAAAGGCTGCGACATCGCAATCCATGACAAGGACGTCCGTCTCTCGCAGATCTTCGGGGCCAACCTCTCGGAAATCGAGAACCGCCTGCCCCACGTGGCCACCCTGATGAAGGATACGCTGGAGGAGGTGCTGGACCATGCCGAGGTGTTACTGCTGACCAAGGGCTCCAAGGCCTACCGGGACTTGCCGGACAAGCTGCGCCAGGGCCAGACCGTGATCGACCTCGTCCGCCTGTTCGCGCCGGGCGATATGCCGCCGCAGCAGTATCAGTGCCTCTGCGGCTGAGAGAGGCTTCCAGGATTATGTCCACAGGCCAGACGAAACAACAGTCCCCAAGTCCGCAACTGCTGGCAAAGCTGCCGAAGCGGTGGCTCTTCGTCACCCAGTACTACCCTCCTGAGCAGGGGGCCACTCAGGTCCGCCTCCACACGGTCACGCGTATCCTCCGCGAGTTTGGCCTGGAGGTGGAGGTGTTCACCGCCATGCCCAACTACCCAACCGGCAAGGTGCCCGACGCCTACCGGGGCAAGTGGACCGACTCGGAGGTCATCGACGGCATTCGAGTTCACCGCTCCTGGGTATATGCCTACGGCGGATACAGCCGCATCCGCCGAATGATCAACTTCTTCAGCTTCACCTTCAGCGCGATGCCGAATCTCTTCAAGCTGCGCCGGCCTGACGTGCTCGTCGTTGAGTCCCTGCCCCTTCCGGTCGGGATTCTGGGCATGCTCGCCAAGGCCGTATGGGGCGTTCGCTACATCTACAACATCCCGGACATGCAGATCGAGATTGCCCGTGAAATGGGTTGGGTGAAGAACGAACTGGTCCTCCAGGCCGCCACGAGCTTCGAGAACATGCTCATGCGAAACGCATGGAAAGTCAGCACGGTGACCGACCGCTTCATAGAGTTCTTCCACAAGGAGCGGCAGATCCCTCGATGCAAGCTCACGTTGTTGCCCAACGGGGCCGACACCCGCCTGCTGAAGCCCATGGCGCCCGATCCGGAAATGACCCGCCGCATGGAGGTCGAGGGTAAGATCACCTTCGTCTATGCAGGCACCCACGCCCATTACCACCGGCTCGACACGATCATTGAGGCGGCCGAACTGCTGAAAGACCGGGACGACATCCGCATCGTCATGGTTGGGCAGGGCCCGGCCCGGCAGCACGTGATTGACCTTGCGGCCGCAAAGGCCCTGAGTAACGTGCTGTTCAGGCAATCCCCCGTTTCGGAAACCGCTAAGCTCATGTCTATTGCCC
Organism: uncultured Planctomycetaceae bacterium; assembly: GCA_964605095.1. Lineage (GTDB taxonomy): Bacteria > Planctomycetota > Phycisphaerae > SM23-33 > SM23-33 > JAUWQU01. Next base: position 3,882 of record CAZSBS010000216.1, on the reverse strand, counting down.
GCGCGGCGCTGGTAGTCCTGCGCGACGCCCCCGTCGCCAATCGAATGCGCCTGGCCAAGACTTTTCCGCCCATGGCCTGCGCCAAGTGCGTGATCTTCTCTGGCAAGGGCGAGTCAGCCGACCTGATCCGCAACAACGGCTGTGGCGTCGTCGTGGCTCCCAACAACGCCCGAGAACTGGCCGACGCCATGCTCCGCCTTGCCGACGATCAGCCTCTGGCCGAGAAACTGGGACAGCAGGCCCTGACGTTCCTTCAGGACCAGTTGGACTGGCCTCAAATTGTTCTGAGATGGCTCAGCCAACTCGTGAAGTAACCTGGGGCAGCCCATCGGGCGGGGTTTTACAATGAGTTCGCCGACTCTGAATCAAGGAAAGCGCTATCCATGAAGATCATCAACGTTGCCGGCGCCCGGCCTAATTTCATGAAAATCGCTCCGATCATGGAAGCCTACAGGGCCCATCCGTCGATCCAACCCATGCTCGTCCATACTGGCCAGCATTACGACGAGAAGATGAGCGACCTGTTTTTCCGGCAGCTTGAGATTCCCAAGCCGGACGTCAACCTCGGTATCGGCGGCGGCAGCCACGCCGTTCAGACGGCTGAGATAATGAAGGCCTTCGAGCAGGTCGTGCTGGCCGAGCGGCCCGACGCGGTGCTGGTCGTCGGGGACGTCAACAGCACCATTGCCTGCGGGATGGTCGCGGTCAAACTGGGCGTCAAACTCGTTCACGTCGAGGCCGGGCTGCGAAGCGGCGACCGGACCATGCCCGAGGAGATCAACCGCCTGCTGACCGACGCCATCAGTGATCTGCTGTTCTGCACCGAGCGAAGCGGTGTGGAGAACCTCCAGCGCGAAGGCGTGCCGGCCGAGAAGGTATTCCTGGTCGGCAACGTGATGATCGACACGCTTCTGAAGAACCGCGTCAAGGCCGAGGCGTCGCGCATCCTGGAGGACATGGGTCTGAAGTCCGGCCAGTATGCCGTGCTGACCCTGCATCGGCCGTCAAACGTGGATAACGCCGAGACGCTCGGCGGACTGCTGGAAGCGCTAGAGGTTGTCCAGCAGCGAATGCCGGTGGTGTTCCCCATTCACCCGCGGACGCGGAGTAACCTGCCACGGTTGGGCCTGGCCGAGCGGGCCAACATGCCGAACCTGCGGATGATCGACCCGGTTGGGTACATGGACTTCCTCAAGCTGACGGCCTCGGCGCGGATTGTGCTGACCGACTCGGGCGGCATACAGGAAGAGACCACCATCCTCAAGGTTCCGTGCCTTACGCTGCGGGAGTCAACCGAGCGGCCCATCACGGCTGAACTGGGATCCAACCGGATCGTCGGCACAAATCCGAAGAACATCATCGCGGCCTTCAACGAGGCCATGTCCGGCCAGGGCCGCCGGCCGGAAATCCCGCCGCTATGGGACGGCCAGGCCGCCCAGAGAATCGTCAAGGTGCTTGCGGAGAAGCTGAGCTGACGATCCGCCGGCACCGGGCCATAGGATTACTTCGGCGCCATCGCGGCTGGACACACCAGGCGAAGAAGTGCGTATGTTTCCACCGGTAATGGCCGATAAAGATGTGGGCTGGACTAAGGAAGGACAGGCACACATGGCCAGAAAAGCGCTTATTACGGGCATCACTGGGCAGGACGGCAGCTATCTCGCCGAGCTTCTGCTGGGCAAGGGTTACGAGGTCCACGGGCTTATCCGCCGGTCCAGCAGCTTCAACACCGAACGGATCGACCACATCTACCACGACCCACACGAGACTGGCGCCCGTCTGCTGCTTCACTACGGCGACCTGACCGACGGCATGGGTCTTCGCCATGTGCTGACGACATGCCAACCGGATGAGGTGTACAACCTCGGCGCGCAGAGCCACGTGCGGGTCAGCTTCGACCAGCCGGTCTACACCTGCCAGACCGACGCGATCGGCACGCTCCGCCTGCTCGAGGCGATCCGCGACAGCGGCCTCCAGACGCGGTTCTACCAGGCCTCGAGCAGCGAGATGTTCGGCAAGGTGGCCGAGACGCCCCAGACCGAGAACACCCCGCTGCATCCGCGAAGCCCCTATGGCTGCGCGAAGGTCTTCAGCCATTACCAGACCATCAACTACCGCGAGGCGTACGGCCTGTTCGCGTGCAGCGGGATACTCTTCAACCACGAAAGCCCGCGGCGCGGCGAGACGTTCGTAACACGCAAAATCACCCGCGCCGCCACGAGGATCAAGGAAGGCTTGCAGGAGACGCTGTTCCTGGGCAACCTCGACGCCAAACGCGACTGGGGCTTCGCGGGCGACTACGTCGAGGCCATGTGGCTGATGCTCCAGCAGGACAAGCCGGACGACTACGTCGTGGCCACGGGTCAGACGCACTTGGTCCGCGAGTTCGCCGAGGCCGTCTTCAACATGCTTGGCCTGGACTGGGAGAAACACGTCAATATCGACCCGCGCTACTTCCGCCCCGCCGAGGTGGACCTGCTGCTTGGCGACGCGGCCAAGGCCCGCAACACGCTCGGCTGGAAGCCAAAGGTGAGCTTCCAGGATCTGGTCAAAATGATGGTCGAGCACGATTGGGACCTGGCCCGCGAAGAGCGAGTACTGGCCGACCACCGCGCCCAGAACAAAAAGGGCAAGTGAGTCAATCCGCAAAGCACGAAATCCGAAGCACGAAACTCGAAACAAACCCGAAATTCGATATGGATAATGGATAAATGATCCGGACCAGAGAAAAGGAACTCCTCCCACAAGCGTTTAGGTCATTATGGTTTTGAGATTCGTGCTTGTTTCGTATTTCGAGTTTCGGATTTATGTAAGGCGGCATTGGACGCAAAGACGGATGGATAACGCATGGACTTATCAGCACAGCGAGTCGTAGTAACCGGAGGGGCGGGGTTTCTCGGCAAGAACCTCCAGGCCAAACTGCGCCAGGCGGGCGTCCGGCCGGAGAACCTGCTCGTCCCGATGATCGAGCAATACGACCTAACGCGAGAGCCGGACGTCGAGCGGATGTACGCCGACATGAAGCCGGAGGTTGTCATTCACCTTGCGGCCGAGGTCGGCGGGATCGGCGCAAACCGCGAGAACCCGGGGCGGTTCTTCTACTCGAACATGGCTATGGGCCTGCACCTTATCGAGCACGCCAGGCGCGTGGGGCTGAAGAAGTTCGTCCAGGTCGGCACGATCTGCGCTTACCCGAAGTGTACGCCCGTGCCGTTCAAGGAAGAGGACCTCTGGAACGGCTACCCGGAGGAGACCAACGCGCCCTACGGCATAGCAAAGAAGGCCCTGCTGGTGATGCTCCAGGCGTATCGCCAACAGTACGGGCTCAACGGGATTTACCTGCTGCCGGTGAACCTCTACGGGCCGGGCGACAACTTCAATCCGGCAAGCAGCCACGTCATCCCGGCGCTCGTCCGCAAGTTCTGCCAGGCCGCCAGGCAGGGCGACAAGCAGGTCGTCGTCTGGGGCACCGGCAAGGCCAGCCGCGAGTTCCTCTACGTCGAGGACTGTGCGGCGGGGATCATGCTGGCAGCGCGGGATTACGACGGCCCCGAGCCGGTGAATCTCGGCGCGGGTTTCGAGATTACCATCAAGGACCTGGCCGAGAAAATCCGCCTGCTCGTCGGCTGCGAGGGCGAGCTTGTCTGGGACACTTCCAAGCCGGACGGCCAGCCCCGCCGATGCCTGGACGTCACCCGCGCCAGGGAGCTTTTCGGCTTCCAGGCCCGGATGCCCTTTGACGAAGGGCTCCGGCGGACGATCGACTGGTGGCGGCAGACCGGAGAGGTCTAAGGCTGGGGATTCTGCTCATGTCTTGGTCGATATGAGGGATAAGATAAGGGGTGATTCAGCCGATTAGACTTCAGTGCGTGCCGGCAGGCC
>CAZSBS010000215.1:4003-8577 GCA_964605095.1 uncultured Planctomycetaceae bacterium | reverse complement strand
CTCTTCGGCGTGAACCAGGTGCAGGTCAATTCCCGGATACATTTCACCTTCGCCGAGGCGCTCCGGCAGATTCTGCGGCAGGACCCCGACATCGTGATGGTGGGCGAAATCCGTGACGGCGAGACGGCGGACGTCGCGGTGAAGGCGGCGCTCACCGGGCACCTGGTGCTCAGCACGCTGCACACCAACGACGCGCCAAGCGGAGTCACGCGACTGCTGAACATTGGCATCGAGCCGTACCTGGTGGCGGCTTCGGTCGAGGCGATCCTGGCCCAGCGGCTCGTGCGGAAAATCTGCACGCACTGCAAGGAGCCCTACGACCCGCCGATGAACATCCGCCGGGCCGTGGAAAAGGCCGCCGGAGAGGTCGAGACGTTCTACCACGGCGTCGGCTGCCCAAAGTGCAGAAGCTCGGGTTTCTCCGGACGCATCGGCATCTACGAGTTGCTGGTGATGAACGATGAGATCCGCGACAAGATCTCGGCCAACGTGTCCATTAACGAACTGCGGGCGATCGCCAAGGCAAACGGCATGGTCTCGTTGCACCAGGACGGCATGGCCAAGGTCAAGGCCGGGCTGACGACCGTTGAGGAAGTTTTCCGAGTCACGACCGGGTAACCGGCGACTTGTTGAATGGAGCGTGCGGAAATGTCCAAGTCTGAAACGACGTCGCATGACACACAGCATTGGAAGCACCCAAGCCAGTTGGCGGCTTCGGCGGCGCACAAGCCTTTATCTCCGCCTACGTACACGCAGCGGGGAGCCTCGGCGCCCGCATGGGAAGTCCGCGCCGGGAGCCCGCCAGCGCCGAACGTCAACCCCGCCCGCGTCAAGGCCAACAGGGACGAGGTCATCTTCTTCACCATCCAGCTTGCCATCATGGTCGAGACCGGCGTGACGCTCTCGGAGGCCCTCGACGCCCTCGCCGACCAGACCACCGAACCGGTCTTCAAGGCCGTTGTCAGCGACCTGTCATCGCAGGTCAAGGCCGGCGTGGAGTTCTCGGCCGTGCTGGAGAAGTACCCCCGTATCTTCAGCCGCATGTTCGTGGCGCTGATGAAGGCGTCAGAGGTCTCCGGACAGATGGGCACGATGCTCAAACGCGCTTCGGACTACATGAGCCAGGAGCGCGAGACGCTAAGGAAGATCCGCGGCGCGATGATCTATCCGATATGCATGATGGTCTTTTGCACGCTGGTGGTTACCAGCATGCTTATATTCATCCTGCCGCGGTTCGAGAAGATATACTCCGGCAAGAAGGCCGTGCTGCCCATGCCGACGAGGTTCCTGCTGGCGCTTAGCCACGGCATGACCGACTACTGGTTCCTGCTGGTTCCGGGCGTGGCGATCCTTGCGACGGGTCTCTTCTTCTTCAGCCGTAGCGAGGCCGGCAAACGCTTCATGGACACGGTCCGCATACGCCTGCCACTGGTGGGCGTGATGTACCGAAAGGCATACCTGGCCCGCGGCCTGCGGACGCTCGGAACGATGATCTCCACTGGCGTGGCCCTTCTGGAGGGGCTGGAGATCACCTCGCGGATCGCCGGCAACAGGCACTTCCGGGCCATCTGGGAAGCGGTGGCTGAGCATGCCAAGGAGGGCGGCAGCATCACTGAAGAGCTCATGAAGCATCCACTGGTGCCCGGCACGATCACGCACATGATCTCGGCCGGCGAGCGTACGGGCCAGCTTGCCAGCGTCATGAACCGCGTGGCGGACTTCTGCGAGGAGGACGTAAAGGTCGCCGTCAAGAGCGTCACGAGCCTGATCGAACCCTTGATGATTATCGTGATGGGCATCGTCATTGGCGGCATAGCAATGGCATTGCTGCTGCCGGTGTTCAGCATGTCCAAGCTCGTTCATTGAAAAGTGAGGAGAAGTTGTTGCCGCCGGGGTGAGTTTGCCCAGACGGCGCGTGGTTCCTTCCCAGCCCCCGTCGTGGTGTGCCGCCGGCTTGCCGGTTGCCCCGCGGCGGGGGCACTTGTTTTTCCGGCGAAAATGGGACAGTTCATGCAGACGCGGCAGCCTCTGGCGATTCACAGTCCCGGCCGATAGAATGTGACCATGGCCAAGCGGGATTTTTATGAAGTTCTGGGAGTCAAACGCAGCGCAGCGGTCGACGAGATCAAATCGGCCTATCGCAAGCTTGCGCGCAAGTATCACCCGGACGCGAACAAGGCCCCGGGTGCGGCGGCAAAGTTCAACGAAGCCACTGAGGCGTACGACGTGCTTTCGGATGCCACAAAGAGGAAGACATACGACCGGTACGGGCATGCCGGGCCGGGGGCCGGTTTCGGGCCGGGTTATCCCGGCGCGGGCCAGGCTGAGCGGGGCGGACAGGGTGCAGGGTTCGATTTCAGCGAGTTTTTTGGCGGCGGCGGCCGGGGCGGCGGAACCGGGTTTGCCGGCATGAGCCTGGACGACATCCTCCAGGCCCTTGGCGGGGGCCAACGTCGTGGCCGGCGGCGCGAGCCGCGAGCACCGCAGCGAGGCAGCGACAGCGAGACGCACCTTACTCTGGACTTTCTCCAGGCCATTGCCGGCACGAGCACCCGCATACGCATTTCGCGCCAGGCGCCCGACGGCTCCGAGCAGCAGGAGACCATCGAGGTCAAGATACCGCCGGGCGTGAAAGACGGTTCGAAGATCCGCGTCCGCGGCAAGGGCGGGCTCGGCGCTGGCTCGCCGGGCGACCTGTACATCATCGTCGACGTCCGGCCGCACGAATACTTCCGCCGCGAGGGCGACGACATCTACGTTTCCGTGCCCATCAGCATCACCGAGGCCGCGCTGGGCGCCAAGGTGGACGTGCCCACGCTCGACGGCACGAGCACCGTGACCGTCCCGCCGGGCACCGGCAGCGGGAGAAAGCTGCGATTGCGCGGCAAAGGCGTGCATCGCAGTCAGGCCCAGGCGGGGGACCTGTACGTCGTAATCCAGATCGTGCCGCCGCCAAGCCTGGGCGAGCGGGAAAAGCAACTACTGACGGAACTGCACAGCCTGCTCGCCTGCGACCCGCGAGCGAATTGCCCATGGCGATAGATACCGACACCTCATCCCATTCCCCAAGCTTCGTCGTCATTATTGTCGGCCTGGTCGTTATCTGCGTCGGTCTGACCGCCATGATGTTCATCACCATTGAGGCGGCCTCGACCACCACCGACCAGGCCGTCAGAAAGCTGCTTGCCAGACTGTCCTGGCTGTCGCTGGTCCTGCTGTGCCTTGCGGTGCTGATGACCACATGGGTCGTCATGCGATATGTCCGCCACCGCCTGCGCGACAGTGAGGCGCCTCCTGCGGAGCCTTCCCAGTATGTCAACGCATGGGAAATTGCCGGCAAACGCTTCCAACTCAACGAGGACAACGAGCCTGAAGACCCCGACTACCTCTGCGATGACGACGAAGACATTGACGACGATGATGAAGGGCAGGGCCCAGGCCCGAAAGACCGCTGGCGGTAGGGGCCGGCCGGGCGGTATGCTGGTGGGATGAGTTTATCGCCCATGTTGCTGAAACCGCTGCGGATCGGCGAAATCGAGATCAGTTTGCCGGTCGTCCTGGCCGCGCTGGCGGGGTATTCGGACTTGGCCTACAGGCGGATATGCCGGCGGCTCGGCGCGCCGTACTGCGCCACCGAGATGATGCTCGACCGCATGCTCCTTCAGCCGGGCAGGCAGCAGCGGCGAATGGCTCGAATCGAGCCGGCGGACCATCCTGTTGCCGGCCAACTCGTGGGCAATCTTCCTGACGAGATGGCCGGGGCCGCCAAGGCCCTGGAGGAAATGGGCTTCGACGTGATCGACCTGAACTTCGCCTGCCCTGTCCGCAAGGCCCTTGGCCGGAAACGCGGCGGCTTCCTCATGGGCGAGCCGGACCAGACCATCGCCATCACCCGCGCCGTCTGCGCCGCGGTCGAGAAGCCCGTCACGCTCAAACTCCGCCAGAAGTTCGCCAACGCCGACAACGAGGATGCGTTCTGGCGGATCGCCGAGGCCGGGTTCGATGCCGGAGTGGCCGCGATATGCGTACATGCCCGCAGTGTCGAGCAGAAGTACGCCGGCCCCGCCGACTGGGACTTTTTGGCACGGGTCAAGGCGCACTTCCACGATAGGACCATCCTGGGCTCCGGTGACGTGCTCACGCCGGCCAAGGCCCTTGATATGCTCCGGCAAACCGGCGTGAACGCCGCCACCGCCGCGCGCGGCTGCCTGGGCAACCCGTGGTTTTTCCGGCAGGTTCGCGACCTCGCCGAGGGCGTCCAGCCGTACGAGCCGAGCCTCGCTGAGCAGCGGGCGTTGATGCTGGAGCACCTGGAAGGCTCGTGCGAACTCTACGGCCCGCTGCGCGGCTCGAAGCACATGCGGAAGTTCGGCATCAAATACGCCCGCCTGCACCCGAGCCCAAAGCATGTCCGCATGGCGTTCGTGGCCGCGCGGAAGCCCGCGGACTGGCACGAGGTGCTCAGGCAGTACTATGGGGAAGGAAATGACGAATGCCACATGCCAGAGGCTGAATGTTCAATGCTCAATGCTCAATGCCAAATGCCCAGAGTTTAACGATGGGTGAGACGCGGA
>CAZSBS010000215.1:0-3903 GCA_964605095.1 uncultured Planctomycetaceae bacterium | reverse complement strand
AATGCTCAATGCTCAATGCCAAATGCCCAGAGTTTAACGATGGGTGAGACGCGGACTTATAAAGAGACCACCGTAATCGTGATCAGAAGCCCAGGGATAGCAATCCCTGGGAAACTCGGAGCCGGAAAGCTGAGGTCTGAATCCTGAAGTCTGGAGCACAGAAAAGGAACTTCCAATGAAGCGTCCAATTGCGATCGTGATCGGGCTTTGCCTGCTGGCCGGTGGGGCGGGGGCCTCCGGCCCGGCTAAAAAGGCTCAGACCAAGACTGAGTACATGGCCATACTGGTCGGCGGGCAGAAGCTCGGACACATCGAGAATGTTCGCCGGGTGGATGGCAACACGGTCGTCACCTCGCAAAGGATGGTGCTGACGATCAAGCGGATGGGCATGGCCCTGAGGATCGAGCAGAGCGAGTCGTCCGTCGAGTCGGCCGGCGGCGAGCCGCTGAGCTTCGCCAGCACCCAGAACCTCGGCATGACGGCCCAGACGACCGAGGGGACGATCAAGGACGGCAAGGTGAAGGTTAAGGTCAACTCCGGCCAGAAGGTTCGCGAGACGGAGGCAGCTTGGCCCGAAGGCGCGCTGCTGAGCGAGGGTCTGCGTTTGCTATCGATCAGCAAGGGGTTCAAGGAAGGGACGCGCTACACGACCAAGGCGTTCATGCCATCTTTGCTCAAGGCGGCCGACGCCAACATGGTCATCGGGGCCAAGAAACAGGTGGACCTGCTCGGGCGGGTGGTGGAGCTTACCGAGGCCAGGAGCGTCCTGTCTGGGCCGACGGGGCAGATCGAGTCGGTCGGTTATCTCAACGCCGACGGCGACGCCCTCAAGACCGTTACGCCAATGATGGGCATGCAGATGGAGATGGTCGCGTGTACGAAGGAGTTCGCGACGATGCCGGGCGAGTCGGTGGACCTGTTCAGCAAGGTATTCGTCGCAAGTCCCGCGCCTCTGGGCAACCTTGGCGGGACGAAGTCGGTGACGTATCGCATCGAACCGACGGACGGGTCGGCCGAGGCGGCGGCGAAGCTGAAGTTTCTCGATTCTCCCAGCCAAAAGGTGGCCCGGGACGGCAACACGATTGTGGTCACGGTTCGCCCGGTCGCGGTCGCGGGTGGGGCGCTGCCGTACAAAGGTTCAGACCCGGCCGCGATAAAGGCGCTCAAGGCCACGAGCTATCTTCAGTCCGACGCCAAGGAGATAGTGGCCTTGGCCGGCAAGGCGGTCGCGGGGGCGACCGACGCGGCCGGGGCGGCACGGCAGATCCAGGACTTCGTCAGCAAGTACGTTACCGGCAAGAACCTGTCGGTGGGCTATGCGACGGCTTTGGAAGTCGCCAAGAGCCGCCAGGGCGACTGTACGGAGCACGCGGCCCTTGCGGCGGCGATGTGCAGGTCGGCCGGGCTGCCGGCGCAGGTGGTCACCGGGCTTGCGTACGTGGAGAGCTTCGGCGCGCGGCGGGACGTCTTCGTGCCGCACGAATGGTTCCGCGTTTTCATCGACGGTAAGTGGGTGGATTTCGACGCCGCTCTGAAGGCCTATGACGCCGGGCACATCGCCCTGGCCGCCGGCGACGGCGAGCCGAGCGACTTCTTCGGCGTCGTCAACACGCTGGGTAATTTCCGCATCACCAAGGCGAAGAAAAACTGATTACCGCAGAGGCGAAGAGGCAAGAAGAAGAAACAGAAGAGGATTACCGTCCCGGCGCGCCGGGACGGTAATCCTTTTAATCACGCTCTTGTGGCGCGGGGGCGGTTTTGGTACCGTTTTTCGGATTTGCTCGCGGCGGACGGGTTGGTCCGCGCGCAGCAGGGCCGAGTAACGGATTGCGACAAGAGGAAGCCAAAGGATATGCCGCGTAGGGACGACCTGAAGACCATAATGCTCATCGGGTCAGGGCCGATCGTTATCGGCCAGGGCTGCGAGTTTGACTATTCCGGCACGCAGGCGTGCAAGGCCCTGCGCGAGGAGGGGTATAGGATCGTCCTGGTCAACTCCAACCCGGCCACCATCATGACCGATCCGGAGTTCGCCGACCGCACATACATCGAGCCGATAACGCCCGATGCCGTCGCGAAGATCATCGAGAAGGAGCGTCCCGACGCGCTGCTGCCGACGCTGGGCGGGCAGACGGGCCTGAACACGGCGGTGGCGGTGGCGGATGACGGCACGCTGGCCAAGTTCGGCGTGGAGATGATCGGCGCGACCCGCGAGGTCATCCACCGAGCCGAGGACCGTACGGAGTTCAAGAACATCTGCCTTGGCATCGGCCTGGACGTGCCGCGAAGCGGCGTCGCGCACGACATGGACCAGTCGCGGCAGATCGCCGACGAGATTGGCCTGCCTGTATGCATTCGCCCGGCCTACACGCTGGGCGGCACCGGCGGGGGGTTCGCCTTCAACCGCGAGGAGTTCGAGATCATCGCCGCCCGCGGCCTGGAGTATTCGCCGATCAGCGAGATCCTGATTGAGGAATCCGTGCTCGGCTGGAAGGAGTACGAACTGGAGGTGATGCGCGACAAGGCGGACAATGTGGTGATAGTCTGCTCGATCGAGAACTTCGACCCGATGGGCGTCCACACGGGCGACTCGATCACCGTCGCCCCGGCCCAGACGCTGACGGACAAGGAATACCAGCTCATGCGGGACGCCTCGATCGCGATCATCCGCGCGATAGGCGTCGAGACCGGCGGCAGTAACATCCAGTTCGCCGTCGATCCCGTGACGGGCCGGATGATCGTCGTCGAGATGAACCCCCGCGTCAGCCGGTCGTCGGCGCTAGCGTCCAAGGCGACGGGTTTCCCCATCGCCAAGATCGCCGCCAAGCTGGCCGTCGGCTACACGCTGGATGAGCTCCGCAACGACATTACCCGCGAGACGCCCGCGTGCTTCGAGCCGACGATCGACTACGTGGTGACCAAGATCCCGCGATGGACGTTTGAGAAGTTCCCGGACGCTGATGAGACGCTCACCACGCAGATGAAGTCCGTCGGCGAGGCGATGAGCATCGGCAGGACGTTCAAGGAAAGCCTCCAGAAGGGCATCCGCTCGATGGAGGTCAAGCGTTTCGGCCTGGGCCTGGACACCAACGACAAGTGGCATAACGCGATGCGGGCCGAGAGGGGCGAAGAACTGCCGGGCGGCAAGCACCGGCTGGATGTCGAGTGGCCCGTCGAGGAATCGAAGCTCACCCGCAAGCTCGCTGTTCCCAGCCAGGGCCGGCTGTACTACATCCGCTACGCCTTCAAGCTCGGCTGGAGCATCGAGAAGGTCTACGACCTGTGCAAGATCGACAAGTGGTTCCTCACACACATCAAGCAGCTCGTGGATTTTGAAGATGAATTGGCGGCCGCCGCCAACCAAACCCCATCAGCCCGGGAGCTTATTGAGATTGCGACGAATGCTGCCAGAGTTCTTGCTTTGAGCGGATCTAAAGCATGGGAGGCCGAGCAACTGGCGAAGACCGGAGACTGTGAGGCGGCAAGCAGCAAGCTGGAAGAGGCCACGGCCACTCTACACGAACCGCCGGCCGACGAGATCGAATCGCGATATGCAGAGTACAGCGACGAAGTGGACTCGTTGGTTGACCTGCTCGCCAAGGCCAAGCAGTGGGGATACAGCGACATTCAGTTGGCGACTGTCTGGGGAACGTCTCCACGTCTCATTCGGGAAATGCGGCTCTTTGGACTCATCGAGCCGGTGTACAAGCTCGTTGATACATGCGCCGCTGAGTTTGAAGCCTATACGCCGTACTATTACTCGACGTACGAATCGCCGATTACGCGAGTGGATTTGGCAGAGGCTGGCGAAAACGCAAATCTGAAATCCAAGATCACAGATTTAAAATCAGTTGACGACGAGGTCCGCGTGACCGACCGCAAGAAGATCGTCATTTTGGGCGG
>CAZSBS010000214.1:4186-8623 GCA_964605095.1 uncultured Planctomycetaceae bacterium | reverse complement strand
GCCATCGGCCCAGGTGCCGCCCAGCATGGCCAAGTCCTTTTCTGGTGCCATCATCTTCATGTTCTCCTTCATGTCGTTCTCCTTCATGTCGTTCTTCCTGTTATCAGCGGCGGTCGCAGTGAGAACCGTCCCAGCCGTGGCTGCCGCCGCAAGGCCGCTCATTGCAATAGCCTCTCGCCGAGTCATTCGCTTGCTCATGTCGTTCTCCTTTGTCCCAACGGAATCCAGGCCGACCGAGCGCGGCCAGTCGATGCAAGTCTAGGCGCGCCGGGAAGCAATTCTTCGCAGGGATACGGAGAAATAACCCATGGCAAAGATAAACGCAGATGAACGCGGATAGAAGCGTAAGGAATGCTTCTCTTGTCTGCGTTCATCTGCGTTTATCTTTGCTATCTTCTTCGTTTCTTATCTTGTCCCCTGCATCCCTGCTAATTACGGGCCGCTGGGCGGGAGGCTCTTCGCACGTCGACCACGACAACCTTGCCGGCGTCCGGCTCGAACGCAATCCGCACCGCCCGGGACAAACCGCCCTGGCCGCGGAAACCCCGCCGTCTCATGGCTTGGCATGGCATGATTTGCGTTTGGTTGTTCATGGCTGGCTCCTTTCCGTTCAACTGCCGGTGCCTTCCGCACATCTAACCAGACACCGCCGCCCGCCGGTGGTTGGCTGGGAACCCAGCCAGGCCGACAAAAAAACTCACCCGCGCCGGAACATCCTCGTCATTGCGGCGTCCAATCCTCCATGGCTAAGCCCTGCGCCGGTGCCGGGGTTTGGCATTGAGCATTGAACATTGAGCATTTGCCTCTGGGCCTTGGTATGATTTCGACGTGGCGGCTCGTAATATGGAAAAGGGAGACCCTAATGAAACGTACACTTCTGATCCTTGCGGCGGCTGCGATGGCGATGGCGGCGGCCTTCTCGGCCTCAGCCCTGGCCGAGGAAATCGGCTTCGTGGAAACCTACGTCCTGTCAAAGGACAAGGACGAGGCCATCAAGCAGCTCATCCCCGGCACTGATGATTACTACTTCTACCAATGCCTCCGCCACCAGGCGGCCGGACAATATGAGCAGGTCGACGCCGTCGTCCAGAAGTGGCTCGAGCGCCGCAAGAACAGCACATGCCCGCAGATAATCGAGATTCAGCACCGCCAGGCTCTGCTGGGCTACAAGGCCGACCCCGACAAGACGCTGAAGTACCTCGCCGACAAGCTGGGCCTGCGCTTCGACCACCAGCGCCAGATCGCCGTAAAGAGCACGCTGCCGACGAAGCTGGACCCCGGTCTGATTGGCCGGGACGCGCTCACGCAGCGCGCGTGGGCGTCCAACAGCCACAACAGCCTGGACGGCTTTGAGCTGTCGGCCCTGGAGTGGCTCAAGGCCGGCGAGATGAACCTGCGCGAGCTGCGGGCGTACCTCCAGCGGCTCACCCGCCCGGACTATGAAGGGCTGGTCGGGCTCATCGCCAAGGACCTGGCCGAGAAGAACCCGGGCAGCGGCGGCTTCGGCTCGGTGCCGATTCACAATAAGTTGCTCAAGGACCAGCTCGACGCTCTGTTGAAGCTCCAGCCAGCCCTTGAGCGGAACTCGAACTTCGTCAACGCGTACCTGATGCGCCTGCGCCCCGGCGAGGATGTCAACTGGCGCCAGCAGCCGGATGAAGAGCTCGCGTACCTGGAGCGGATGTGGTCGTTCGTCAAGGGCCTGGACCCTGCCTTCAACTCGCTCAAGGCCAACGTGCTGTATCACCGCCTGTCGTTCGACCGCACGCGCGGCGAGTTCGACAAGGGGCGGTTCATGGAGTACCTCAAGCTGCCGCGGCGGGTGTTCTACATTCCGCTGCCGATCCAGCGCAGCCAGGACTTCCAGCGTTTCGCCGCCGACATGGGCGCGAGCTTCGAGCAGCAGACCCTCCTGCCGCCGATCGGCGGCGGCGATGAGCCGCTCATCCGGGCGTACCTCGAGCACTTCTTCGTCAAGGAGGACACCTGGCTGCCCTACGCCGAGTTCATCCAGGACGGCTACCTGAAGAAAGTCTTCGCTGAGACGAAGCTTCTTGCCGGCGCGGGCGACGCCGAGAAGTGGACGGCCATGCTGCCCCCGACCGAGTACAAGGCCCTGACCGAGCGCGTGGACCTGGACTTCGCGCCGACCAACGCCAAGTATTTCGGGCCGGATGAGAAGATCAAGCTGGACGTGGACGTCAAGAACGTCAAGTCGCTGATCGTGAAGGTCTATCGCGTCAACGCGCTGAAGTACTACCAGCAGGTTGGCGAGCCGGTGCCGCTTTCGCTGGATCTCGACGGGCTGGTCGCCAACGAGCAGAAGACCCACGAGTACGCCGAGGCCCCGCTGCGGCGCGTGCGGCGCTCGTTTGAGTTCCCGCAGCTTGCGGGGCGCGGCGTGTACGTGATCGAGTTCATCGGCTCGGGCAAGCGAAGCCGGGCGCTGGTGCAGAAGGGCCGGCTGGCGTACATCAGCAGCCTCACCCCGGCGGGCCAGGAGTTCACCGTCCTGGACGAGGCCAGCAAGCCCCTGCCTGAGGCGAAGATCTGGATGGCGGAGCGGTTCTACGAGGCCGACAAGGACGGCACGATCACCCTGCCTTACACCACCGAGCCCAAGAGCCAGCCGATAGTGCTGGTCAATGGCGCCGCGGCCACGCTCACGAGCTTCGACCACAAGGCCGAGAGCTACAAGTTGGAATGCGGCTTCTATGTGGATCGCGAGGCGCTTATCGCCGGCAAGAACGCGATGCTGCTGGTTCGCCCGCAGTTGAGCCTGACAGGCCAGCCGGTCTCGCTGAAGCTGCTCAAGGAGGTCGAACTCAGCATCGTCAGCACCGATCTCGACGGCGTGAAGTCCACGCAGAAAGTGCCGGACTTCAAGATCTTCGAGGATCGCGAGAGCACGTACGCTTTCCGCACGCCGCAGCGGTTAATAGCGATCAGCTTCCAGCTTACCGCGAAGGTCAAGAACATCAGCCAGGACAAGGAAGAGACACTCGCCGCCGGGAAGTCTCTTACGCTTAACGGCATAGATGCCACGGAGACTGTGGATGACCTGCACCTTCTTCACGCCGACGGCAAGTATGCTATCGAGATGCGAGGCCGAAACGGCGAGACGCTGGCGGATCGGCCCGTGAATCTGTCGTTCAAGCATCGCGACTTCACGCAGCAGGTTCACGTCTCGCTGAAGACCGACGCCGCCGGGCGGATCGACCTGGGCGAGCTGACTGATATCGACGGCGTTTTTGCGCGAGATCAGCGGATGGCTTCCACCGCGGGGGCCTACCGGACCTGGCAGCCCGTGAGGGACGCCCACAACATGCCGGGCGCCCTGCAAGGCAAGGCCGGGCAGAAGCTCGTCGTCGCCTACACCGCCCAGGCCGACAAGCCCCTGCGAAGCGAACTGTCGCTGCTGGAAGTCCGCGACGGGGCGTTCACGGCTGACTGGTTCAAGGCGCTGAGCATCCGCGACGGTTTCATCGTGATCGACGACCTCCCGGCCGGGGACTACAGCCTGCGCCTCAAGTACGCCAACAAGGACATCGCCATTCGCCTTGCCGACGGCACGACGGCGGCAGGGTACGTCAGTTCCCAGGCACGGCGGCTTGAGATTGGCGAGAGCAAGCCCGTGCAGATCGCCAAGGTATCCGCCGACAAGGACAATGTCACCATCCAACTCGTAAACGCCAACGAGTGTACGCGAGTCCACGTCCTGGCCGGCAGGTACATGCCGGAATACGACGCGATGGGCCTGTTGGACCCGTTCGGCTGGCTTGGCCTGGCGGCCGGGATGGTCGAAAAGCCCCTCAGCCTCTACGAGGCCGGGCGAAAGATCAGCGATGAGTACCGCTACATCCTCGACCGCCAGTCGGCCGAGAAGTTTGCCGGCAACATGCTCAAGCGCCCGAGCCTGATCCTCAACCCGTGGGCGATCCGCGACGCCGACACCGGCGTGGCGACAGGCGCCGAGGGCCAGGCGTTCGTCGGGGGCGGCTCGGGCAGCGGCGGCGGGATGTCCTCGCAGTTACGCGCCGCCGGCGGCAAGGGTCATGGCACGATGAACTACGCCACGCTGGACTTCCTGGGCAACGGCGCGGTCGTGCTGGTCAACCTCCAGCCGGACAAGAACGGCGTGGTCGCCATCCCCCGCAAGCTCCTTCTGGACAAGCAGCAGCTTCGCATCCTGGCCGTGGACGCCGAGAACACCGCCCTGCGCGAGACCTCGATTGCGGAGATCGAGCCCAAGCTCACGGACCGCCGGCTGGACCCGGCCATCGCGCTGGACCCAAGCAAGCATTACATCCAGGAGAAGGTCATCACGCCCGTCGCCAAGGGCAAGCCGTTCACCATCCGCGACCTGACGAGCACGCGCTTCGAGACGTTCGACAGCCTCGCCCGCGCGTATCACATCATGGTCACGCTCAGCGGCGA
>CAZSBS010000214.1:0-4086 GCA_964605095.1 uncultured Planctomycetaceae bacterium | reverse complement strand
GGCAGCGCACGGCCAGGGCGGTCAAGGACCTCTTCGAGCTCCTGCCGCCGGACGTTGACCGCTTCAACAAGCTCTTCGACACGGCCCTTGGCCTGACTGCCCTGACGGCCGCGGCGGGTGGGTCCGCCGGCAGGCCGGATGGCAGGATGTCGGCCGGTGATATGGCGGCCGCGGCCGAGGGAGTCCGGGAGCAGAAGAAGTCCGAAGTGATGCGCAAGGAAGCGTCGTTCTCTCGCGCGGTGCCCGCCCCGGCGGCGACAGCAGCCCTGGCACCGCCTGCCGCCCCGGAGCCTGCGGTCGTCCCGGGCGAGACACCGCTGGCAGCCAATATCCTGGCGAAGCGCGGCAACGGCCTCCTTGCCCGGAGCACCTCGGCGAGGCGCGCGGGGCCGGCCGATGAGTACTACTCATTGGACAAGCGAAAGCTTGGCGAGGCCGCCCAGCGCCAGCTCTACCGCCGCGTCGGGCAGGTCAAGGAGTGGGTCGAGAACAACTACTACCATCTTCCAATCGAGCAGGCCAACGCCGCCCTGGTCGGCGTGAACGCATTCTGGAAAGACTACGCCGCCTGCGACGGCAAAGGCGATTTCCTGTCCGGCAACTTCGCCGAGGCATCCCATAACTTCCCCGAGATCATGCTGGCCCTGGCCGTGCTGGACCTGCCCTTCCAGGCCGGCGAGCATGAAGTCAAGATCGACGGCGGGGCGATGACCATCACCCCGGCCGGAAACGCCGTGTTCTTCCACGAGGAGATAACCGAGGCCGCATCCGTGCCCAAGGCCCAGGAGATCCTCGTCGGCCAGAACTACTACCGCTCCGGCCAGCAGTACAAGCACATCGACGGCGAGCAGGTGGACAACTTCGTCACGGACGAGTTCCTGGTCGGCGAGGTCTACGCCTGCCACATCGTCGTGACCAATCCCACCAGCGCCAAGCGGAAGCTCCAGGTGCTCGTCCAGGTGCCGCGCGGCGCCATCCCGCTGGCGGGCGGGCGGTACACCAAGGCGTTCTACATCGAGCTCGAGCCGTACCGCACCCAGACATTCGATTACTTCTTCTACTTTCCGCAGGCGGGCAAGTTCGAGCACTTCGGCGTCCACGTCGCCAAGCGAGGCGAGCTTGTGGGATTCGCCGCGGGCCAGACGCTCAACGTCGTGCCCGAGCTAACCAAGGTCGATAAGACGAGCTGGGACTACATCAGCCAGAACGGCTCGGACGAGGAAGTCATAGCGTTCCTCAAGGAAAACAACCTGGGCCGGCTGCAACTGGACAAGATCGCCTGGCGGATGAAGGACCGCAAGATGTTCGATGCGGTCACGAGCCTCCTGTCCGCCCGCCACGTATACGACATGACGATCTGGTCGTACGCCATCAAGCACAACGCCCCGGCCCTGACAAATCAGTACCTGCCGTACCGCGACGACTTCGTCTCACAGTGCGGAGCGTGGCTCGCCTCGCCGCTGCTGACGATCCAGCCCGTAATCCGCAAGACGTACCAGCATATGGAATACTGGCCGCTGGTAAACGCCCGCGCCCATCTCTTCGGCCCCAAGCGCCAGATACTCGTCCCGCAGTTCTTCCAGCAGTACAACCGCCTGCTGGATATCCTGCGGTACAAGGATAAGCTGGACGACCAGGACCAGATGGACCTGACGTACTACCTGCTGTTGCAGGACCGCGTGGCCGAGGGCGTGGCCATGTTCGCACAGGTTGACGTCGCCAAGTTGCCCGAGCGGATCCAGCACGACTACTTCACGGCCTACCTGGACTTCTACAACGACAAGCCGTCTAAGGCCCGCAAGATCGCGGCCGAGTACGCCAAGCATCCCGTCGAGCGGTGGCGGGAGCTGTTCGGGGCGGTTCTTGCCCAGGTGGACGAGATTGAGGGCAAGGCCCCGGCCGTGGTGGACGACAAGAGCCGCGAAGAAAAGCAGACGGCCCTGGCCGCGGCTGAGCAGACCTTCGAGTTCAAGGTCGAGGCCCGCAAGATCGAGTTGAGCTACCAGAACCTCGCGGCGGCGCAGGTGAACTACTATCTGACGGACATCGAGCAGATGTTCTCCAGCCAGCCGTTCGTTTCCGACCGCGGCGGGCAGTTCGCGTACATTCAGCCCAACTCCGCGCAGGAGGTAAAGCTGCCCGCCGGGGGCAAGACTATGACGATCGACATGCCGGCGGAGCTTGCCAACCGCAACGTGATGGTGGAGATTGTCGCGGGCGGCAAGACCCGGATGCAGGCGTACTACTCCAATTCGCTGGTGGTTCAGGTGATGGAGAACTACGGCCAGCTTCGCGTCGCGGGAAAGGACAGCGACAAGGCGTTGGCGAAGGTTTACGTGAAGGTATACGCCCGGATGCGCGGCGGGCAGGTGGAGTTCTACAAGGACGGCTACACGGACCTTCGCGGGCGGTTCGATTACACTTCGCTGAACACCAACCAGTTGGGCGGCGTGGAGAAGTTCGCCATCCTGGTGCTCAGCGAAGCCAACGGCTCGACCGTCCGCGAGGCGGCCCCGCCGAAACAATAGCAGTCCGCGGGCCGTGCCCGTGACGTTATTGCGGATTGCGGATTGCATGCCACGGCGGAGCTTTCAGCGGAACCGGGCGGATTCAGCGCCCGGCTTTGGGAGCGGGCGATTTCGCTTCGCGCGCTGCGCGGATCAGGTCCCACAGGGCGGCCGAGAGGTGCGTAGAGTCCAGGCCCACCTCCATAAGCTGCTCCTGCCTCGATGCGAAGCTGACGTAGCGGTCCGGCAGGCCGACGAGGCGGACGTTGCCAGCCCGCAGGCCGCGTTCGGCGGCAAGCTCGGTCACGGCCGAGCCGAACCCGCCCGCCACCGCGTGATCCTCGCAGACCAGCATAGGCTTGCCGGACTGGATCAGCCGCGTTATCAGCGCCGCGTCCAGCGGCTTGGCGAAGCGGGCGTTCACCACGGCCACCTCGGCCTGTCGCTGCTCGCTGAGTATCGTCGCGGCCGCCAGGGCAGGCTCAACCGTCGCGCCGTAGCACAACAACGTTCCGTCGGGGCCCTCGCGGAGAACTCTCGCCCTGCCAAGCTCGAAGGCCGGGCACGGACCCGGCAGGTCTTTGGGCACCATGTCGCGCGGGTAGCGGATAGCGGTCGGGCCGTCGCTGGAGAGGGCGAAGCGAAGCGCCGCGGCCATCTCAGCCGCGTCGGCTGGGGCGGCAAGAACCATCCCCGGCAGTGGCCTAAGCATGGCGATGTCCATCATGCCGTGGTGCACGGCCCCGTCGCTGCCGACGAGCCCGGCGCGGTCCATGCACAGCACCACCGGCAAGTGCTGGAGCGCGACTTCCTGGAAGACCTGGTCCATCGCCCTCTGCATGAAGGTCGAGTAGATCGCGACGACGGGGCGCATGCCTCCCTTGGCTAGCCCGGCCGCCATCGCAACGGCGTGCGACTCGCATATTCCAACGTCGATCATGCGGTCGGGCAGAGCCTGGCGGAACTCAGCCAGGCCCGTGCCGTCGGGCATGGCGGCGGTGATGGCGACTATGCGGTCGTCGGCTATTGCCTCGGCGATCAGGGCCTTGGCGAAAATCCCGGTCCAACTGGGACGATCCGGCTTGGCGAATACGGCCTGGCCGGCTTCGACCCTGTAGGCGGACGTGCTGTGGAACCGGCAGGGATCCTCGACGGCATACTGGCAGCCGCGGCCCTTTTCGGTATGCACGTGCAGCAGGGCCGGGCGGTCCATGTCCGACAGCGCCCGCAGCGTGCGGATGAGCGTCGGGATGTCGTGCCCGTCGACTGGCCCGAAGTAGCTTATGCCCAGGCTCTCGAAGATCCCCCCGCCGTGGATCGTCATGCGAAGCCCGTCCTTGATGTGACGAAGGCTCTCGGTGACCCTCTCGCCCATCGGCAGGTGCTGGAGGATCCGCTCGGTGGATTGCTTCAGGCCGCTGTAGGTTTGGGTCATGCGGATGCGGTCGAGCACATCGGCCAGGCCGCCCTGGGTGCGGTCGATGGCCATCGAGTTGTCGTTCAGGACGATCAAAAACTGCCTGCCCAGCCGGCTGAGATTGTTGATCGCCTCGAGCGACAGGCCGTTAACGATGCTTGC
>CAZSBS010000213.1:0-8682 GCA_964605095.1 uncultured Planctomycetaceae bacterium | reverse complement strand
CTTCAGACTTCAGGAAATCGGCTCTCGGTCGGTCTGTCGTTCCTGAAGCCTGTGGCCTATTTCACTTCAGCCCAGCCACAAGCCGCTGGGTGTCGCGGGCGATCATCAACTCCTCGTTGGTCGGCACGACCCATACGCTCAGGGCGGAAGCATCGGTGGTGATCGGCCCGGACTTTCCGCCGGCGATCTCGTCGTTGCGCCCGCGGTCCAGCACCGCGCCAAGGCGGAAGAGGCCCTCGCAGATCCCCTGGCGGATCGGCCGCGAGTTTTCCCCGATTCCGCCGGTCAGCACGACCGCGTCAACTTTCGGCAAGATAGTATAGTAGGCGCCGACGTACTTGACCACCCGGTAGACGAACATCTCCCGGGCCAGCCGGGCGCGCTGGTTGCCCTCGCCGGCCGCTCGCTCCAGGTCGCGCATGTCGTTGCTCATCCCACTGACGCCGAGCAGCCCGGATTCCTTGTTGAGAGCCTGCTCGATCTGCTCGGCCGACATGCCGTGGCCGAGCATGTACGGGAACACCGCCGGGTCCAGGTCGCCGCAGCGGGTGCCCATCATCAGCCCCTCCAGCGGAGTCATGCCCATGGAATGATCCACCGCCTTGCCGCCCTCCACGGCCGTCATCGAGCAGCCGTTGCCGAGGTGCGCGGTTATCAGGCAGACGTCCTGCGGGCGCTTTCCGAGCAGTTCGGCCGTGCGAAGCGTAACGTACCGGTGGCTCGTGCCGTGGAAGCCGTACTTCCGGACGTGGTATTGCGTGTACCACTGCTCCGGCACGGCGTAGCGGTGGGCCTTGGCGGGCATAGTGGCCAGGAAGGCGGTGTCGAAGACGGCTACTTCGGGCACGTTGGGCATGGCCTGGCGAGCGGCCTGGATGCCGGCCAAGTTTGGCGGGTTGTGCAGGGGCGCCAGTTCGGCATTCTTCTGGATGATCTCGATCATGGCGTCGTCGATCAGGGCCGAGTCCGTCGCCTGCTCGCCGCCATGCACGACGCGATGGCCGACGCCGTCGATGTCGTCGACGCTGCCGATCACGCCGACCTGCCCGTCCACGAGGATGTCCAGAATAAGCCGCAGCCCGGCCTTGTGGTCTGGAGCCAGGACGCTCCGGTCCAACTTTCCGCGGATTCCGCTGTGCTTCAGGGTTGCATCGCCGCCGACCCGTTCCAGCACGCCCTTGGCCAGTACGGACTCATCCGTCATGTCGAACAACTGATACTTAATGGAGCTGCTGCCGCAGTTTACGACGAAAATCTTCATGCCACGTCCTTCTTCCACAATCGCTTGGCTAAACTTCCCGGTTCGGCGAAGGCTCTTTGGCACCCGCCTGACGGCCCGGCCCGGGCCAAACCACGGTAGGCCGCGACCCCGCGTCTGTCAATACGTCGCGCGCGGGGGCGGATGCTATAGGTCCTATAGGACTCATAGGACCTATGCGTCAATACGCCGCGCCATCAGGCGGTTTCCCGATTGCCTTGGCTGGGCTAATGCCTACAATACAGCACTTTACTTTCCAGGGCTTTTTGGCAAGGCGCAAAACGCATGGCGCAAGACGCCGGAGGCGTAATAAAGGTGTCCGAACGATCCGAGAGATTCTTCGATAAGCAGCTTCCCAACGGGCTGCGGCTGCTGGGCCAGCAGATGGAGCAGGTATCGTCGGCGGCGATGACGCTGGTGGTTCCGGCCGGGGCGGCGCACGACCCGGCTGGGCTCGAAGGGGCAGCCTCGATCATCAGCGAATGGTCGCTGCGCGGTGCCGGGCAGCGCGACACCCGCCAACTCAACGACGCATTGGACGGCCTGGGTTGTCAGCACGGCGAGAGCGTCCGCAGCGACCATATCATATACTCCGCCGCCCAGCTCTCGCGGAACCTCGACGCCGTACTCGATCTCTACGCCGACATCCTTCTCCGGCCGCGGCTGGCCGATGATACGTTCGGGCCGTGCCGGGACCTCGTCGAGCAGGACCTCGAGAGCCTCGAGGATGAGCCGGCCCACAAATGCAACCTCATGCTCCGCGAGCGGTTTTACCCTCGCCCGCTCGGGGCGAGCGGCTTCGGCACGCCCGAGAGCCTCGCCGCCGCGACACCGGACGCGCTACGCGAGCAATTCCGTCGGCGTTTCAGCCCGGCAGGGACAATCTTCGCCGTCGCCGGCGACATCGACTGGCCCGCCGTCCGCGACCGGGCGGAGCAGCTTTTCGGCGACTGGCAGGCCGTGGCGGCGCCGGCCCCCGCGATCCAGCCGCCCATTGGCGGCATCGAGCACATGGCCAAGGAATCCGCCCAGACGCACATCGGCCTGGCGTACCCGACGGTCACCATCAGCCACCCGCAGTACTACGCCGCCCGCCTGGCGGGCATGGTGCTTTCCGGCGGGGCCGCGGCCAGGCTGCACACGGAGCTTCGCGAGAAGCGGGCCCTGGTCTACCACGTCTCGGCCAGCTACCACAGCCTCAAGGGCCACGCGGGCGTCTTCGCCTACGCCGGCACGCGCCCGGAACTCGCCCAGCAGACGTTCGACATGACCGTCGGCGAAATCCGCCGCCTGGCAGACGGGATCGAGCCCGACGAGATCGCCCGCGCCAAGACGCAGCTCAAGAGTGCCCTTATCATGCAGGGCGAGTCCACCGGCGCCCGCGCCAACGCGATGGCCAGCGACTTCTACCACCTCGGCAGGGTTCGCGGCCTGAGAGAACTGTCCGACGCCATCGACGCGACGAATGCCGGCGACATCCTCGACCACGTGCGCCAGCACCCGGCGAAGGACTTCACCGTCCTGGTCATCGGCCCCAAGCCCGTGGACACGGGCATCCTCGATCAATAACCAATAGCCGCCGGCCCGCCAGGCCGGCGATGGAAACATTTCAGTTCCCGAAAAACACCATGAAGCTCAAGCACGCACAACTGGACAACGGGTTGACGATCATCGCCGAGGTCCGCGAGACGGCCGCGTCCATGGCGGCGGGGTTCTTCGTTCGCACGGGCGCCCGCGACGAGACGCCCGAGGTCGCCGGCGTCAGCCATTTCCTCGAACACATGGTCTTCAAGGGCACGGCCAGCCGCGACCCGCTGGATGTAAACCGCCAGTTCGATTCCATGGGCGCACATTACAACGCGTTCACCTCCGAGGAGAACACCGTCTTCTACGGTGCGGTCCTGCCGGAGTACCAGGAGGCCCTGCTGGACCTGCTGTGCGACATCCTTCGGCCTAGCCTGCGACGCGAGGACTTCGACCTCGAAAAGAACGTCATCCTCGACGAGATCGCCCGCTACGAGGACATGCCGCGTTATCGAGTCTACGAGATGCTCCTGGCCGAGTACTTCCGCCCGCACCCGCTGGGCCAGAGCGTCCTGGGCACCAGCGAGTCCGTCGGCGCGCTGACGCAAGAGCAGATGCTCGCGTACTTCAGCCGCCGCTACGCGGCGAACAATCTCACGCTGGTCGGCGTGGGCAACATTGACTTCGACGCCCTGGTCGCCAAGGCCTCGCGGATGTGCGGGCATTGGCCCTCGGATGAGGTGGGGCGGGACATCGCGCAGGTGGCGCCTCAGAGCGGCCAGAGGATCGTCACGGACGCCAACGTCGCCCGCCAGCAGCTCGCGCTGGCCTCGCCGGCCCCAGCCAGCCAGGACGACGACCGCTACGCCGCCATGCTCGCCGCGACGCTGCTGGGCGATGTTACCGGCAGCAGGCTCTACTATGCCCTCGTGGACCCTGCCCTGGCGGACGAGGCATCCATGGTCTACGACTCGCTCGACGGGACCGGAGCGTTCATGACGTTCCTGTCCTGCGACAGCGAACAGTCCGCCCGAGTCGTCGAGATCGCCCGTCGCGAGATGGCCCAGTTCCAGGCCGACGGACCCGCCGAGGCCGAACTGCTGGCCGCCAAGAACAAGATCGCCTCCGGCGCCACGCTCAAGGGCGAGGTGCCGATGGGCAGGCTTACCGCCGTGGGCTACGACTGGGTCTACCGCCAGGAGTACGTCCCACTTGCCGACCAGATCGAGACGCTCTTCGCCGTTACGGCCGAGCAGGTCGTCGACGTCACGCGAAAGTACGATCTCGGCAAGACGATGCTCGTGGCGCTCGGGCCGCTGGAGAAACTGTGATCGCGGCAAAGCCGTGATCATTGCGGATTGCGGATTGCGGATTGCGGATTGACTCACTGTAAGATGCAGGCGCGGGGCCGCGTGCGGTGCCATGCTTCCGCGGCTGTTTGCGGAAGCATGTTCCCTGTGCGATGTTGGCGGCAGAACGTCAGGATACCCCCCGGGCTCGTCGGAGCACGCTTCCTAAGACGGAAGCATGGCACCACATATATGACATCATCGAAGAATGAAGAATCGTGCGGATGCACGCAGTATGCAGGCGGACAACCGCAAGCGTGCGCCGCTCGCATGGACGTAGCCGGCAAACGGGTGACGGTGCTGGGCCTCGGGCGGTTCGGCGGCGGCGTGGGCGTCGCCCAGTGGCTCCGTTCGCGGGGCGCCCGCGTGACCGTCTCCGACCGCGCACCGGCTGAAAAGCTCGCCGAATCCGTCGCCGCCCTTGCCGGCCTGGACATTACATTGCATCTCGGCGGCCAGCAGAGTGACGACTTCACCACGCCGGACCTGCTCGTCGTGAGCCCGGCCGTGCCATCGCAGGCCGAGCCGCTCCGCCTTGCCGCCGCCGCGGGCGTGCCGCGGACAACGGAGATCAACCTCTTCATCGCCCGCTGCCCGGCGGCGATCGTGGGCATCACCGGCACGGTCGGCAAGAGCACAACCACC
This sequence comes from uncultured Planctomycetaceae bacterium, assembly GCA_964605095.1. GTDB lineage: Bacteria > Planctomycetota > Phycisphaerae > SM23-33 > SM23-33 > JAUWQU01. The sequence continues at coordinate 3,906 of CAZSBS010000213.1, read as the reverse complement.
GCCATGATCGGCGAGATCCTCTCCGCGAAGCTTCCCACGCACGTCGGCGGCAACATCGGGCGAAGCCTCTTGAGCGAGCTAGGCCAAATCCGCCCCGACCACGCGGTGGTTCTGGAGCTGTCGAGTTTTCAACTCGACCAGTTGCCGGAGATCGGCATCTCGCCGCACGTGGCGCTGGTGACCAACCTACTGCCCAACCACCTCGACCGCCACGGCACGATGGAAGCCTACGGGCAGGCCAAGAAGAACATCTTCCGCTTCCAGCGGCCCGGCGACGTGCTGATCCTCAGCGCCGCCGACGATCTGACTCGCGGCTGGGCCCGGGAGGCTGCCCCCGGAGTGCGGGTGGAATACTTCGACCCCGCCGGCGAGCCGTTCGAGTTGTCGGTCGTCGGCGAGCACAATCAGGCAAACGCCCAGGCCGCGTGGGCGGTCGCAAGGCAGTTCGGCGTGACACGCGAGCAGGCTGCCGCCGCGCTGAAGGCCTTCGCGGGGCTCGAACACCGCCTGCAATTCGTCGCCGAGATCGGCGGCGTAAGGTACTTCAACGACTCCAAATGCACCACGCCCGAGGGCGCGATCGTCGCATTGGGATCGTTCCCCGCCCGCTCGGCCATCATGATCGTCGGCGGCTACGACAAGCACGTCGGCCTGGACGCCCTCGGCGCGGCGCTGGCCGAAAGGGCCAAGGCGGTGGTGACCGTGGGGGCAACCGCCGGGGCGATCGAGGCCGCCATCGCCGCCAGGCAGCCCGAGACCGCCGCCGACCATGCCCCAGCCGACAGCCCGCCCGTCATTGCCGCGGAGTCATTCGAGCAGGCCGTGGCCCTGGCCCGCCAGGCGGCCCGGCCCGGCGAGGCCATCGTCCTGTCGCCCGCATGCGCCAGCTACGACATGTTCGACAACTACGAGCAGCGTGGCCTGCGCTTCGTGCAACTGGTGAAAGGCAAGTAGTAGGTAGCCCGATACCTGCTCGCTGAAGCGAACAGGCCTCACAGGTGCACCGCGAGGTCGGCGACCTTTGGCTTGGTCAGCGCCTCATAGTCGGCATACCTCATGCGTATGGCATTTCGGTGCGTGCCGGCCTGGAATACGATCTCCTCATCCTCGGCCAGGTGGCGGTCGACGATGGTCGGCAGGTTCCAGAGCTGACCCATGGGCGGCTCGGCGCCGACCTCCATGTCCGGGAACAGCTTCGCCATCTCGCCCTCGTTGGCCAGACGGATGGTCTTTGCGTTCATCGCCTTTGCCACCCTGTCCATGTCCAGCTTGTAGCAGGCCGGCAGGGCACAGATGGCGTACTCGCCGTCCACGAGGACCACGACGGCCTTTGCCGTGATGTTTCCGCTGACATGCTCTTCGGCGGCTACCTCCTGGGCCGTGTAGGCCGGCGGGTGCTCGAACGACTGGAACGCGATTCCCTTTTCCTCAAGATACTCAGCCAGCTTCATGGCGAACTCCTTTCTGCCCCGGCCCGGCTGCTTGCCGGCTCGGGAGACTTAGAAAGCCAGCAGTCTCTTAGAACCATGCTCTATCCCGCAAGTGATTCTAGGCATCCCGGGCGGAACTACCAACTCCGACACAAATTGACCGGCCCCAGCTTGCTGGAATAGCGTGAGCTCCAGTGGTACAATCCGGGTCGCCAACTGAACGGGAGACTGCACATGGCCATCGAACCTGAAGACCGCAAGGAACTGATCGCATTGGCGCGCCAGGCTGTTGAATCCGCCGTCTCGCATCTGCCCCCACCCAGGCCGAGGCGGACCACCGGCGTGCTCGGCGAGATGCGCGGATGCTTCGTCACGCTTACCAACAAGGGCGCCCTGCGCGGGTGCATCGGCACGTTTGAGCCCCAGCGGCCCCTGGTGGAGATGATCGTCGAGATGGGCCGGGCTGCGGCACAAGACCCGCGATTCGTCACCAATCCCATCACGCCGGCGGAGCTGCCGCACCTGGAGATCGAGGTGTCCATCCTGTCGCCGCTGGAGGAGACCCGCGAGCCTGAGAAGCTGGAAGTCGGCAAGCACGGCATCTATATTATCAGCGGATCCCGCGGTGGCTGCTTCCTGCCGGAAGTCGCCACCGACCAGGGCTGGGACGCCGTCGAGTTCCTCAGCTACTGCTGCTCCCACAAGGCCGGCCTGCACCCCGACGCATGGCGCATGCCGGATGCCCGCGTGTACCTGTTCACCTCCGATAAGTTCGATTCGTGAGGGCAGGCAGTAGGAAGACAGAAGTAAGAAGTAGTTAGTAGATAGGAAGTAGGGGAAGAGATCTGTTTCTCCTAGCCCCGTAAACGGGGCTGAAGATTACTGCCCCCAAATTACAGGGAATTTGGCTTTCGTGCATGATGTTCAAACTGCTGAGACACTACACTTAGACCTACGACCTTCTTTTCGTTGAGCCGAAGGCTCATTCTCGGCCTCACTTCTTGCCCATCGCTCGCTGCTTGCGGAAGAACTCCGTGAGCATGGCGCCGCACTCGCCCGCGCGGACGCCGCCGATGGCCTCGACACGGTGGTTGAGCCGCTCGTCGGAGCAGATGCGGTAAAGCGTGTCCACCGCGCCCGCCTTTGGGTCCGGCGCGCCGTAGGCCAGCCTGTCCAGCCGGGCAAGGACGATCGCCCCGGCACACATGCAGCAAGGCTCCAGCGTGACCACTATCGTGCAGCCGGCAAGGCGCCAGTCGCCCAGAACCCTGGCCGCGGCGCGGATGGCGAGCATCTCCGCGTGGGCCGTGGGATCGGCGTCGATGATCCGGCGGTTGTGCTCGGCTGCGATTATCCGCCCGGCGTCGGCGGCGGTCGGGTCGGACCGCACGATAATCGCGCCGATTGGCACGTCGCCGGCTGCCTCAGCCGCCGCCGCCTGCTGAATCGCCAGGTCCATCCATTCGTCAAATTGTGACGGGTCTGTGGGCATTGCAAAAAACAGATTACCGCAGAGACTCAGAGGCGCGGAGAAAAAACAGCAAAAACATCTTCAGACGGGGTTTGCACGGACCTGCCTGCCGGCTGGTTGATGATTACATATGCGCTTCTACAGATGTAATCCTTTAATCCCCGTCTACTGCTTCTTCTTTTACCCTCTGTGCCTCTGCGGCTCTGCGGTAATCCGTTTCTTTTCTTCTTCTTCTTTGTTCATTCCATCATCGTCTCGATTACCCGTTTCGCCAGATTTTCAGCCGTCTCGTCCGGCGCCGCGTCGAACCACGTGACGCCTGCGAAGCGGCGGTGCCATGTCCGCTGCTTCTTGGCCAGGCGGCGGGTGTTGATCTTGACGAGCTCGAATGCCTCGTCGAGCGAGCATTGGCCCTTGAGGTAGTCGATCATCTCGGCGTAACCGACGGCCTGGGCAGCCTGGCGGCTCAGGCCCCCCGGTTCGGCCAGCAGGGCCGCGACCTCGTCGGCCAGGCCGGCGTCGAGCATCATCTTCGCCCGCAGGTTGATCCGCCGGGCCTGGTCGGCCTTGTCGCGTCTCAGGCCGATGAACACGGCCTCGTATCGCCGCGTCCCGCTGTCCCACTGCCGCTGAAGGGCGGTGATTGGCGTGCCGGTGGTGTGGTAGACCTCCAGCGCCCGCACGATTCGGCGCTCGTCGTTGGGGTGTATCCGCGAGGCCGCGGCCGCGTCCACGCCGGCCAACTCCGCGTGAAGGGCAGAGAGGCCCTCGGCGGCAGCCCTGGCCCGGAGATTCCGGCGCGTCTGCTCGTCGGCTGATGGTCCCTCGAAGAGGCCCTCCGACAGCGCCTTGATGTACAGGCTTGTGCCCCCGACGGCCAGGGCCATCGACCCGGCCGCGACGATTTCACCGACGGCCCTGTCGGCGCGGGCGACGAACTGGGCGACCGAGAAGCTCTCGGACGGCTCGACGAGGTCGATGCAGTGGTGGGGGATCTCGGCCCGA
>CAZSBS010000212.1:8567-8685 GCA_964605095.1 uncultured Planctomycetaceae bacterium | reverse complement strand
GCCAAAGCGGCGTGGCGGCCCGCTTCGCGGGCCTTAACGCCGCACTCCAAGGGCTCCGCTTTCTCGCGGCTCTCGCCGAGTTCAAGGGCCTTCACGTTATCGTGGAGTTTGAGGCTCG
>CAZSBS010000212.1:0-8467 GCA_964605095.1 uncultured Planctomycetaceae bacterium | reverse complement strand
CGTGGCGGCCCTGCGGGCCTTAACGCCGCACTCCAAGGGCTTCGCTTTGTCGCGGCTCTCGCCGAGTTCAAGGGCCTTCACGTTATCGTGGAGTTTGAGGCTCGCGTCTTTGCACTGTGTGGCGCCTTGGCGCAACGTCCGGCGCCACGTCACATCGAACGGTAAAGCCAAAGCGGCGTGGCGGCCCTGCGGGCCTTAACGCCGCACTCCAAGGGCTTCGCTTTGTCGCGGACCTTCTCTCAGGTAGATGCCCTAAAGGCTTCGCCCCGTTTGCCGACGAAGTCCGCCGGCGGATCGGGCGATTGATCGGCGCGTGATGATTCGAATCAGAGCCTTGCTCCGCCATGCCCTGAAAGTAGAATCAATCCAATGACTTACAAGGCTGTGATTTTTGACCTCGACGGGACGCTGCTTAATACCATCGAGGACTTGTTGGATTCGATGGACGTCGTACTGGCGGAAGTCGGCGTGGCGGGCCATGGCGTGGAGCTGGCAAAGCTGTACGTCGGCGACGGGCTGCGGAACTACGTACTGCGGGCGCTGCCGGAGGCGATGCGAGGCGATGAGGAGCTTGTGGATCGCTGCTGCGAGCGATTCGCCCAGGAGTATGCCAAGCGGTGGCACGCAAAGACCCGGGCTTATGAGGGGGTGGCTGAACTGCTGACGGAATTGAACCGACGATCCGTGCCGGCGGCGGTTCTGACGAATAAGCCGGACAACTTCGCTCAGGTGACCGTTCGCCGGCTTTTGGGGCGGTGGCAGTTCGCGGCCGTGCGGGGCGTGGGGGCCGATGGGCTTAAGAAGCCCGACCCGGCCGGGGCGATTGCGATCGCCGCGGCGTTAGGCATCCCGCCGGCCAAGTGCCTGTACGTTGGCGACACCAACACGGACATGCAGACAGCCACGGCGGCTGGGATGTACGCTGTGGGAGCCACCTGGGGTTATCGTCCAGCCAGCGAACTGATTACCCACGGCGCTAAGGTGCTTATTGACAGGCCGTTGCAGTTATTGGACCTGCTGGATCCCTGACGGTTCGGCCCCGGAGCCGACGCCCCGCGAGTCCGCATTCCACGGGACTGCATCGGCATATTGGGGATTATGACGCCCTAGACAGGCCAATTGGCTCCAGTTTATGTCAAATAAGCCTTTGCAGCACGTGCTTATGCCGTATAATTACGAAACAGACCCGACGAAGCGGGCTGCGCTTGGAGTGTTGACGGTGTCCAAGCTGCCGTCGGTTCGCCATCGCGAGTACGCGTGGGAGTTGCTAATCGTTGAGGCCGGGACAGCCCGTCCGGCCAGGAAGTGGAATGGAATTATGCCATGAGTTTAACCGACTACCTGACAGCCGACCGCGTGGTGATCCTTTCCGGCCGGACCAAGCAGGAGGTCCTGGACGAATTGATCGCGCTGTCGTGCAAATGTTTTCCACGGCTTGTGCGGGAGGTGCTTGCCGAGGCCATCACTCACCGCGAATCGCTGATGAGCACCGGCATTGGGCAGGGCCTGGCTGTTCCTCACGCCCGCCTGGACGGCGTCACGGAGCCGATGGTGGTGGTCGGCGTCGCCAAGGACGGCGTCGAGGGCTACGAAAGCCTGGACGGCGGGCCGATTCACGTGCTGCTTCTGATCGTGGCGGGCAAGGGCCAGCACGAGCCGTACCTCCGCCTGCTGGCAACGGCCCTGGAGGTGCTAAAGGACCCCGCCGTCCGCGAGGCGATCATCAACTGCCCAAGTGCCCAGGAGGCTTATCGCACGCTGACCGGCGTGTAAGGACGTCATGGATTACCTGGCTGAGGCAAACCTGGACATGTCTCACCTGCCGGTCCTGCTGGTGGTGGGGCTTGCGATCTTTTTCGGCACCATCGGCGCGAAGATTTTCCAGCGCCTGCGGATTCCACAGGTTGTCGGCTACATCTGCATCGGGCTGATCGTCGGGCGGTCGGGCTTTCAGCTCATCAATGCGGCGGCGCTGAAGAATCTCGAGCCGTTCAACTTCTTTGCCCTGGGGGTCATCGGTTTTCTCATTGGCGGCGAGCTGCACCGCGACGTCTTCCGCAAGTACGGGATGCAGTTCTTCAAGATCCTCCTGGCCGAGGGCATGGGCGCGTTTGTGGTCGTGGCCATCGGCACGGGCCTGGTGGTCTGGTGGGCGCACGGGGACGTCGCGACCGCCGTCGCGATAGGCCTGCTGTTCGGGGCGATCTCGTCGGCCACCGCCCCGGCCGCGACTGTTGACGTGCTCTGGGAGTACAAGGCACTGGGCGTGCTGACGACGATGGTCTTCGCCATTGTCGCCCTGGACGACGGCCTGGCGCTGGCACTGTACGGCGTGGCGTCCAGCGTGGCTGAGAACGTTACCGGCAAGGGCACGGGCAATGTCTGGCTGGCGATGGGCAAGATCGCCAAGGAGTTGCTCGGCGCGGTTTGCCTCGGCGTGCTCGCGGGGTTCATACTGAACTATCTCCTCCGCCGCCTTCGCCAGGCCGACAAGGGCCTGGGGCTGATCATCGGCTGGATGGCGCTGGTTATCGGCTGCGCGCGGGCGTTCGACCTGGACATGATCGTCGCGTCGATGGCGCTTGGGGCGACTCTGACCAACCTGGCCCCGCGGCGCAGTCATCCGGCCTTTTCGGTTGTCGAGAGTTTCGCGACGCCGATTTACGTGTTGTTCTTCGTCAGCGTCGGGGCAAGGCTGAGCGTCGGCTCGCTGCCCGGGTGGATGTGGGGCCTGGTTGTCGTTTACGCCATCGCCCGCACGGTCGGGAAGATGACCGGGGCGTACCTTGGCGCGCGATGGGCACACGCGGCCCCGACGGTCCGCAAGTATTTCGGCCTGTGCTTGTTCAGCCAGGCGGGCGTGTCCGTGGGCCTTGCCGTGCTCGCCGCGAGCCGGTTCAACGGCGAGATCGGCGGCACAATGATCGACGGCGTCCGCAGCGGCGGCATCAGGATTGGCGACATCATAATAATGACCATCACCACCAGCACGTTCGTCATGCAGCTCCTGGGCCCGCCGTGCGTGAAGTTTGCGATTCGCAAGGCCGGCGAGATCGGCCTGAATGTCACGGAGGCGGACCTTATAAAGGAGCGGGCGGTTGCGGCCGTGGTGGACAAGAAGTCGCCGTCGTTCAATGAAGGCACGCCCATGGCGGAGATCCTCCGCGTGATTGCCGAGATCGACGCGACGGTCTACCCCGTGGTCGACGACGAGCGCCGGCTCGTCGGCGTCATCACGCTCAACGGGCTCAAGCAGAGCTTCCGCGCCGAGGGCATGAGCCAATGGCTGGTGGCGTTCGACCTGATGGAGCCAGTGCCGGACACCATAACCGAGCACGCGCCGCTGGCCGAGGCGATGGACAGGATGAACGAGCAGTCATTGGAGTATCTGCCCGTGGTGGACGGCGAGGAGAGCCTTGGCCTCGTCGGAGTGATCGAGGCACGCAAGGTCAGAAGGCAGCTCAGCCAGGAAATCCTCCGTCGGCATCGCGTGGCCGAGGAAACCGACAGCCCCGCCCTGCAAGCCTTCACCGAGCAAGGATGAATTATACCCCTCCGGCCGGCGAGTCGGATATGCCAAACCTGTTGTGGCCAGGCACCTGAGTCCAGACCCTTGCCGGCCGCGGGAGACAAGCGAGAACCATGAAGCTGACAGATCATTTCACGCCGGATCAGATCCTGTTGAATCTGGAGGTGTCCGACAAGTGGGAGTTGCTCGACCGCATGGCCGAGAACCTGGTTGCCAGCCCGATCTGCCAGGCCCAGCCCGAGCGGATCCGCAAGGAGATCGGCCCGACGATCATCCAGCGAGAGAAGGAGTCGCCGACGGGCATCGGCCGGGGGTTCGCGTATCCTCACGCCCGGATCCACGGGTTCAAGGGGTACGCGGTGTGCCTGGCGACGATGCGAAAGCCGGTGGACTACGGTTCCGTCGACCACCAGCCGGTGGACCTGGCTTGCATGGTCGTCGCGTCGGACGATGACCCGATCATCGGCGTGCGTGTCATGGGCCAGTTGATGACGCTGCTGGCCGATGAAGCGGTACGGGACTTCTTCCTGACCAAGACCGACCCCGTGCGGATATACGAGTACATCCGGGGCAAGGAACTGACAGTCGGCACTCTGGTCCGCGCCCGCGACATCATGCGCCCAACGCTGGCCATGGAAATACGCCCCTCCACGCCGCTCCAGATCGTCGTGCGGACCATGCTCCGCCACCAGATCGAGGCCGTCGCCGTGACGGATGACCAGGGGCGGATCGTCGGCGAGATCACCTGCGACCTGCTGTTCAAGAGGGGATTGCCGGACTTCTTCAACCAGCTTCCAAACGTGGCGTTCATCAAGAACTTCGACCCGTTCGAGAAGTACTTCGAGCAAGAGGCCCACGCGGTCGCCGGCGACATCATGAGCACCGACTACGCCGCCGTCGACGAAGACGCCACGCTGATGGAGATCATCCACCTGTTGGCCGTGAGAAACTACCCCAAGGCCCACGTCGTGCGGGATGGCCGGAAGGTCGGCACCATAGACCGCATCCTAGTCTTGGACCGTATCCTGAACGCTTAGAGAAGCACGCGGAGAGACCCATGCATCCATGGATTCCATTGCTGATAATCTTCGGCATCACGTACGCACTGATCGCTTCGGAAAAAGTGGACAAGACAATCGCCGCCGGGCTCGGCGCCGCCGCGGCCATCATGCTCCACTACGTGCCTTACGAGAAGGCCATGGAACACGTCGACCTCAACGTCATATTCCTGCTGATCGGCATGATGGTCATCGTCAACGTTCTGTCCACCACGGGCCTGTTCCAATGGGTGGCGGTCGTCATAGCGCGAAAGGCCCGCGGCAACGGGCCTGTCATCCTTGTCTCGCTGCTGCTGGCGACGGCATTCCTGTCGGCCTTTCTGGACAACGTGACCACCGTCATCCTGATCTCGCCGATAACCATCCTGATCTGCCAGGTGCTGGAGATCCACGCGATACCCGTGCTGATCCTGGAGGCGGTCTTTTCCAACATCGGCGGCACGGCCACGCTTGTCGGCGACCCGCCGAACATCCTCATCGGCTCGCGAGCGGGCCTGTCGTTCAACGAGTTCCTTGTCAACCTGACGCCCCCGGTCTTGCTGATCATGGCCATCAGTGTCGTCGTCGTGTTCTTCCTGTTCGGCAGGGGCCTGAAGGTCAAGGAGGCCGCCAAGGCCCGCATCATGGCCACCGAGCCGCGCCTGGCGATAATCGACCCAAGGCGGATGTACATCGGCCTGTCGGTGTTCTGCCTGATCCTGCTGGGCTTCTTCCTGGGGCGCGTCCTGGGGATCGAGCCAGGCATCGTCGCCCTGGCCGGGGCACTGCTGATGGTCCTTGCCTGCCGGGCAGACCTGCATCACTGCCTGGGCAAGGTCGAGTGGAACACCATCCTGTTCTTCATCAGCCTGTTCATGCTGATCGGCGCGCTCCAGGAGGCCGGGCTGTTCCAGTTCCTCGGCCAGGAGGTCATCTCGCTGACCAGGGGCAACCTCATGCTGACGACCCTGGTTGTCCTGTGGGTCTCAGCCATCGCTTCGGCAATAGTGGACAACATCCCGCTGGTCATCGCCATGATCCCGCTGATACAGTCAATCATCCCCACGTTTGCCACACAGATGGGCTACGCGGGCGACCCGCAGATGATCCACACGCACATTACCTACCCGCTTTACTGGGCCCTGGCTTTGGGGGCCTGCCTGGGCGGCAACGGCACGCTCATCGGCGCCTCGGCCAACGTCGTCATCTGCCAGATCGCCCGAAAGAACCGCTATCCAATTACCTTCTGGCAGTTCACCAGGCTGGGTTTCCCGATGATGATCCTCAGCCTGGTTATCAGCAGCGCATACATCTACCTGAGGTACTTCCTGTGGTAAGGGCGCTCACGAGCGGTCTTTCCCGGAAATTGACATCGGCGTCTCGCGTTCGCATACTCTTGTGATGATGGGAATCATCCTGGACGTCATCTACGCATTCGGGCTGGTCGCGGCCAGTCCGATATGGTTGTACCGCATGGCCCGCCACGGGCGGTATCGCGGCGACATTGCTCAGCGCCTGGGCGCCGCGCCGGTCGCGTACGGCCTGCAACCGTCAATCTGGATTCACGGCGTCAGCCTTGGCGAGGTCAACGCCGCCCGGACGCTCGTGGCTGAGCTGCACTCACAGCTCCCGGACTACCGCGTGGCGATCTCGACGACGACCGACACGGGCATGGCCGCGGCGAAGAAACTCTTCGGGCGCGACCACGTCGTGTTCCGCTGGCCGCTGGATTTCACGCTGTCGGCCGGGCGGGCACTGGACCGCCAGAAGCCGGCACTGGTCGTGCTGATCGAGGGGGAGGCCTGGCCTAACTTTCTGGCCGCGTGCAACAGGCGGAACATCCCCGTCGTTATCGTCAACGCCCGCCTGGGCGCCGACAAGGGCTACCCCCGCTACAAACGCCTGGGCAGCCTTGCGGGCAGGCTCTTCAACCGCCTGACCGCCATCGGCGTGCAGGACGAGAGCTACGCGGCGATGTACCGCGACCTCGGCGTGAGGCCGGAAAAGATCCACGCGACCGGCATGATGAAGTTCGACTCCGCCCACCTCGGCCGGCACGTCGCGGGGCAGGAAGCCCTTGCATCCGCGATGGGAATCGTGCCGGGTGAGCAGCTCCTTGTCGCCGGCGGGACCGGCGACGGCGAGGAGGCCGTTTGCCTGGACGTTCTGGCAGGCGTGCGAAAAAGCTGCCCCGCGGCCCGGCTGGCGATCGTGCCGCGAAAGCCCGAACGCTTCGACGAGGTGGCCAGGCTGATCGCATCGCGGGGCCTATCGCTCGCGCGGCGCGGCGAGCATGGCGATGCTACGGCCGCGCCGGCGGGCAGGCCGGACGTGCTGCTGGGCGACACGATGGGCGAGTTGCGGAAGTTCTACGCGCTGGCCGCCGCGGTGTTCGTCGGGCGGTCGCTTGTACACATGGGGGGCTCGGACATGATAGAGTCGGCCGCGCTGGGCAAGCCGACCGCGTTCGGGCCGCACACGTTCAACTTCCCGCAGGCCGAGCAACTGGCCCACCACGGCTGCGCCCGCGTTGCCGATGCCGAGGCGCTTTGCCGGCAGTTCGCGGCGTGGCTGACCGACCCCGCCGCGGCCGCCAAGGCCGCAGCCAAGGCCCAGGACTACGTCCGCGGCCAGATGGGCGCAACCCGTCGAAACGTGGAAATGATCTGCCGAGTGCTGGGCCGTGTGCCGGCCGAGGCCGACGGGCAGATCGCCATGGATGAAATCGCGGAATAAAGACTCATCGCAGAGGTCGTAGCGGGATATGTCGCCCCGGATGGGGCTACAATCCCCGGCCCCGCCGGGGCCGATCGGGTAGGAACTACGACTCTTTTCATGCTTTTCGGGTGAACCGAAGGTTCGTGACGGACTGCGATGAATTATCATCGTTGGAGAAGGCAGGACAGCCAATGAGCGACAAACACGACAAGACTTTGCGGGGGCGGCTTCCAGCCGTGCGTCGGCTGGTGGTCAAGCTCGGCACCAGCGCCATCTGCGACCGCGCCGGGCGGCTCGAGCTAAAAACGATTCGCGGCCTGGCGCGGCAGATTTCCTCACTGATTCACGGCGGGCGCGAGGTGACGCTGGTCGCCAGCGGCGCCATCGGCGCGGGCGTGGGCGAACTGGACCTCGCCGAGAGGCCTAGGACCATGCCGGAACTCCAGGCTGTCGCCGCCGTCGGACAGGGCCGGCTCATGGACGCGTTCCACGACGCCTTTGCCCGTTGCGGTGTCCACGTCGCCCAGGTGCTTCTGACCCGCGAGGACTTCGAGGACCGCACGCGGTATCTCAACATCCGCAACACCCTGCGGGTCCTGCACGAGATGGGCATCCTTGCGGTCATCAACGAGAATGACGCCGTCGCCATCGACGAAATCCGCTACGGCGACAACGACACTATCGCCGCGCACGTTACCGGAATGCTGGCGGCCGAAATGCTCGTCTTCCTGTCCAGCGTCGACGGTGTGATGGACGGCGGACGGCGGATCGGCGTTATCGCACATGGCGACGAATCTGCCGTCGGGCTGGTCACGGCCGAGAAGAGCCGCCTCGGCTCGGGCGGCATGGCCAGCAAGATTGCCGCGGCCCACCTGGCGACGGACTCGGGCGAGATCGCCGTCATCGCCAACTCGCGGACGCCAAACGTGGTCACGCGCATCCTGGCCGGGCGGGACGTGGGCACGCTGTTCGTCCCGTCCAGGCGAAAGCTGTCGAGCCGGATGAGGTGGATCGGTCACGCATCCCGGCCCTCGGGCAAGCTCATCGTCGACGACGGCGCGGCCGCGGCGCTGGTCGAGGGCGGCAAGAGCCTCCTGCCGGCCGGCATCGCCGCCGTCACGGGGCGGTTCGGCAAGGGCGACACCGTGAGCATAGTCGACTCCGCCGGGCGCGAGGTCGCCAG
>CAZSBS010000211.1:0-8701 GCA_964605095.1 uncultured Planctomycetaceae bacterium | reverse complement strand
AGCAGGTGATCGTCCAGCAACTGCATGCCGAACTTCTTGCCGGTCTGGATCGAGGAGGGAATGCGAAACACCTTGTTCTCGCGAACGAGGTTGGCAATGGCGTTGGTAACCACCATGAACTCGAAGGCCGCGATCCGCCCGCGGGTGTCCTGCCGCGGAATAAGCGTCTGGCAGAGCACCGCGATCAGCGATGTGGACAACTGGATGCGAATCTGCTCCTGCTGGGCAACGGGGAACTGGTCGACGATACGCGTGACCGTGCCCTGGGCACTGGTTGTGTGAAGCGTGCCGAAGACGAGGTGGCCCGTCTCGGCCGCACGCAGGGCCGCCTCGATGGTCTCCAGGTCGCGAAGCTCGCCGACGAGGATCACGTCGGGGTCCTGGCGAAGGGCGCGACGCAAGGCCTCCGTGAAGCTCGGCACATCCACGCCCACCTCACGCTGGTTGACCATCGACTTCTTGTGCGAGTGGTAATACTCCACCGGGTCCTCGATGGTGATGATGTGCTTGTCGAAGTGCTCGTTGACGTAGTCGATCATCGTCGCAAGAGTGGTGGTCTTGCCCGAGCCGGTCGGGCCGGTCACCAGGAACATGCCCCTGGGCCGGCGGCAGAGGCTCTTGACGATCTGTGGCAGGCCGATCTCCTCGAAGCTGAACAGACGCGAGGGAATCAGGCGAAGCGTCAGCGACAACTGCCCGCGCTGCATGAACACCGCGGTTCTGAACCGACCAGCACCGCCAAACTCAAACGCGAAGTCCGTGCCGCCCTGCTCCTGAATCTCCTGCTGAGCCCGCTCCGGAGTGATGGCCTTCATCAGGGCCATCGTGTCCTCGGCATCCAGGACCTTCGTTTCCAAAGGGCGAAGCCGGCCATGCAGACGCAAGGTCGGCGGACGGCCCACGTGAAGGTGCAAGTCACTGGCGCCGCGCTTTATACAAGTGTCCAGCAGCCTTTCTATACTGATAGTCGCCATGGGCATTCCTCAGTTGATTATTCGTCGGACTTAACTCGTTTGGCAAGGGGCCAGGGGTAGCGATGTTGGATATAACGGTATAACTACAAATAAAACCGGGGATTAGCGATTCCACGTGCCATCAACTATTCCGTGATCAGATCGGATGCCTGGGTAATGCGGACCAGTTCGTCAGGGGTGGTTATGCCATTGACGATCTTGACTCTCCCATCCTCCAGAAGGCCGCGCATGCCCCCAGCCCGGGCGCTCTTTCGGATCTCATTCAGGGGTGCCCGGTTGAACGCCATCTCGCGGATCGTGCTGTTCATTTCCATCAATTCAAAGATGCCTTGCCGGCCCCTGTAACCAGAGCCGCCACAACTGCTGCAACCTCTTCCGCGATAAAAGGTTCGGTCCCGAATCTCCTCCGGCCTAAATCCCAAAACCCGCAATATCCGAGGATCAGGGTCCGGGTACACTTCTTTGCAGTCCGGGCAGATCATTCTGATAAGGCGCTGCCCCATGACCGCCTGGATACTGCTGGCGACCAGGAAGGGCTTGACACCCATGTCGATCAGACGCGTAATTGCTGATGGGGCGTCATTAGTGTGCAGTGTACTGAATACCAAGTGTCCAGTAAGTGCGGCCTGAATTGCGACCTCAGCCACCTCCATGTCGCGGATTTCGCCGACCAGAATGATGTTTGGCGCCTGTCGCAACATCGACCGGAGGATCGCGGCGAACGTCAGGCCGATCTGCTCATTCACTTGGCACTGGTTGATGCCCGTGAAGTTGTATTCGACAGGGTCCTCGGCCGTGATGATCTTACGGTCGGGTCGGTTGAGTTCGTTGATGGCTGCGTACAGCGAGGTGGTCTTGCCCGAGCCTGTCGGGCCGGTAACCAGGAATACGCCGTTGGGCCGACGGATGATCCGCTGGAACATCGCGTAGTTGTCGGCCTCAAAACCAAGCGACTGGATGCCCAGTTTGGCCGCGTCCGGCCTGAGAATACGAAGGACGACGCTCTCACCGTGGTAGCTCGGCAGGGAGGAAACGCGGAAGTCAACGTCCGAGCCGGCGATATTCATTTTGATTCGGCCGTCGCCGGGCATGCGGCGTTCGGCGAGGTCGATGCCAGCCATGATCTTAAACCGGTTAACGACCGGACCTTGCATTCTTTTGGGGATGTTGTCTCGCTCGATGCAGACGCCGTCGACGCGGTAGCGGACGCGGACGCGGTTGGTCATTGGCTCGATGTGGATGTCCGACGCCCGCATCTTGACGGCCTCGCCGATGATCATGGTGACCAAGCGGATGATCGGGGCCGAGTCCTCGTCGAGTCTTTCGTCGCCGTCGCCTGCGCCGTCGCGCTCGCTTTCCTCCATGAGGTGAACCTGGTGGTCGAGGCTCATGTCCGAGCGGACGAACTGCTCGATGTAGTTTCGCATTTTGCTCTTGGAGGCCAGGCACGGCTCGAGATCGAAGTTGAGGCGGAACCTCAACATGTCGAGCGTTTCCAAGTCCAGCGGATCGGTTATGACGATCTTGAGCTTGTCATTTTCCCGTCCCAGAGGCAGCACGAGATGGCGCTTTATAATGTCGTCGGGAATCAGATGGAGGTCCGTCGGCACGACCACGTTGCGGTCGAGGTCGATATATTCCATATCGTACTGGGTGGCCAGGGCCTTGGTGACATCCTCCTCGTCGGCCAGGCCCAGTGCGATCAGGGCCTCGCCGATCCTCAAGCCCTCAGCCTTGGAGTGCTCCAGGGCCTCGTCGACCCCGGACTGCGTCACAACCCCCCACTTGACCAGAATCTCACCTAGACGCCTTCGCTGTTTTCTTGCCATAAGACTCGCTCACTGCCGAAAAACTATCGCCATTTGCCCTGTGCCAGTTGCCGCCTGGCCTTAGGAGAACACTCCGAGTGTCGTCACCATTGCAGTTCCGGGGAAAGCCGGACCGATCTGGATCACGCGCCATGAATCTTACCCGATCCGGCGCGGCAGCGTCAAGATTCAATAATGATCAACTCATCGAGCCATGGCCGTGAGCCTTGCGGATCTGCTGCGCGGCGGCAAACAGGTGGCGGTCGGACTTTATCACAGACGTGAAATTGCCCGTCGTTATGCCGAGCGACGCCGCCGGGGGCGCCAGCCGACCGGCCGCACTTTCGAGCAAATCCAGCAGCCCTGCCGCGACCTGCCAGAACCGGCGGTCCTTCGGCCCGACTCCCAGCCGCCTCGTTCCTGCCGCCGGGCCGCCTCGGGCCACGAACAGGCATTCGCTCAGCACCTCCGTCGGCCGGAAGTCCGCCAGGTCGGCTGGGCAGCGAAGTTGGCAGGCGATGTTCATCCGAAGCCGCCGCAGCGCCTGGAGCTTGTTGTCATGCTGAGACCGCGACTCGTTAGCCAGCGCGGTTATCCCGGTGGGGCGGTGATGCAGCCTGATGGCCGAGGAAACCTTGTTGCGGTGCTGCCCGCCAGGTCCGGATGACTTGTACGTGTGTACCTCGCACTGCCCAAGCAGTTCGGCATCCTCCGCCGCCAGAAATCGGTCTCGCTCATTCATGTCGTTACGATACCCGCGGCTACCGGCCACGAATCTTGAACACCGCGCATCCTTGGGGGCCTAGCTTTACGGTCAATACCTCTGACGGGAAGTCCACGTCTCTCTGTCGCCACAGGTCGCGGGCCTTGGCCGGACCCGGCAGGCCGAGTCGAGTCCACGTGATGGCTATTTCCCGGCCGGCGTCTTTTTCCAGGTTGAACAGCCCAACCACCACCGAGCCGTCGGCCATGGGCTTCTTGAGCACCCACTGGTTTGAGTCCATGACGACAGGTTCGGCGCAGATGCCGAGGCGGTCCTGGTTGACGGCGATCATCTCGGTGTTGCAGAGCAGGCCGTACGTGAACGCGTCCACCGTGGCCATGTCGCCCGAGAAGAACATCGGGCAGGCCATCATGCACCACAGCGAGACGTAGCTGTACTGCTCGCCGGGCGTCAGGTTGACAGGCTGGGGCGGCTCGGACCGGTCCGGCACCCAGTTGCCCAGGATCAGGTAGTCCGGGTCGTTCCATCGGCTCGGCCCGTTGTACTTGCGAAGGTCGATGGTCTTCTTCGCCGTCCTATACACGCCGCCCCTTGTCAGGGTGAACCCCAGATCGCCGCCGATCCGCCACGACTGGCCTGCCACCTCGGCGCCCCATTTCCAGACCTCGCTCATGCCGTACTGGCAGAGGTTCAGCTCGATATCCCGCCCCAGGCCGGCGAGGGTCGGCCCCATGATCTCATAGGGCCGCTTGTGCTCCGGCAGGACCTTGTTGGGGTCATTGTTGAACTCCTTCATCCGCTTGCCATAGACCGCACTGTAGCTGCACCAGTCGTATTTCAGCAGGTCGAAGCCCCAGTCGGCGAAGGTGCGTGCGTCCTGTGCCTCGTGGCCGTAGCTGCCCTCGAACCTCGCGCAGGTTTGCGGTCCCGGCGAGGTGTAGATGCCCGCCTTGAGCCCGTAGGCGTGGATGTGATCTGTCAGGGCCTTCATGTCCGGGAAGTCGCGGGCGGGAAGGATCTGCCCGTCGTTGGCGCGGGTTGGCCCGGCCTTCACCTTGACGTCCAGCACCTTCGCGGCGTTCTTGCCGAGCCGCTTCATCAGCTCGGGCACACGGTTGGGGTCCATCCGCATCCAGCAGTCATCCAGGGAGACGTAGCTGTAGCCCACGTCGGCCATGCCGCTGGCGACCATCGCGTCGGCCGCAGCCCGCGTCTTTGCGTCGTTGATAGTCTGGTAGTGCGTGTACCAACTGTTCCAGCCCATCGGCGGAGTCAGGGCCAGCTTGTCGCCGACGACCAGGTCGAGCCTTGCGGTGTCCCGGCCGTGGGCGTTGCCGGCATGGAACGTCACCGTGTACGTTCCCGGCTTCGCCGGCGTCGTGCCGATGAGGATCCCGCTCTTCGCCTCGAGTCTGATCGACGCCGGCAGATTCTCCGCGGCGAACTCGATGGGCCTCTTGCCGGTCGTCGGGATGCGGTAGATCATCGGTCTGCCGGGCCTGCATCCGTAGACGGCAGGGGCGTTGATCCGCGGCGCGTTACCGTGCGGCGGCGTGAGCACTTCCCGGCCCGTGATCTTCGCGTCGTAGGCGGCGCCTTTGGCAACCGTGACGGCCGGCGCATGGATGGCGGCGGCGCGAGGCCCGTTGGCGCCGTCACCGCAGCCTGCGACGAGAGCCACTGATGCGCCCAATGCCGCAATGGCCAGTCCGAAAAGAACCTTTCCGGCGATGCGTTTCATCATGGTCTCCTGACTCGGGTTAACACATATGAATACAACCAGCGGGCGCGAAATGGAAGCTGCGATAACAGTCGGGAAAATTCTCTTCCCTGCGGCGGGCCGGCGGCGTTCAACTAAGAGGCTGCGGATGTTGACCGAATCATTCCTGCCGACGGAAGTATGAACATGGAGATGAAAATGAACAGGACGCGGAGAATGTTGATCGCGCTGACGTTGATCGCGGCGGTTGGCGGCAGCGCCGGCATGGCGCAGACGGCCGGCTATAGGAGCCGGTTCGGGCAGATGAATGATCGCATCTGGGTAGGGCCGGACCTGTGGGCCAACCCGATGGAGGACTGGCGCGTCCAGGACGGGCGGCTCGAATGCACCACCGCCGCGCCGGACCGAAATGTCCAGGTGCTGACGCACCAACTCGGCAAGCAGGCCGGTTCGATAACGACGAGCGTGCGTCTGGGCAGGATCGAAGGCGTCAGCGGCGCGGCCGGGTTCGCGGTCGGCGTTCACGACGTGCTCAACGACTATCGCGGGAATCTCTTCTTCGGCAAGGGGATTCGCGCCGTGATAACCACCGGCGGCGAGTTGATCCTCGACGGTAAGACGGTCAAGCTGGGCGAGAAGTCCGACCTCGCGGACGTGACACTGCGTTTGGAGGCCAAGTGCGACGGTGAGAATGCGACGCTGACTCTTACCGCGGTTGACACGGCCTCGGGCAAGCGGCTCGGCGAGGCGACGGCGACGGTCCAGGCGGACAAGCTGATCGGCAATCTCGCCCTGTCTCACAACCCTCCTGGCGCGGCGTCGAATGTCGGCCCGGCCAAGGCTGCCCGCGGCAAGGCTGGCAAAGCCAAGGCCGGGGGCGGCAAGGGCGGCGCGCGTTTCTGGTTCAACGACTGGTCGATCGATGGCGGCAAGGTCCAGGAGCACCCCGACCGCCGTTTCGGCCCGATCCTCTTCGCCATGCATACGCTGTCGAACTCTCGCGGCGCCGACGGCCACGTGATGAAGATGACGGCGCAGATGCCGCCGATCGGCCAGGCTGACTCGCAGTCCGTCCGCCTGGAGGTCCGCGAGGCCGACGCGTGGAAGCCGCTGGGCGAGCAGCCAATCGACGCCGACGCCCGCACCGCTACCTTCCGCATCCCCAATTGGCCCGCCGACCGGGATGTGAAGTACCGCCTGGTTTACACGCAGAAATCCAAGGGCGCCGCCGACCGCAACGCCGAGTGGGCCGGCACGGTCCGCAAGAACCCCGTGGATCGCCCGCTTGTCGTGGCTGGGTTCACGGGGCATTTCGACAAGGCCTACCCATACGCGCCGGTGGTTCGCAACGTAGCCAAGATCAATCCGGACGTGATGTTCTTCTCCGGCGACCAGATCTACGAGCCCAACGGCGGGTACGGGATCATCCGCCAGCCGGCAGACAGGGCGATCCTGAATTACCTCCGCAAGTGGTACATGTTCGGCTGGGTCTGGGCGGACATGCTGCGGGACCGCCCGGCGGTCTGCCTGCCGGACGATCACGATGTGTTCCAGGGCAACATATGGGGCGAGGGGGGCAAGCCCATGGCTCCAGGCGGAAGTTCGTCGTCCGAGGGCGGGTACATTGAGCCGGTCCGCATGGTCAACGTGGTCCACCGGACCCATACTGCCCACATGCCCGACCCGTACGATCCCAAGCCGATTCTCCAGGACATCAGCGTCTATTACGGCGACTGGGTTTACGGGCGGACGAGCTTCGCGATCGTCGCCGACCGGATGTTCAAGTCCGGCCCGGAGAACGTCAAGACCGACGGCGCCCGGCCCGACTGGGTCAAGGGCCCGGACTTCGACACGAAGTCGCTGGACAAGCCCGGCCTGACGCTGCTGGGCGAGCGTCAACTGAAGTTTCTGGACCATTGGGCGGCCGACTGGCGCGGCGCGGACATGAAGATGGCGCTTTCGCAGACGCTCTGGGCCGGGGCAGCAACGCACCACGGCAGCTACGGTGGTTCGCTCCAGGCGGACCTGGACTCCGGCGGCTGGCCTCAGTCCGCCCGCGACAGGGCCATCCGCATAATGCGAAAGGGTTACCCGCTGCACTACGACGGCGACCAGCACCTGCCGACGCTCGTACAGTACGGCGTGGACTCTCCGCGGGATGCGTGCTGGTCGTTCTGCACGCCGGCGGTCTGCTCGATCTACCAGCGATGGTGGAACCCCGACCGCCTGAACATGCCCCACACCGACCGCCCGGCCCACAACCTGCCCGACACCGGGCAGTACCGCGACGGGCTGGGCAACCTTCTATACGTCTACGCCGCCGGCAACCCCGTCGGAACTGGAAAGGACGCCGCCGACCGATACCATTGGGCCGACCAGCGGGCCGGCGGGTTCGCCGTTGTCATCCTCGACCGCGACAAACGCACCTACACCTGCCAGTGCTATCACTTCCTGGCCAACCTCGACCACCCCAAGGCGGACGACCAGTTTCCCGGCTGGCCGCTGACGATCAACCAACGCGACAACTATGGCCGCAAGATCGTCGGATGTCTGCCCGAGGTGTCGATCAAGGACGTCAAGAACGCCGTGCTGCAAGTCATCGACCAGAAGACCGGCGAGTTGGTCTACGCCATCCGCCTGACGAGCAACACGGCCCGGCCGTGGGTCTTCGCCGAGGGCACGTACACCGTCAGACTCGGCGACCCCGACGCCGACAAGTGGGAGACGTTCAAGGACCAGGCGATTAAGGAGCGGCCGTAGGGGCAAAAGGCTGTTGAGAGCGGGATTCTGGATTCAGAGATTCAAGATTCCGGCGGTGGCTCAATCACTCGGACCCGTCTGCGGGATCTGGGACACGGCGTCCGCTTCCACGAAGTCAAAGAGCATTCGGCAATCGTAAATCCGATACATGGCGACGCAGCAACTGGGATCCAGCAGGCGGAGGCCGTGCGTCTCGCACAACCGCGCAAAGCGAGCCGCCGGCATGCTTGGCACAATCAGCAGCCCCTCTAGAAAGGAATGCGCCAAGGCATATATCGCAAAGGAAACACCAACAACCAAAGGCAGAGCGAACAACGCCCACCTAATCACTTTCCCCGTAGCGATCATGTCTCACCTGCTCGATCATTACCCACTCTGTCGGTGTCCGGGCCTTAGCCCAAATTATTCACCAAATGCTGAAAGTTGATTCTGACCGGTCATGGACCGTGGGTCAAGTTTGCGTTGGCGTGGAGAGTTGGCAGAGGCTTTCGTCTTGGAAGAGCGTACCAGGCGCCGAGCAGATCGAAGATGTGGTTGCTTCGCCCCAAGGGCTCCGCAAACCACCCGACTCCTTCCCATGCTCGCTGAAGCGAGCAAGCCTCAACGTCTTTGCATGTTCCGGATTCCATGTTCCGAGTTCCGACGTTTCTTTCCCAGGTCCCGGGTTCCCGGTTCCAGGTTCCGCTGTTTCTTCTGCCCGGCTACCGGCTACCGG
>CAZSBS010000210.1:0-8788 GCA_964605095.1 uncultured Planctomycetaceae bacterium | reverse complement strand
GAACGGGTACAATTGCCGCGCTGGCCGCGGCACACGGCAGCAAAACAGCCCGGCAAAGAAACAGCCCGGACATGCTTCCGCGGACGGAAAGCACAGCACCGCAAGCGATGGGCCTTGGGAAACATGCCACCGGCCCAGCGGGGCATTAAGAATGGTGCTGCCTTTCCGTTGAGTCTGGGGGGTGGGCGCGGTATTCTGGTTCCTATGACTAAGTCTAAGGTAAAGGCCCCGCCGTCCTTCATGGAACGTCTTAAGGCCGCGCTGATCAGCGCACTGGCCGCGAATGACATCAGCGCGAAGGTGCGCACTGAAAGAGTTCCGACGACAAAGCTCTATCGTGTGGGTGTCCTGGCTCCGAAGTTCAAAGCGTTGAAGCATTCAGAGCGGCAGAACCTCATCTGGCGTATTGCCGATAGCGCCTTGTCACCCGACGAGCAACTTCACATCAGCATGATCTTGACGCTTACACCTGATGAGGTCGAAGAACGCTAGCGGCCCGCGATAGAGTTGACCAAACCGTGGGAGTTCTGCACGGGGATAATTGTCGCGCTGTGCGCAGTACACGGCGAAGAAACAGCCAGACATGCTTCCCAAGGCGGAAGCATGGCACCGCGGGCCATGGGCATCGTACGGCCAGGGCGAACACCGCAACGCAAGAATAGCAGACTAGCCATATGCACACTATTAGGAGTAACCAACCATGTTCCCTCATTACCCAGAGATCGAGTTGCCACTCCTGCGGGAAGTAATCCGTCGAGGTGGGCGCGCACTTCCATCGAGTCACGACGATCATGGCCGAACTGTCTATTTTGCTCTAGCGGATCACTTTGGGCTGACCATGGAGGAACGTGAGGAGAAATTCTTGGATGAAGGCAGACCACGCTCCAAGTGGGAAAACATGGTCCGATGGGCGCGTCGGAAGCTCGCAGAGAAGGGCCACCTAGCGTCTTCCCCCCGTGGCGTATGGCAGATCACTGATGCGGGCCGAGCACTTGTGGCCTCCCTTGCCCACCGTCTTTGAAGCCGGCTCCCGGGGCAGTGGCGAGGTTTCAAAGGCCTCAAAGTGTGGTGCTATGCTTCCGTATTGGGAAGCATCTTCGGGGCGCGTCTTCGGTTACTGCCCGAGCCTTCGTCCTTGAATCCTGCCGATGCGCCCCTTGCCCCGTCGCGAAGTCGGCACTATTATGGCTCGGCCTGACTTGCCGGCGACGGCCGACGGGCATCCGGCCGGCTGGTGAGCAATAACGCGTAGACACAAGGACCGACGATGAGCATGAAAGAATTCGCCGCGAAAGTTGGCAACGGGCTGATGTTCAAGAGGGGCCACGAGAAGCTTTGGATCGTGCCCTGGGGCGTCAATGGGCTGCGGGTGCGGGTCACGCAGCAGGCGGAGTTTCTGGACCTTCCTCAAGCCCTGATGGACAAGCCCGCCAAGACCGGCAAGGCGAAGGTCAAGATCGGCGAGAAGCTGGCCGAGTTGACCAACGGTCAAATCAAGGTCGAGGTTACGCCTCCGGGCAATGTCACGTTCATCCGCACGTCCGACGGCGCGACGCTGCTGAAGGAGTGGGTCAAGAACACCAACGAGTACAAAGGCCGGACGTTCATCCCGCGTGAGGGCGTATGGAAGATCGAGCAGCGGTTCTACGCCAACGACGCGGAGAAGTTTTACGGCCTCGGGCAGCACCAGCACGGCTATCTCGACCAGAAGGGTTGCGTCGTGGACCTGCTCCACCGCAACATGGAGGTGGCGATCCCCTTCGCGGTGTCGAACCTCGGCTACGGGTTCCTGTGGAACCATCCGGGCGTGGGGCGCGTCGAGCTTGGCAGGAACGAGACCCGCTGGGTGGCTGAGGCGGCCCGGCAGATCGACTACTACATTGTGGCCGAGCGGTCCATCCCGGCCATCATGCGGCGATACGCCGAGGCGACGGGCTTCCCGACGAAGTTCCCCAAGTGGGCGGCCGGCTTCTGGCAGTGCAAGCTGCGCTACAAGACCCAGCAGGAAGTGCTCGAAGTGGCCCGCGAGTACAAGCGGCGGAAGCTGCCGATCTCGCTGATCGTGATCGACTTCTTCCACTGGACGCAGATGGGCGACTGGAAGTTCGACCCGGAGTGCTGGCCGGACCCGGCCGCCATGGTGCGAGAACTGAAGGAGATGGGCATCGAGGTGATGGTGTCCGTCTGGCCGACGGTCAACACGACCAGCGAGAACTACGCTTACATGGAATCGCACGGGCTGCTCATCCGCAACGAGCGCGGCATGCCCGTTCAGAACTCCAGCGACGACAACAAGGGCGGCAAGCTCCAGACTTTCTACGACGCGATGAACCCCGAGGCGCGGGCGTTCCTGCTCAAGAAGATCCGCCAGAACTACTGCAAACTCGGCGTCACGCGGTTCTGGCTGGACACGATGGAGCCGGAGTTGATACCGCTTGAGCAGGACAACACGCGATACCACCTCGGCAACGGGCTGGAGGTCGCCTGCCTGTATCCCAAGTGCCACCAGCAGGGCTTCTACGAGGGCCTGACGGCCGAGGGCGATAAGGAAGTGCTCACACTGGGCCGGTCTGCCTGGGCGGGCAGCCAGCGGTACGGCTCGGCCGTGTGGTCCGCGGATATTCCCTCGACGTTCGAATCGCTGCGTCGCCAGGTCGCGGGCGGGCTGAACATCGGCCTCAGCGGCATCCCGTGGTGGACTACGGACATCGGCGGCTTCTACGGTGGGGACATCGCCGACCCGAACTTCCACGAGTTGCTGGTCCGGTGGTTCCAGTACGGCGTGTTCTGCCCGATATGCCGTCTGCACGGCGTGCGGCGCCAGAAGGATAAGAAGGAAGGCGATTGGGCGCCGAACGAGGTCTGGTCGTACGGGGACGAGGTGTGCGGCATCCTCAGCGAGCAGCTCCATCTCCGCCAGCGGCTGAGGCCTTACATTATGAAGCAGATGCAAAAGGCCGAGAAGACCGGCCGGCCGCCGATGAGGCCGCTGTTCTTCGATTTCCCCGACGACCCGAAGGCCTGGCCGGTTGAGGACGAGTTCATGTTCGGCCCGGACATCCTTGTCGCCCCGATCCTGTCGCTTGGCGCCCGGGCGCGGAAGGTATACCTGCCCGCCGGCACGACCTGGCGGAATGCCTGGACCGGCAAACAGCACAAGGGCGGCCAGGAGTTAGAAGTTCCGGCCGAACTGAGCCGGATACCAGTCTTCTTCCGGGCCGACAGCAACCCGCTGGGCGGCAAGCGGCCTTAGCAGCCACGAATCGAAAGGCAACGGCAGGCATCGGACCAAGTCCATACTGGCATCTGCGTTGGCGAATCTTGCGGTTGCGGCATGCGTGGTCCTGGCGCCCCACGGTGCGGGTGATAGGCAACTTTGCCAGGAACCACAAGCTTGGTTTGGCGTTGGAAATCAGGGGGGGGCAGAGGTAAACTCCTGCTCTGCTCGATCATGGTTATCGGCACCCGAACCTGATTTTGACTGATTGAAAGGAATTCTCCACATGACAGCAAGATTGGATAATGCACGATGGATAGCGAGCCTTCTGGCGGCGGCGCTGGCGGGGGCACTTGGCCTGGCGGCGTCGGCGTCGGCGCAGCAGGGCGGCAAGAGCCCGGTTCAGGTTTTCATCCTCGCGGGCCAGTCGAACATGGAAGGCCAGGGCGAGATCAAGCCCAAGCCGAACTCGACCAATGGCGGCAAGGGGACGCTGGAGTACCTTGTCAAGGATCCCGCC
This sequence comes from uncultured Planctomycetaceae bacterium, assembly GCA_964605095.1. GTDB lineage: Bacteria > Planctomycetota > Phycisphaerae > SM23-33 > SM23-33 > JAUWQU01. Next base: position 5,051 of record CAZSBS010000210.1, on the reverse strand, counting down.
ACGGCTGCCCAGTTCAAGCACGTGGTTGACGCGTCGGGCAGATGGGTTGTCCGCGGCGACGTGTGGATCTGGTATCTGGGCCGGAAGGGCGGGCTCACGGCCGGCTACGGCGCAAATAGCGACGTGATCGGCCCGGAGTTCCAGTTCGGGCACGTCGTGGGCGACGCCATCGGCAGCCAGGTGCTTATCATCAAGTGCGCCTGGGGCGGCAAGAGCCTTCAGAAGGACTTCCGTCCGCCGAGTTCCGGCGGCGAGGTGGGGCCTTACTATAAGGAGATGATGCAGCACATCAAGGACGTGCTGGGCAATCTGAAGGCCAACTTTCCCGGCTATGACGGGGGCGGGTTCCAGATCGCCGGTTTCGGCTGGCACCAGGGCTGGAACGACGGTTGCAGCGGCGAGGCGACGGCTGAGTATCAGAAGAACATGATCAACTTCATCCGTGACGTCCGCAAGGACCTCAACGTCAAGAACCTGCCGTTTGTCATCGCCAACAGCGGCTTCGGCGGGCGCGCCGGCAACACCGGCTCGCGTGCGGCCATAGTCAACGCCCAGGCCGCGGCGGCCAATTTCCCGGAGTTCGCCGGGACGGCCTTGTGCGTCGACACGCGGGATTTCTTCCGCCCGGTGGAGGTCTCCCCCTCCGATCAAGGCTACCACTGGAACCGCAACGCGGAGACGTACTTCCTGATCGGCGACGCGATGGGCAAGGCGATGATCCAATTGATGAAGGCCCGCCTGCCCAGCGTCAAGACGCCCGCCAAGGCTGCCGCGGCTACCGCCCCGGCAAAGCCCAAGGATGAGGGCTGGAGCATTCTCTTCGACCCCGACCTGTCCGACGCGTCGGCCCCCAAGGGCGTCTGGTCGTACGAGGGCAGCGTCCTGACGGCCAGCCAGGACAAGAACATCTGGACCAGGAAGCTCTATAACGACTTCATTCTGGACCTGGAGTTCAAGACCGCCGACGGCACCAACAGCGGCGTGGTCGTCCATTGCAGCGACGCCAACAACTGGATCCCCAACTCCGTGGAGGTCCAGATCGCCGACGACTTCGCCGAGAAGTGGGCCAAGAGCCCCGCCAATTGGCATTGCGGGGCGATCTTCGGGCACCTCGCCCCGACCAAGAGCATGGTCAAGAAGCCCGGCGAGTGGAACCGCATGACGGTCACCTGCAAGGGCAAGATGATCAGCGTCACGCTCAACGGCGAGGAAGTATCCGTCATGGACATGGCCAAGTGGACCTCGGCCAAGACCAACCCCGACGGCAGCAAGATCCCGGCCTGGCTGAGCAAGCCCAAGGCCGAATTGCCCCTGCATGGCCGCATCGGCCTGCAAGGCAAGCACGCCGGCGCGCCGATCTACTTCCGCAACATCAGGATCAAGGAACTTAGGGAGTAGTAGCCGGTAGCGGCCTGTTCGCTTCAGCGAGCAGGTACCAGGTAGTTGGAACGGACAATTTGCCGCGGAGACGCAGCGCGGGCTTCGCCCGCAAATGCTGAATGCCAAATGTAAGTGATGAATGCCAAGAAAGCCAAGGCTACAGCACACATCATCGAGGAATGAATGACCCTGTGCCTTTGCTGAAGCAGGACGATATTCTCGCGAGGGGTAGCCACAATGCAAGCCGGCGTGGTGAGAAACAACAAAACGGGGCGAACCCGATGGTCCGCCCCGTGGGGTGTCTTGCATCATGTTGCGCGGGCCTGGTTGGCCCGCCATCGCGCTGGTGTCTTACGCGGTGCGGCGACGACGGAGGATAACCAACGCCCCGAAGGCAAGCAGGCCCAGCGTCGCCGGCTCGGGCACGCCCTGGAGTTCGCCGGTGCCCGCGGAGACAAACCGGGTCACATAACCGCCGGCCGTGGTGAGTTGGCTGACCTGCGTGGAGAACGAGACGCTGACCGGATCGACGAAGTAAAAACCGGAGGGCAAGTTCTGATCATCAATGGTCGAGGATGAGCCCGCGAAGACGAACCGGACGGTGTCGAACACCGGAACGTAAGTGACGGTGACCGATTTCAGCGTCAGCGACAGGTATTCTCCGCCGCCCAGGTCCAGGTCCAGGTACCCGCCTGCCGCGCTGTACACCGTGCCGCCGCCCGCGGGAATACTGAACACGTCGGGGATTCTCAGATCCAACGTGACTCCCGTGGCGTCCGTACTGACCGGCACACCATCGACGAAGAACGTGGCACTTGCCAGCGAACTGGAACCAGCAGGGTTCGGATCCTCGATTTTGGCTGCGTCATATTGCAGGTTGACGCCCACCAGTTGAATCTGATGCACCGCCGCCGATGCACTGGAACCCATGACCATCAACATGCACAGCCCTGAAGCCATAATATACTTGCCGCTCACAGTTCTCTCCTTTTTGCAGAATTAGCAGTCGCCGTCCTAACCTCGACATAAAAGTATACCTGATTTTATGAGATTGTCAAGAGGCAAAACTCTAATTCTGCGATTTTATCGACCAGATTCACCCGCGCACTGATTAGGAAACATCGCACATGAACACCTCCGCCGCAACTCGTACGTTCAGCCGCCTTCGACGAGGCGTCACGGAAATGCGCCCCACCATAGCTCTCAGTTTATCTTACAATACACGTATCGGCAGAAATGTCAAGCAAAAAGCTTCACAAACTTATTATAGTGTGCGAGGAAATATCCTGGCAGTGCGGTTCCTGAGCCCGGCAGGGCGATTGCGGATAGCCACGGGCGCAAGCCCGTGGACCTTGCATTCATTGATCCGGAGCCCCAGCGGGGCGAATGAGACCTTCAATCGCCCCGCTGGGGCTCTTTGCCTGGAAACCGGCGTTCCACGGGCTTGCGCCCGTGTCTAATCGCAAACGTCCCTACGGGACTAAGACGACCTCCAGCAACAACTTCCAATCTGCCAGGAAAAATACTCGCACACCTTATTATATCTCCCCGCAAGTCAGGGGCGGAAAACGGACTCTGGCGGCTACGTGACGTAAGTACCGTGTGGGATAGGTGTTAAAGGAATAGGCCCACGTTTGTCTGATTTCCGCCCTCCTCTCATGGGGCGCGGTACTTAGAAAACATTTCCTAACCCTTAATAACGAGAAAATGCGTTTTCCCGGGCGTGACATTGCGTAAACACGTTGACATCGGCGGGCGCTCTCGGCCAGAATACTGCTGGAAACCCTCCGCTAATGTGGCTGGCAGGGGTCCGATCGCAAGAGCCAAGAGCCATGGCAGCCGGGAGCAAACGATGTTCGGGTACGTTCATCATACGTTCATAACCGCGTGCGTGGTGCTTTTTCTGAGCGTTGCGGCCTTTGCCGGCGGGCGCTGGGCCGAAAAGCGGGCGGCCGGGTGGTACGCACCCCAGCCCTGGCTGGTCGGGTGCAACTATACGCCGCGAACCGCGATCAACCAACTTGAGTTCTGGCAGGCAGATACGTTCGATCCCAGGACGATCGACCAGGAGCTCACCTGGGCGAAGGACATCGGCTTCAACGTGCTTCGCGTGTATCTGCACGATATCCCGTACCGCCAGGACGCCGAGGGCTTCTGCAAACGGATCGACGAGTTCCTGTCGATTTGCGACGCCCGCGGCATCCGTGTGATGTTCGTGTTGCTGGACGACTGCTGGGACCCCAACCCCAAGCCGGGCAAGCAGCGCGAGCCCAGGCCGCACGTCCACAACTCCGGCTGGGTGCAATGCCCGGGAACGGCAATCCTCTCCAAACCCGAGCGCCACGACGAGATGAAGCCGTACGTGCAGGGGGTGATTGGCCGGTTCAAGGACGATAAGCGCGTGCTCTGCTGGGACTTATACAACGAGCCGGGCAACGACCAGAACTCGAAGTACCCGGGCCAGGACCCGCCCGCTAAGGACAAGCTTTCCGTGATGCTGCTGGCGAAGGCGTTCGACTGGGCCCGCGAGGTGAACCCATCCCAGCCGTTGACGGCGGGGCTGTGGGCGGGAGACTGGGCCGACCCGAACAAGATGTCGCCGATCAACAAGATTTCCGTCGAGCGGTCGGACATAGTGACCTTCCACTGCTACAACGGCATGCCGGCCTTCCAGGCCCGCGCCGAGGCCGCGCTGCGATACAACCGCCCCGCGATCTGCACCGAGTACCTCAACAGGCCCTCAGGCTGCACGTTCCAGACGGTGCTGCCGTACATGAAGGAAAAGCGGATCGGCGCGATCAACTGGGGCTTCGTGGCGGGCAAGATCCAGACCCAGTACCCCTGGTCGAGTTGGCATAAGACTTTCACCGCCGAGCCGGCCACCTGGTTCCACGACGTGCTCCGCCCGGACGGCAAGCCGTTCGACCCGGCCGAGACGGACCTCATCCGCAAACTGACCGGGCATTGACATCCACCGGGCGGGATGATAGTCTACATTATTCGTTGCCCGACGCCGGCACATGGTGGCTGTAGCTCAGCTGGTTAGAGCACCTGGTTGTGGTCCAGGGGGTCGGGGGTTCGAATCCCCTCAGCCACCCGTAAGAAACCCCTGGAAACAGGGGTTTATGTTTGCGCAAAACAAACGGCGAATATTCCCGCGAATGATTCGCCGCGGAATCGCCGCGGAATGGCGATCTTTTCGCATCTCTGTCTTCTTGTTGGCCTTGCCCGTCCTCTGGCCTCGCCGCCTTTGGCAAGAATTCGGTCGAGATCAACTTTTTTGAAGACCAACCAGCCACCAATCTTCGTGGGCTTGAGACCGCCCTCTTAATGAGCCGCTGAAGTGCCTCATGTCTGGCCGTGCGGGCTCGATGCGGTCCAAGCCAAGATACTAGAGCAGGTTAACTGTTCATGTAGCGAATGCCGATGCAGTGGGCATAAGAACCTGCTCGATGGACTTACGTGATCGTGTCGTAGCGGCTTGCGATGCGGAACTGGAGTCACGTGCGAAGATAGCCGAGCGTTTTGACGTATCGACCGCCTGGATTCGCCGGTATGTTGCAGACGGGTGAAGTGTCACGAATTTGGCAATTAGGATTTATTCAGGACCTGCCTGCCGGCCGCCTTAAAGTTGTGCAACGGCTTGGCGGAAAGGTTCTAAGGGTTCTTTG
>CAZSBS010000209.1:0-8805 GCA_964605095.1 uncultured Planctomycetaceae bacterium | reverse complement strand
CGGCAAGTGCCTGCTGGAGATGGCGGTGGACAGGCTTCTGGGCGTGTTCGACCGCGAGAACATCTGGATAATCACCAACGCGCAGTACACCGAGCAGGTCTGCCTGAAGCTGCCGCGGATCAAGCCGGAGAACATCATCGGCGAGCCGATCGGTCGCGACACCGCAAACGCCGTGGCGCTGGCGACCGAACTGATCGGCGCCCGCGACGATAAGGCGACCATCGCCATCTTCACAGCCGACCACGTCATCCGCCCGCAGGAATGCTTCGCCCAGGCCGTCAAAGACGCCTGCGACGCGGCGGAGAAGCATCCCGACGCGCTGATCACCTTCGGCGTGAGGCCGACCTGGCCGCACGTCGGGCTGGGCTACATTCAGTGCAAGACCGGGGTGGAAGGCGGCCTTCGCGAGGTCGACGGCTTCAAGGAAAAGCCCGAGCACCGCATCGCCCGCCAGTACGTCGAGAGCGGGCACCACTTCTGGAACAGCGGCATGTTCGTCTGGACGCTGGGGGCGATCCGCAAGAACCTTGCCAGTTTCCTGGCCGACTCGCTGGAAAAGCTCCGCCCCATCGGGCAGGCCTCCGCCGCCGGCAAGGACATCACCGCCATGCTGGCCCAGACGTACCCGACGCTCCAGAAGATCAGCATCGACTACGCCGTGATGGAAAAGGCCCCGCGCGTGCTGATGGTCGAACTGAAATGCGAATGGCTGGACATCGGCTCCTGGCCGGCGCTTGAGAGCGTCACGGAACTCGACGATGCCGGCAACGCGGTCGTGGCTGAGAACTCCATCCTGGTCGACAGTTTCCGCAACGTAGTGGTCTGCGAGGACGACCACCTGCTGGCTATACTCGGAATGGACGACTGCATCGTCGTACGTTCCGCCGAGGCCACGCTGGTCTGCAACAAGTCCGACAGCCAGCGGCTCAAGGAGTTCGCACAATTGCTCGAGGCCCGCTTCGGCACGAGGTATCTCTAAACCTTATGTCCAGGTGGCTTGGCATAGACCACGGCACGCGGCGCATCGGCGTCGCTGCCGGCAGCACCGAAGACGGCATAGCCGGGCCGCTGGAAATGATCCCAGCCGAGCCCGCCGCCGCGGCAACCCGGCGGATCGAGGAACTGGCGAAGGACTACCGAGTCGACGGCGTCGTGGTCGGCTGGCCTTTGAACATGGACGATACGGAGGGTCCCCAGGCCAAACTGGTGCGCCGCATGGCACGCGAGTTGGCCGAGGCGACAGGCTTGGACGTGCGGCTGTGGGACGAGCGGCTGACGAGTTTCGCCGCTGACGAGGCCCTGGCCGGCCTGTTCACCCGCAAGGGCAGGAAGGCCCGCCAGGACGCCATCGCCGCCGCGGCCATGCTCAGGCACTTCCTCATCGCCGGCGGACCCGAAAAGGCCCCCCGCCCGGCCGACGTTGCGGATAAAGGTGGCAAGTAGCAATAAAAACCGCGAGCGACGTCACACAGACGCGCATCGCCCGCGGGAATGCCTCATGGCGCCACTATGCCCGCGACAGCGGCAGCACGCCCGGAGTCGCGAACGAGGGCGCTATTTCTTTTTCTTCTGCCCCTCGGCCGCGAGGGCCTCGAGGGCGGCGATCGGGTCGAGGTCCTGAGCGGAGGCCGAGCTTCCCATGGCCATGGTCAGGATGTCCTCGGCGCTGGTGGTGTTGTCGATGACGTCGGCTTCGAGCTCGACGACATCGTCGGCACCGGCGGACTTGGCGTCCTTGCCCCTCTCGCCGCGGGTCTTCTGCGGCTCGATGGCGTCCGGCTGGCCGTCAACCTGCACCGTGAAGACCACAGGCCCGACAACCAGCCTGTCTCCGGCCTTCAACGTGGTCTCGTTGACCCGCTTGTTGTTTACGTACGTGCCGTTGGAGGATGCAAGGTCCTTGACCTTGACTTCCTCGCCGGTGAAGCTGATCTCGCAGTGCCGGCGCGACACGTTCTCGAGAGGAATCTGGACGTCGCAGTTTTCACCTCGGCCGATGACGATCAGCTTCTTGGCTACCGCGATGTCCTTCCGTTGCCCGTTGGGCTTGAACATGACCAGTTTGACATCCATAAGATAATCCTGACACTCGCCTATAGAGCCGACAGTACACTGAGATGAAACACAACCATCGTCCAGATCACCAGATCACAGAGTCTATTCTATGGTGTCATCTCATCCCTGCAAGAAAAATCGACACGAAGTTTGCGGCACCCCGGCCGGGGCACTGTACATCCACGTCCCGTTCTGTGCCGCCAAGTGCAGATATTGCGACTTCTACTCGCTGGCGACAGGCCAGTCGGGGACCGGCGAATTTCTCCAGGCCCTTGCCGCGGAAATGCGGGCACAGGCCCCCCGCCTCCGCAAGCCGCTGGCCAGCGTGTTCGTCGGCGGCGGCACGCCCACGTCCATCGGCGGACCCGGCCTGGAAGAGTTGCTGGCCATCCCCGCCGGCTGGCTCGGTTGCGACACCGAGTTCTCCGTCGAGGCCAACCCCGGCACAGTCGATGGCCGGGGCGTCGAAATCCTCGTCAGCGCCGGCGTAAACCGCGTCAACCTCGGTGTGCAGTCGCTAAGGGCCGATGAGCTTGCGATCCTGGGACGCATCCACTCGCCGCAACAGGCCCGTGACGCCTTCAATATGCTGCGCCAAGCGGGCTTACAGAACCTCGGCCTGGACCTTATCTACGGCATTCCGGGCCAGAGCCTCCAGTCATGGCAGGACTCGGTTGCCGAGGCCCTGGACCTGAGGCCGGAGCACCTTAGCTGCTATGCCTTGAGCTTCGAGGAGAATACCCCGCTCTGGCAGGACCTCCAGGCCGGGCGAGTTGCGGAAATGGACGAGGCCGAGCAGGAGACCTGCTGGCGTCATGCGATCTCGGCCGCGGCGGATGCGGGGCTGGAACACTACGAGATATCGAACTTCGCCCAGCCGGGCCGGCAGTGCCGCCACAACTTAACGTATTGGCGAAACATGCCTTACATCGGGCTTGGCCCTGGCGCCGCCAGCTATCTTGGCGGCGTTCGGCGGACAAACGTCCCGGATTTGGCAGCGTACGTCCGCGCCTTGCTTTCCGGCCAGGCCGCACCGGCAAGCCAGGAGCAACTCACCGGCCGCAAAGCCATGGCCGAGACGGTCATGCTGGCACTGCGTCTGACGCAAGGCCTTGATTTGCAAGCATTTGCGGATCGTCACGGCCAGGATGTCCGGCAGGTGTTCGCCCGGAGCATCTCGCGGTACATTCAGACCGGCTGGCTGGAGGTTCAGGCCGGTCATCTGCGGATTCCCACATCTGCGATGTTCGTCAGCAACGAGGTCTTGGCTGACATCTTGGCCGAGGCGTAGTGCATCCCCTTATTGAACAGGGACAGAATCAGCGGTGCCATGCTTCCGTGAAAAGTGTGCGGAAGCATGGCACCCACTTCCTACCGCTTATTTCTTGGGCGGCGTACCTGACCACCCAATATTTTCCACTTCGCACTGTTTAATGCCGGCCTGCAAGCTTCCGATAGAGGAACCGGAGCGTGAAAGCCGTCGCGACTGGGCGTTTGCCCAACCTGCACCGGTAACGTATGTTAAGTTCAGGAAGAGCCATGGCGAGCGGAAAAAGGCCACCCAGTCGCAAGGCTGGCGCGCAAAGCGTTGGATCCTCATGGGATTGCAGCGTTGCCCGAGCGTCGCGATTCCCCTGCCGTTACGGTCTGGGCGCGCGGCTGTTCGAGTTGGCCTGTTTCGGCTTTGTGCTGAATCAGCCTTCATGGAGCGCGTAATGGCAGTCAAGATGCTAAAGGGTAAAGTGCTTCCCATCGGCCTGGATCTGGGCACCACAGCCATCAGAATGGCTCAGTTCCGCCAGAACGAGGGAAACTACGACTTGCTCGCCGCCGCCTCGGCGGACATCCCCGCGGAGAAGCAGGCGGATTTCCAGTCGCGGCTGGACTCTTGCGGCTCGACGATAAAGGGCCTGCTTTCAGCCGGCGGGTTTGTGGGGCGGGAGTGCGTGCTGGGCCTGCCGGCCGAGGCCACGTTCGTCCAGCACGTCAAGATTGCCCGCACGGCGCCCGAGTTGGTCGAGGCGGCGGTTCTTCAGGAGGTCCAGGGCAAGCTGCCATTTTCGGCCACATCGGCGGAGATACGCCACATCGTGGCCGGGGAAGTCGCCGGCGAGGGCGACGCTCGCCAGGAGGTCATCGTTGTGGCCGCGGCGCGGGAGACGGTAATGGCCTGCCTGGCCATGGCTCGCAAGGCCGGGCTGGACGTCTCGGGCGTGAACATCGAAAGCTTCGCCATCGTGGAGTGTTTCGCCCGGCTGTTCAGGCGTACGTCGGACGCTGCCCGCGCGATCCTGTACTTGGACATCGGCCAGTCGAGCACTCAGGCGGTGCTTGCTCACGGCAATCGCATCGTCTTTGCGCGGAACCTGATGGTCGCCGGGCGCCAGTTGGACGCCGCCCTGGCCGAGGGGCTCAAGATCAGCCCCCAGCAGGCCTGGCAGCTTCGCCGCGACCAGGCCGCGGGCAAGGAAACGCAGGTCTCACCCGAGCAGATCAACCAGCACTTGGGAGGCGTTCTGGACGATCTGACCGACGAACTTACGCAATGTCTTCGGTATTACGAGTCGGTCTTCCGCAACCAGGGCGTCGAGCGGGCGATTTTTCTTGGCGGCCAGGCCATGGACAAGCGGCTCTGCCAGCTCATCGCCCAGCGGCTTAACGTGCCGGCCCAGATCGGCGATCCGCTGGTTCGCATCGGCAACGCCGCCAACTCCTCCGGATCGGATTTGGGCATTGACCGCCGCGAACCCCAACCCCGCTGGGCCGTGGCCGTGGGACTCAGCCTTGGCAGCGGACAGGCCGCATGAGGACAAGCAGAAATGAGCACAATAAACCTTCTTCCTGACGACTATCTCCAACGCCGGCGCCAGCACCGCGGCAACATGATCTGCGCGGTGCTGTTCGGCGTGGTCATCATTTCCATCTGCGGCGCGGCCGTCGTCAGCGAGCAAAGCACCCGCCGGACCAGGCAAGTCTGCGATCGCATGAGCGCCTCCTACGCCGACGCCGCCAAGCTCATCGACGAGGTCCACCAGCTCGAGAAGCAAAAGGCCAACATGCTCGACAAGGCCAAGCGTTCAGCCTCCCTCATGGAACGCATGCCCCGAAGCTATCTGCTGGCCATGCTGACCAACGCGCTGCCGGATGGCGCGAGCCTCAAATCCGTTCGGATGGCGATTCAGGTGGTTGGCGAAGCCGAAACCGGCAAGGTCAAGACCAAGGCCGCGGCAGTGAAGGCCTCGGCCGCACCAAAGGCGCCTCAACTGGCGGTGACGCTCAGCATTACCGGAAAAGCGGCCACTGACGTCCAGGTGGCCCGTTTCATCGCCCGCCTGGCCGCTCACCCGCTGACGCAAGTCGTCGACCTGTCCTACAGCAAGGAATCCAGGGATCCGCAGGACAAGGGCACGCGCGAGTTCCAATTGTCCGTCATTCTCAAGCCGGATGCCGACGTGCTCGACGCCATCCGCGACGAGCAGCCAAATGAGGCGCCAGGCAAAGCATCCGCCGAACTGTCCATGGGAGAGAGCCGATGACCATCGACCGAAGCGAATTGGCGCGACAGGGCGCCTTCACCCTGATGCTGCTGGGAATCGTGTTCGGCGCGTGGTACTTCCTGTTCCTCCCGCGAGGCCTGGAAGACCGGCAGATGCGGCTTGCCATCGCCGCCAAGCAGCGCCAGCTTCAGAAGATCAACCGCGCCACGGCCACCATCGGCAACCTCAAGGACGAGATCGCCAACCTTGACAAGGCCATCCAGTTCTTCCAGTCCAAGCTGCCCAGCGAGAAGGAGATGGACAAGGTCCTCGAGGAGGTCTGGCGGCTGGCGGAGGCAAATGACCTGGCCACAAAGGGCATTTACGCGACGAAGTCCAACGGGGTCAGCCTGTTCGTGCCGGCCGGGGCGACGCAGATCGAGCAGCCCATCAAGATGGAATTCGAGGGCGACTTTATGGGCTTCTACAGCTTCCTGCTGGCCCTGGAGGCCCAGCCGCGAATCATGCGAATCCGCGAGATAAAGCTCGAACCGGAAAACGGCGGCACTGAAGTTAAGAAGGGCCTTATCAAGGCCTCTTTGATGATGTCGATTTTCTTCGAGAACCAGACCAACCGAAAGAGCGAAACGTGATGATGGAACCAATACCCAAACCAGCAGGGCCGCCAGCGCAGGGCCCGGCGATGTCCGCGGAACTCCAGCCGTGCCAAGTCCAAGCGCCGGTTGCCCGCAAGCCGAAACGCAGCGGGTTCCTGACGCGAGGCAGCCTGGTTCTGCTGGGCGTCTACGCCACGGGCTTCGCGGCTTTGTACGTCCTTGGCCATAGCGGCGGGCCTAAGGCAGCCAAGGGCGAGCAGAACCTGGTCTACGCCAAGGTTGACGCCGCCCTGAACCTGATGGAGGCCCAGCCGGGCGCCGGCGAACTCAATAAGCGAACCGACGCCAAGGCTATCGTGGAGGAGTTCTACACGGCCGCCAGGCAGAGGCAGGTCGACCGTGGTCGCCTCGCGCGCAATCCTTTCGTTTTCAAGGATAAGGCGCCCGAGGCCGCGCCCGTTGTGGTGCCCAAGGAAGTCGATCCCAAGGACAGCGTGCCGGCCGAACTCAAGGCGGCGATGGCGGCGGTCAAGACGCTCAAGCTGCAATCGGTGCTTGTAGGCAAATGCCCGGCGGCGCTGGTCTCCAACAACCTGGTCACCAACGGCCAGAACATCAAGGGATGGACCGTCACGCGGATAAGCCCGCGCGAGGTGGAGTTGACGTGGAAGGACCAGAAGCATGTCCTTGAGTTGCCCAAGTAGCCCGGTTGCAGCCGGCCTGGTGCGAGTACTGGAGATCTGGAGGTAATTTTGTCGCTGTTGACCAAAAACCCGTCGAAGCAGCCGGTCGAGGCATCGGGCTCGCGAGCGGATCCGGCCGAGTTCGACGTCCTATGGCGGCCGGCGGACCCCAGCATCGCCCGTCACGGCCCGGAACGCCTGCTGGTGGAAACCGGGCAGGTAACGGCCGAGCAGATCGAGCAGGCGGAGTTGCACCGCGCGGACAACCCGCGTATGAGCGTCCTGGATATCCTGGTCCAGGCCAAGGCCATCGACTCCACGCAGGCCCTCCAGGCGGTGGCAATGTACTTCAAGCTGCCGTTCCTGCGCGTCGTGGCGGCCGACGTGGACCAGCGTGTCTTCGGGCTCCTGCCGGTGTCGTACTGCAAGGCCAAGATGGTCCTGCCTATCCAAAAGGCCGAGCACGGCATCGTGGTGGCCCTGACGGACCCGGCGGACATATTCCTGATAGACGACATAAAGAGGCGGATCGACGGGCAGATCAAGCTCGCCGTGGCGCCTCCGGGGGACATACGGCGAGTAATCGAGGACCTTTCAGCCGACCCCAATGATCAGGTCGACGAGATCATCAAGGGCATCTCGGAGGACACCGTCGAGGTCGTCGATTCGCCCAACGAGGACGTCGCAAACCTGGAAATGCTGGCCGGCGAGAGCCCGGTCATCCGGTACGTGAACTTCCTGATTTCTTTGGCAGTCAGAGAAGGCGCCAGCGACATACACATCGAGCCTGGTGAGGTGCGGCTGCGAATTCGAACCCGCATAGACGGCGTGCTGTTTGACCAGACCGCTCCGCCGGCCAGGATGCATTCAGCCATCATCTCCCGCCTGAAGATCATGGCCAACCTTGACATTTCCGAGCGTCGCCTGCCCCAGGACGGCAGAATCCGGGCGACGGTTCACGGCCGGACCGTGGACCTTCGCGTCAGCATCCTGCCGGTCATCCACGGCGAGAAGTGCGTCATAAGAATCCTCGATCCCAGAAGCACGCAGGTGGGCCTGGCCAACCTCGGCTTCCTGCCCGAGACGCTCAAGGCATTCAAGGAGCAGATTCTCCAGCCCCACGGCATAGTCCTGGTCACCGGCCCGACCGGCAGCGGCAAGAGCACGACGCTCTATTCCGGCCTGCGGATCATGGACGGCGAGACCCAGAACATCTCCACGGTCGAGGACCCCGTCGAGTACGAACTGGACTTCTGCAACCAGGTTAACGTCCACGAGGCGATCGGCATGACGTTCGCCGCCGCGCTGCGGAGCCTGCTGCGGCAGGACCCGGACGTGATCATGGTTGGCGAGATCCGCGACCAGGAGACCGCCCGCATAGCGATCCAGGCCGCGCTTACCGGGCACCTGGTGCTCAGCACGCTTCACACCAACGACGCGCCGTCGAGCGTGACTCGCCTGATGAACATCGGCGTCGAGCCGTTTCTCATCAGCGCGTCGGTCAACGGGATACTCGCCCAGAGGCTGGTCCGGCGGATCTGCTCGGAGTGCAAGGAGCCGATGACGGACGTGCCCGACAGCCTGGCGCAGTACCTGCGAAAAAACGGCTCGGACCCCGCCCAGCTCTTCCACGGGCGAGGCTGCGACAAGTGCCGCAACACCGGCTACCGCAGCCGGGTCGGAATATACGAGTTCCTGCTCGTCGACAACGACCTGCGACGGATCATCTCGACGGGTCCGACGCTCAACGAACTTCGAGACGCCGCCCGCGCCGCCGGTATGCGAACCCTGCGCGAGGACGGGCTTGTAAAAGTCAGCCAGGGGCTGACAACGGTCGAAGAGGTAATGCGGGTCACCGAGGCATAACTGGAGATAACTGGAAAATGGGCTACCTGGAACAGATTCTGACAACCGCGTATGAGGCCGGAGCAAGCGACATACACCTGGTTCCCGGGCTGGAGCCTCAGTTCCGCA
>CAZSBS010000208.1:0-8824 GCA_964605095.1 uncultured Planctomycetaceae bacterium | reverse complement strand
CCGAGGGCTTGCGAGGTTGGCCAAGGTCAAGTTGTACGAATGAAACCGACTCAAGACACGTCGAGGCTACGTCGAGACCCGGAATTCACGTACGCAAGAGCCCTGGCAGCCTTGACGGCCTGTCCTTGGTCTTCTGACCGCCGCTCCGGTCGCTTGATACCGAAATAGCCGACCCAGCCAAGGGGCGATGCTGGAGGAGGCCAGGCAGGGAACAGGCTGAACATGGGCGTGCCTGCTGGTGTCCCACAGGCGGATCGAGGGCCTTCGTGAGTCCAGCATCGGACGGATTCCGGAGGTGTTTCCTAAACTCAGCTGCGGGCCAGGCAGATTGCTGGGACGTCCCATGAATCTTTCAGGTCCCATAGCCGAGCAACGCGCCGAGGCATCACGTCGCGTTCCAGAGGTTCTGCAAGAGGTCGATGATGGTATTCATGCGGACCTGATAGCACGAAAGGTTTCAGATGGCAACCTGCCGTAAGTCCTTATGGCACAGCCGCGACCGAATTATTCGGGGGGACAGCGTCAACAACCGTCGTGGGCCTTCCTGATAGTCATGAGACAGTCCGGGACATTCGCAAGCTCCTTCCCGGCTAACCACAGATCAAGTTTGCCTTCCATCGGACGGTGGTATTCGTCCGCTCTTGGGCTACTTCTCGTTGGTCAGTTCGTCGTCGACCGCCTCGGTCAGATCGGGAACGCGGAAATACGTGGCCACACCGCTCGGGTCGACGAACTCGGTTAGTACGATGTCCAAAGTCGCGGCGCCTTTAACGTCGCTGGGTTCCGGCACCCACGCTTTCACCTCGACCTTCAGCCCGGCGGGGCGAACCGACACGTCGGGGACCGGCTCGCCCAGCGATGCGGGGTCGATCACCAGTTGGCGCGGTTCCGGGTACTTCTTAAGCAGTTCGGCATTGCCCGCGGCGCCAATGCAGTAGACCACTGGCCCGCGCATCAAGGCGACTCGCCCTTCCTGGAGCTTGCACCCCCGGACCAGGCGCCATGGCATGGGCATGTCGAGCGTCACGGTGTCGCCCGGTTTCCAGGTGCGGCGGATCTCGTGGAACTTCTCGCCGGGCGAGACCTCCCGCGGCGCCTCGCCGTTGATCGCCAGCTTGGCCTTCGGACACCAATGGGGAATGCGGAGCCGCAGCGGGAATTCCATCACCCCCGACGGTGTGACGGCAATCTTCACCAGGCCGGACGTGGGGTAATCTGTCTGCTGTTGGATCGTCACGCTGCGCCCACTGCCCAGCGCGATGGTCTTCTTCGACTCCGTAAAGAGATTCACGGCAACGCCGCCATCCCGGGTCCGATAGTAAACCATCTCGGGCAATTCGGCCACGATGCGCCGGTAGTTGCCGGGGCAGCAGAAACCATCGTTGCCGAAATACGCGCGCGGACCCTCGAACGGCGTGAAATAACGCAACCGTCGCCCGGCCGGGTCCTGGGCCGCGAACAGGGCGTTGTAGATGGCGCGCTCCATCAGGTCGCCGTAGCGAAGATCGCCTTCCAGCCGCATCAGGCTGTCGAACCAGCGGATCAGGTATGCGGTGACGCACGATTCGCTGATCTTGCCGCTGCCGTTCTGCGTAAATGAAAAGCGTTCGCCGTCAGAAGCGGACCCGATAAGAAACAAGCAGCCGCCCCGGCGGGTGAGTTCCTGCAGGATGAACTGGGATGTCTTCAGCAGCTTCTCCTGAGGTTCCCAGCGGTAGAGCATGGTTTGACTGTAGCAACGCGACACATTGACGTACACGTGGGAGGAGGGCGCGCCCTGGAACAGCGTCTCCTTCTTCCAATCGCGAAGGCTGCTGCATTCGACCTCGCCGGGATTGCCGTGGCGCGTATCGGCCGCAAAACGCAGATAGCGCGGGTCGCCGGTAGCCCCGTAGAGCGTCAACATAGCCTCGGGTAATCCAGCCGTGCACACTCCTTCCGGCTTGGGATTCTTGGGGAACGTGGCGAGCACGTAGTCACCCACCTGGCGGGCGTACGCGAGCGACTTCTCGTCGCCGCAGTACCGCCAGTGGTCGACCAGGCCCAGGATCGTGTATTCCTGATCGTGCAGGATCCAGTTGCGGTAGTTCTGCCGGCCGTCGGGTTCCGCGGGCATGTGTCCCAGGTAACCGTCGGGGTCTCGGGTCTTCATCAGTTCGTCGATCAGCCGGGACGTCCGCTTGGCGACGTTCGGATCGCCTGTGTAGGCAGCGAACATGCTGCCCGCGTCGATCACCTTGCCCACGCCGATGTATCGCCAGTTGCCCGGGGGGCGCTTCCTGAACGGGTCCAGGAAATCCCGTTCGAGATTCAGCGCCATGTAGTTCTTGTAGATCAGGTCCCCGATGCGCCGGCCGATCTCGCCCGACAGCTCCGAGCGAGTAAGTCGCACGCGATCGAGCGCGTCGACGACCTTCGGCTCAACGGCGCCGACATGGCTCGCTACCGCGAAGATCAAGGCAAGAGAGCAAAAGGTTATCGTCAATGTGCTGTTCATATCAGGTTCCTCTGGTGCTGTTGCACGCCGTCTCGGAAAACGGCTGGTCTGCGGGTCAGGGGAGACGTTTCTCCCACCGACACATCGCTCTACAGTACAATCACTTGTACCGCATTGTTTCCAGTTGCTTATCGAAATCGGCCGGCAAGTCGGACAGCGGCTTGTGGATATCCCTCGCGGCGTAGTTGAGCATGTTGCGCAACAGCCGCTCGGCAACGGGGTCGCGGCCGAGGTTCTCGCGGATGTTCAACGCATTGGCGATGAACCGGCCGGCGCCCAGGTTGTACACTCCCAGGTAGATGCCCGAGCGGTATCCGCTACAAGTGTTGATCCCGCCGCAGACCGCCTCGGCCGGCTGGTCCAAGCCCATGAGGCTCAGCCCTCCCAAGGGCACGATGCTGCGGTAGAATGTCCAGTCCATCAGCCCGCCGCAGGGCAGGCCCTCGAAGAGGGGGTGGCGACGGGCCCAGTCGTCCCGATGATACAAGCCGGGAAGATTGTCCAGTCCGGCAAGTGTCCCCTTGCGGGCCAGGGGAAGCCAGAACAGCCCGTGGCGCTGGCCCGCAGCCTTCGATTGGTCCGACGCCAGCGCATCATCCATCATCGTTTGCGGCGAGAGGAAGATGACGGTCGACCCGCGAGCAATCCGGCGCGCAACATCCGCAAACACTTCCGCCGTCCACTTGGCCTTGCCCACGGCGAGGATGACTTCCCGCCTGCGTGGCTCACCCTCGGCCAGCGGGCGAAACGCGATGCCGTGGTCTTTCAGCCAGGTCTCCAATGCCTCGTCCTTCCCCCAGATCGCGATCTCGGCCTTCACGGACGGCATGGCGGCCGGATCGTCCACGTAGAATTCGACAGGCTGCCCCGCCGCCGCCGCGCCGGAAACGAAATGCGCGGCCAGGCGATAGCGACCCGCCGGCCCGTCGATATTCACATCCTCGGCCAGCACCGGCAGGGCCAGCGGCGGGTCGGTCTTCGGATCGGGGATGTTCAGGTTGACCTTCTTCTTGAAGACGGCCTTCTGATCGGGATCGAGCACAACCACCTCTACTTCGTAAGCGCCCGGCCGCAGGACATTCTCATTGGCCAAGACCGCCTCGATGCGCACCGTGCCGCCACGGTAGAGCTGGTAGGGTTCGGCAAACAGGCACCACCGCAAGGGCGCCCAACCGTCGCGCATCGCATCAACGATGCCGGGTTTGAGGTCCCGGAACATCGTGATCAGGCCCTCGCCGCAGCCCACGTGATCGAACATGCCCGTCATGCTGTAGCCGATCAGGTTGGGGTCGGAGCGCAGCGCGTTCAAGCCCAGCGTTCGCTGTGCCCCGTTGGCTGCTTGGCAGGCTCGGAAGTAATCCTCCGGCCGACCAAAGACCTCCGCCAGGCGCCAGCGATCCCAGTCCGCCAGAAACTGGTCCAGGCGTGTGCGATAGTACTTCGCATCCATCGCCTCGGCCGCGCCCCATCGCTCGAAGTCGCGGGTCAGCTTCACCAGGTCCAGCGCACTGCCGATCCCGTACTCCGAGAGGAACAGCGGATCTAGCTTCGCGCCGGCCTGTGGCATGCCCCCGCCGCGCAGGGTGCGAATGATGCCGGCGTGGTGCGGGGCGGGCAGATAGGTATGCACGTCGCGCAAGTCCGTCGCGTCCCACACCTTCGATCCGGGATTGCTGAGGCTGCCGATCGTCTTGTTCTGCCGGTCCCAGCGACCGCTGTTCAATAGGCACACGCGCTGGCCGTCCATGGCACGCACTTTCGGCAGCGCCTCCACGGCGCGCCGGAACACCGGGCCGTCGCCCGTTTCATTGAGGAAGTACCACATCGTGATGCTGGGATGGTTTCGGTCTCGGCGGACGATTCCCAAAAGCGAGCGATCAAATCGCTGGTCGCCCAACGTCTTGTCCTTGGGATAGCCCATGCACCAACTGGACATCGACTGCTGCATGATCATGATCCCCAACTCGTCCGCCAGATCGAGTTGGCAACGCGGCGCGGCAAAAGGCAGGTATCGGATGGCATTGAATCCCATCGCCTTGGCATACAGGATGTCTTTTCTGAGCATCTCGCGGTCCCGGGCGGAATGGATCTTGACCGGTGTCGTCCACACGATGTGCGCGCTGCGGAGGAAGATCCGCCTACCGTTGAGGCGGAAATAGCCATTCTCATAGCGGAAGTCCCTAAACCCGAAACGGTCAGACTTCTCATCGACGGAAGCGGCAGCCAAATCCTCAATGCGAGCCGTCACCCGGTACAGCACCGGGTCGTCCAACTCCCACAAACGGTGCTGCGCCACGCGAACCGTCTTGGTGACCACCGTGTCGCCGGCCGGGACCTCCTGCTCTTGCACCGCCTCATCGGCCAATTCGCCGCTGACGGCCGGGGCGACAGACACGACCAGCCGCACGCGGGCTTTCCCGCTCCCGGAGTTGCGGACATTGATCTGCACCCGGACCTCGCCGCTCTTGCAGTCCGCGGCGGCGTACAGATCCTCGATCCGCACCGCCGGCGCCGCCAGCAGGTCCACCGAATCGAGGATGCCTCCGAAGTTCCAGTCCGAGCATGGCAGTCCGAACTTGAAGCCGCAGGCCGTTTCCCGCTGCACGATCCCGTCGATGGGGGTCGCCGTGGGGTGAAGCACGCGTATTGCCAACATGTTGAGGCCAGCCCGCACGGCGCCGGTCGTGTCCAGGACAAAGGGCTCGTCGCCATCTTCATGAGAACCGACGAACTTGCCGTTCACCCAGACGTCGGCCTTATAGTCCACCTTCCAGAATCGCAACAGATACCGGCCGCCGGGAAGCAGATTCTTCGGCGCCTCGAACGCTTTCCAATACCAAGCCAGCCCGGCGTAGGTGGGGAATATCTCCTGAATCGTGCATGGCAAGGTTGCCGGCTTGGCCTCCGGACGCGGGGCCTCAAACCACTTCTCATCGCGACCTTTGTTGTAAGGGTCCGTGGCAAGCCGCCAGTCAGGGCCGTCCAGCGTAATGGTCCGTGAAGGCGTGAACTCCGCCGCCCGCACATTGGCCAGCGCTGCCCACGCAATCACCGTCAACATACCGCAGCAATAGATGGCGACGTCTTTCACGTCTTGCTCCTCATTCTGGTAGTTCAGACTACTTCTTCAGCAGTTCGACCATTCCTTTGCCCACGGTGTCCAAGTCTATCGCCTTTCGGCCCTCACACTTACCGAACAGACTTGGGGATCTTGACGCCATAGAATGACGTGGTAAACTTTGGCCTCACCGAAAGTAACGAGGCTCAGGAGGCCTATCATTGTCCGATCAGCCTTTGCCATACATCCCGTTGCCTTCCGCATGGGCCAAGAACGTCAAATCCGCCGTTCTGCACCTCATTTCCCTTGCCCACTACGCCAACGCGGCTCAACCGCATACCTACTTCGCCTGCTGTGCCGGAACGATCTCAAAAGAGTGCGGCTGAGGCGTCAGCAACTGCCGGAGGGCATCCTGCATCGCCACGTACTGGGCCAGACGCTTCTGCATCGCGGCATGACGCTTGCTCTCGATCTCCTCGGGTTTCAGGTCGAGCCAATCAGGAATGCCAGCAGGACTGCGGAGGAAGGGGTTGTAGATTTGATCATGGTGGAACTGGTTCTTGGCGACCAGCGCCTTCCAGGCAGCGCCGACCTGTTCGGCAATCGGGCCCGCATCGAGAACTGCCGCCGCCAGGTTCAATCCGGCCGCCAGTTCCACATCGTTGTGCTGGGCCACCTTCTTGCCGTCCACCAGGATGTCGTACTGCCCGGCCGTGAGACCGGTCACCTTCAGGCCATACTCATTGAGTTCTTCCAAAATCGGCACCCACCTGAGGATACTCTTGGCCTCGGACGGGAAGAATGGAAGGGCGTGGTCCAGTCGCCGGAACTTCACGCCGCCATCCTTGACAGCCACCTCGTCGATCTTGCAGTTCTCGGCCTTGACGGCCTTGCCCGCCGACGTGTCGATATCGGCCGCTGAAACCAGGCGAGGGAAGTTCAGTCCTTTGAGGATCGCCCAGGCCATCAGGGCCTGCCCCGCAGGGCCGGGATGGACCGCGTCGCCGCCGCCGATACGATTGGTGGGCTTTTCGGCCCGTGCCTTGTCCTGGGCCGTCACGAAGGGATGGAACTGGTCCACGAACACCTCGCCATTGGCGGTCGCTAACTCCTTCACCCCCTCTGAGAATTTCTCAAGCGTCTCGTTGTAGCCCTGCAAGGCCGGGCCGTCTTCATTCTTCTCGACCGGGCTGGGAGTCAGCCACGCTACCCGGATGCCCGCCGCCTTGGCTTGGCTGGAGATGCCCTTGAGCCCCTCCACGTAGTTCTTGAATCCCTGCGGGTTGAACGTTGAGTAGCCGCCGTCGTTCATGCCGAAATCGACGGTCATCGCCGTGGCCTTGAAGGTCAGCACGTCCCGTTTGAAGCGGGAGTTGCCGCCCGGCGAGCGGTCGCCACCAATCCCCACGTTGTGAAACCTCAGTTTCCAGGTTGGCAGGCGGCTGAGCGTCCACATCTCCAGGTAGTTGCTGTAGAGGTGCTGCTCGGTGATGCTGTCGCCCATGACGACAATCACGTCGTCGTCCTTGAAGAAGAAGTCCGCCGCGCCGGCCGCTCCGGCCAGACTGGCGAGGCAGAGAAACAGGCAGATGCCCTTGACGAAACGCGTGGCCTTGATCATGTCCTTCTCCTCGTGTCCAGATGACGCTTCATGTGAAGAGCGCGCCTCATTGGCTGCCCACGACTCTTGGCGGTATCACCGGTCCCATGATCATATCCAAATTGCCGCCCAAGGGGAACCACCGAACACCACCGGGCACCAAGAAGAAACGGGGGCCGGCGGCTGAAGTCCGTCGCGGGTGGCTGTGCATACCGAGAATCGCATCCGGCGGGGCAAGCCATGATATCTTTCCCCTGCCGACGTACCGGCGGCGATTTCTGGTGCTGGCTGGAGTCGGCAGGTAGTTTTCCCGCCACCTTGGATGAGTCTTGTCGTTGAATCGTGCAGGGTTACATGCAGATTCTGCGGAATCGTTGTACCTTGATTCGGGAAGGCACGCGAATTCATGAGTTGCAAGACCATTCAGACGCACGGCTCCGACCGGCGGAAGCTGCCCATCCCCCGGGCTTCCGCCATCGGCCCGTGCAGAATCAACTCTTTTGTCAGTTACTTGATTGCCCGCACCAAGTATCCGGACAGCAGATGCCGGAAGACCCCCAGGAGACCAAGATGAATAACATGCGACAGGCACTCTCAGCTACATTCTTCGGCCTTTTCGTCAGTCTTTTCATCACCGGCCAGTGTTTTGCGGGCAAGGTGTTTCTCATGACGCCGTCCGATCCCGCCAAGGCGTATCCCAAGTTCCACATTGGCGTCACGGGCATCTACGCGACCATCGAAAAGGGCCTTCTGGTTACGGTGGACAGCACCGAGCCGGACACGCCCGCGGCTGGGATGTTCCAGAAGGGCGATATTCTCGTCAAGGTGAACGGCAAGGCGGTCTCCGATCCCGAGCCGTATATCGCCCTGGGCAATGCCCTGACCGCCGCCGAGGCCGACGACGGCAAGCTGGCCTTCACCATCAGACGCGGGGATAGGCGTGAGGATCCGACGGGCAACGGCGTAGCGCCCCGAAAAGGTGAAAAAAGCACCCCAATCGCCCAATTCCGACGACTTCGGATGGCATGCTGACCTGCACTGTTTATAGCTGACGCGGGGCTCGAATTAAGCACTTGGCGGGCAAGATTGTGCCGAGCTCCCGGTGGGTGATACGCAGAGTGACTGTGTCCTGCTTAATCGGCACGAATATGCTCCTTGGAGCGAGGGGGGAATTGTCAAGCTGGCGTAACCCGCAAGATTGTGGGGACGTCCCAGCAATCTGCTCGACCAGGTGGGGATCATCCAGCTGTTGCGTCCAACGGCCACAACCGACACCGTGCTACCGCCTTACGGACACGAAACGGCTTGGCCTTGGATGCTCATGCTGGCGGAGGAGTGGTAGCGGCTATGTTCCTTCATGCGTTACTGGAGCCCTGAACGGAAACACGGAGGACAAGCCCGGCAAGTAGGGCTGCATTGATCGGCAGGATTCTTGGAACTGTTCCTAAAATCTGTGTGACCAAGCAAGGTTAGGGGTGTGCTCCATACTGGGTGAGCCGACGTTCCAGCTCATCCCGTTCAGCAGCAAGGGCCTGACTTCTGACGGTGAAAGGCCCAAGTTTCTTACCGCCTACGGGCTGGAGATCCGCCCACCACTGCCCGGAGTCATCAGGTTCGACATGGCTGGCGCGGGTGATTTGCATAGAACCGAGTTGCCCGAGATCGATCA
>CAZSBS010000207.1:0-8842 GCA_964605095.1 uncultured Planctomycetaceae bacterium | reverse complement strand
CTTTCGGCAGGCAATCACCTGTCGGTACATGCGGGCCAGGGCGGTCACGTTGGCAGCGGCGCTGTGGTTGAGGCGGAGGTATTCAAGGGCGTTCTCGGCCAGGGCACGTGCGCTGGCTCGGTCGTCGAGGATTGCCGAGAGCTTGGCGGTCAGTTCCTCGTGGTTGCCGCAGGCGAAGCTCATCACGGTCTGCCCGTCGCGCAAGAAGTCGTTGGCGCCTTCGCCCGCCGCGGCCAGGACGGGCACGCCGGCAGCCATCGCCAGAAGCGACTGCATGTCGATGGCCCCCTGAACCGCGGGCGTGATGTAGACGTCCGCGTCCTGGAATATCCGGACAAGTTGCTCCATGGAAAGCGCGTCGATGAACGTAATCCGCGGGCCGAGACTCAGGCGAAGGGCCTGCTGGCGGAGCTTCCTCTCGGCCCGGCCTGAACCTACCACGAAGAAAACGCAGTCGAACTTCCTGCCAGCCAGTTCGGCGAAGCATTGCAGGACGGCGTCAAAGGCGCGGAAGTTTTCGAGCGGCCCGCCGGCAACGATAGCCACGCTGTTGCCCGGCTCCTGGAAGCACGTGGCGTGGCGGACGTGGAAAACGCCCGGCCTCAGCAGTTTGATGGCGCCGTCGGTGCGCCCATGGGCTGCCAGGGCGTCGGCGATGGGTTGGGACGCGGCCAGCAGGAGGTTCGCCTCGTTGGCGGCCTCGCCGAACCGCCTGGCGTCCGCGAGGTCGAAGCTGCTTACGACGTACGGCAGTTTCTGGTCGCGGGCCACCTGGCAAGCCAGTTCGGCGGCCGAGGCGTCAACGGCGTGGATCAGGTCCGCTTTCCAGCGTCGGAAGTTCTCGCCGAGCCGCTCGATCGTCGACTCGCGGTAGCCCAGCCAGCCGCGGCACGGGCAAGGCACGACCTCGCAGGGCATGCCCAGCGGCGGCTGATTCGCCGGCGCGGGCGGGCACATTATGGACAGTTCGACAAGCTCGTCCATGAGGCCCACAGCCAGGGGCTGGAGCACGCGGGCGTAGTGGTCGAAGGTTTGCGGCCCAACGGCCCAGACCACCCGCACGGGCGCAATAACGGGCGCCTCGGGTACAGGACCCTGACGATCCGGCTCATCCTGCACATCTCGCTCGGCACTGTCGACCATGAGGGCATTCTACACGCCAGGCCGGAAACTGGAAAGCGGCCAGGCCTTTTCCAGAGCCGGTTGCGTTGCGGGTCCGGGAAGCTGGTTCGGCCAGGCCGGAACGGTTCGCAATGACGACTCTAAGGCATCGCCACAAGCCGCGTTTGCTTGGCCGCGACACAGGACCAGGCGGGCCGTATCCGGTTCATCAGCCGGGTCATGCCATGGCCAGCGGTTTGCTCGACTGCCACAGGCCGTGAATGTTGCATGTCATTCTTCCAGGTGGATTGCCTCGACCGGACAACCATCGGCAGCCTCGCGGCACGAGGCCTCCACGGTGGTGGGCACTTCGGCGACGATGACCTTTGCCACGTCCGAGCCTTCTGTCAACTCAAAGACCTCCGGGCAAACCTCGACGCACAGGCCACACGCGATGCAGCCATCATCCACGGATGCTTTCACGTTTCGACTCCCTTGTAACCATCTCGAAGACCTCCGGACATGTATCGGCACATGACGCCCCGCCGCTGCACCTGTCGTTGACGAAAGCCTTCATGACCGGGCTCCTCTGCCGCTGTCTCGCGGTCCGTTCGCGCAAGCACGCACGTACCGGAGAAATTATAGCGCGCCGGCGCCGGCCGATGTATCACAGTATCACGTGGAATCCCGCCAGGAACGAACCAGGCCCCGGGCGCGCAGCCCGAGGCCTGGAGTACGGAGCAGCGTTTGCTTTCGGCTGCTTTCGGCTGTTCTCAGCGCGCACAGCCCACAACGGCGGACTTGTCCGCTATAGCCTTGGCTCCCCGCCCCGGAAGTTGGGGAGCGGAACCTGCGGTGCCATGCTTCCGCGGCTGTTTGCGGAAGCATGGCACCGCCAAGGCGCCGTTTTCGGCCCCTCATTTCCGGTGCGGTGTGCTTGGCGACGGCGGAGCCCTTCGGCAGGCTCAGGATTTCCGCTTGCGCCCAAGCAGCGCCAGCCCGCCCAGGGCCAGCAGCGACATTGTTGCGGGCTCGGGCACGCACAGCGTGGCGAACTCGATCGAATCGATGTAGGCCGCGCCGTGGGCAGGGACGAAGAAGTCAATCTTGATATCTTCCGCCGCCGGGTTGGGCTTGATGGTGCCGTCCAGGTTCTCATAGAACCCCGGATCCCCGACACCAATCGACGTCAGGTTAAGTTTCCGGTCCTTGGTGACCATCACGTTGGACGGAGGAGGCTGGACATACAGGCGGTGCAGCATCGTCGAGCCGCCTAACAAGCAGTAATCCAACTCGTCCCAGACCCACTTTTCCGGGTTCTGGTTATCCCAGTTGTTGATGTGGAACGTGATGGATCCGCTGATATCCGTGTCACCTTGAGTGTTGTCGATGCCAAGCAGGCCCTGATGGTTCGCCCAGCCGGGCGCAGTGTCGTACCACGAAACATTTGCGGACCACCACACGTCGTCGCAATCCCAGAGGCCGGTGTCCCATATCGGCCCATGGGGCGTAGTGGGATACCCCTCTCCGTTGGACAAGTCAAAACGGACGTGTCTGCCGGTAAGATCCCACTGCGAATTGGGCAGCCACGTCGGGCCGTTCCGAAAGACGGCGTAGGCCGGCGCAGAGACCGCCGCCAACGCCGCCAAACACAGAAGCACACTTACCACTCGCATTTTCCTCATGATTCAGCTCCTTTGCTGCTCGGGTTTTCACGCCGTTGCACAGAGCAGCGTGTGCAAGGCAAAGACCGTGGGGGAAATAGAACGCGGTAACCGTTGAGTGGGCCGGCACAGAGCCGGTTGTCATATCCCGCGATGGCGGCCGTCAGGGCGCGCAAGAACCGGACATCGGAGATCGCTCGGCCGGAGATGTTGCCGAGGGTGTACGCAGGCTTCAGCACGGTGGCGAAGCATGCGGGCCACGTCCATTTCGTCGATCCGACGCTGCACATGACGGCTCTCCTTGGGTTGGGTCCAAACAGAGACAGCCCAGCCAAAGACGGCATATCCATGTGAACTTGCCCGTGCGGGCTAGAGGCGAGCGCGAGTGAGCGAGAACGCCCATCGCCTCTCGACGTGCAACTGACTCCGTCGCTTCACGGAACGGAGGTCGGAGCGCGAAACATGGTACCGCGCATCGGCCGCTGCGCCTAGCCTAATTTCTAAAAAAAAATCTAAAGAATCTTCAGCCAGCGAGGCAAGGACGGGCGGACACGGAGAGGGCGGGCTGGCGCGGAGGCGGCCTTCACGCGGCACGTGGAAACCTCGCCCGGAACGCATCATTGGAGTGTAGCGGCACTTAGTACCTCGCCCCGGAAATGAGGGGCCGAAGACGGCGCCTTGGCGGTGCCATGCTTCCGCACGTTTCTCGCGGAAGCATGGCACCGCAGATCCCGCCCCCCCAACTTCCGGGGCGGGGTACTTAAATCGCGTGTCCCAGTGTCAAGGAACCCCGCAGCCCCCCCCCGCCCCCGGCTTCGGTCTTACCGGCCGGGCCTGGCGGTTCGCCTGCGAAACAGGTTCACGCCCTCGGCGCCGTTGTAGGTCATAAGCAGGGCGCCGTTAGCGGCGAAGCGGTCGAAGAGCCGTTCGATCACATGTTGCTCGCCCGGCCAGGGGTACGCGAAGACCATGTCGAAGTCGTCGACATCCAGGCCCATCTGCTCGTAGGGGTCGCTGCCGCCGACGGCCAGCCACTCGAAGTCGCCAACCCTCTCGGCGATCTTCTGGCCTCCGTAGGGGACGAGGTTCCCGCGATAGAAACTCACCTTCAGGCCGTGGTCGTTCGCCAGCCGCTCGGACAGCGCCACGAGGTCGGCCTCGAACTCGATGCCGCAGGCGTCGAAGCCCGCCATCGCCGCCAGGCACGTAACCACGCCGGCGCCGCTGCCCCATTCGCAGAACAAGGGCCCCGGCGAGAGGTGCGCATGGGCAACGCAACGAAGCGCCCCGTAAACCAGCGAGAAATTACTCGGCACGAACGAATTGACCGGGTCGGCCAGGCGGGACTCGATGAATGCGTCGATCCGCGTCTGGGCGTCGGCAATGAGCGCCGCGGCCTCCGGAGGGGGGGGCGGTATGATGTCGGGCAATTTCACCAGCACAAGGGCCATGGGTCCATCCTACCACAGCCGCCGGCAATCGCACGGGCTGGAATTACCCCAAAAAACGGGGGCAAGAGCCGCACGAGGCCATTGGCGTGTCGTGGAGAGGGAGGCACCTCTCGGAACAGGTGTTAGCTCTGACAGGTGGAAAAGGTTCCTGACCCCTGCCCCCCCCTGCCCCCCAAAAGTCACAGGTTTGTGAATAACGGGTTCCGGGTTCCCAATAACTGGTTCCGCTGTTTGGCTTGACTGGCTACCCTGCTTCGCCTGCGGCTACGCAGGGCTGCGCCGGCTACCGGCTACCGGCTACCGGCTACCGCGGTTGCCGTTTTCGGCGTGGAGCGGGCGCGACCCATGTACGCGTGGATGCCGGCGTCGTAGCGCCGGCAGCGGCTTGGTGCTGGGGGTTACCTCGTCGGCTGGGGGTGCAAGGCCTCGCGGCGGACCTTAATGGCCCGGCGGCGCTGGCGGTTGCGTTCCTCGCGGCGTATCTCGCCCTTGGTCTGGTAGAACTTCCGCGTGCGTTTGTGGCGGATGCCTTCCTCGGCCAGGGCCTTCTTGAGGCGCTTCAAGGCACGCTCTATGTGCTCATCTTGTCGCGGCGTAATCTTCACACCCATGCAGCAAATCTCCTGACTGGAAAGTCGGGCATTATACCCATTTTCGGCCGACACTTCCAGAAATCCCAAGTCGATTTCAACTTTTTTTCCGCGTCGCGAGCATACAGACTCCCTGGCGCTCCCCCGGCCGGAATGGCCAGACGAGCGCACAAAGGCCCCGCCGCTCTTGCGACAACATGAGTATTCTACCCTGACCAGGCGATAAAGCCAAGGGGAAATTTCCAACAGTCCCGGTCGAAACTGGCGATCCGGCTCTCGTGACGGTATAGTTTCCGGCAGGCCGCGATCTGAGCGCGTAACGGAACGTGGCGGAAGACTGCGAAAGCACAAATGACGCAACCCAAAGAACTAAAGGCACCTAGGGCGTTGATCATCGCCGGCCCCAACGGCGCAGGCAAGACCACCTTCGCCAGACAGTTTCTGGTCGATGAAGGTGCCTGTCCAACATTCATCAACGCCGACCTCATCGCCGAGGGCCTATCGCCGTTTCGCCCCGAAATCATGGCGGTGGAGGCTTCCCGGCTCATGCTTGAGCATGTCAGGCGCCGTGTGGCAAATCTTGAGGATTTCGCCGTCGAGACGACCTTGGCTGGCAGAGCCTATCTTAGCTACATCAGGGAATGGCGTGAGCTCGGCTACCAAGTTAAACTGCTGTTCCTGGAACTGCCCAGCGCCGAGATCGCCATTCAGCGGGTTCGGCAGCGGGTCGCCCAGAGCGGGCACAACGTGCCGGACGAGGTCGTCCGTCGCCGGTTCCGTCGAGGTTTGGAGAACTTCCGTAAAATGTATTGCCTGATCGTCGATTCTTGGGAGCTTTTCGACGCCAGTCAGTGGCCGCCTGTAATGGTCAGCAAGGGAGCGAAAGAGTGACGCCCGAACCCGGAGAGGATCGCGACATTGCCGGCGCCCGCAAGGCCATGATCCGCGCGGCGCGGGCCGCCGCCGAGCTTGCGCGGCGGCACAATCAGCCGCTCATCCTGTGGCAAGACGGGAAAATGGTCGAAATCATGCCCGACGACCTGCCCCCCCTGCCCGAGGAAACGCCTCGAAAGCCAGGAAAGTGACCCTGCCACCCGCGGCGCTCCCCCGGCCGCCTCGGCCACAAACCAGGCCAGCGTCATGAGCCCCGCGTGGTCGGCTCCGCCGGGATGCTCGCGACGATGTCGTCGGCGCCTTTGGCACCGCTGCGACCCTGATCGTCCCGCATGTTGGGCCCGACGCTGTGAAGCAGGTACCCGTCGGGCCGGGATATGTACGCAATCGGCCCGCCGGTGAACACGTCCAGGGGCACCGCGTCGGCGTACTTCGGCACGAGTTCGTCGAGCCGCAGAGGCCAGCGTTTCTCCGCTTCGTGGAATCGAGCCAGAGCGATGGCAGTTACCTCGATGGTACAGCGGGCCTGGGACCCGGCCGCGACCCGTTCGGCCCCGCCGAGAGAAAGCTGCGGCAACATCGGGATCGCCTTATCGACCAGCTTGCGGCTGAATTCCCCTCGGCAAGGCCAGCCGCCCCCCCACAAGCCCGTAATCTCGGCCAATTCCCAGCCGGTGGAAAGGCCACGTTTCTCCCGGGCCAGGGCGTCCAGTGCAGCGATCCGTGCGCGGAGCGAAGGCGTTTCCATGGCTCGGTCCTGCCGGTCGTACCACCAGTTGGTCCGTTCCAGCAGCGCGTTGACATTCGAGCTTCTGGCCAAGAAGACGGGCACAGTCAGGCGCTGGTCGAAGGGAAGGCGACTCGCGTCGCCGTACCTCTTCTGGGCCAGGTCGAGCATTATCAAGCGTTCGCCCCAGAGGCCTCCCCGCAGCGGCCCCGGCCTGCCGATCCGGTTGAGTCTTTCGACCACGTACTGGGCAAGGCCCTCTGGCACCGGCCAGCGCGTGGCCAGATGGATGCCGCTTTGGGCAGCCAGGCCGTCCAGCTTCCAGGCGACCGCTTTGTGCAGAATCAGCGGCTTCTGCCCGATCAGACGAGCCAGACGGTGGATCGCCAGAACGTCCTCCCAGGCTCCGTCGAGGTGCCCCATCTTCGCGTACACCACGGAACGGACCCGCAGGGCCATCGCCGCGTCCGTAACCAGGCGGACGGACTCCACCGAAGAAGTGCCAAACGTGATCGGGGCGAAATAGCAGACGGAGGGCACATAGTACCGCGACCGGCGGCTCGCCTTCGCGACCAACTCCAGCGCCCCCTCATTACGCTTGAGCCAGGGATCGATCTGCGGGTGCTTCTGCCCCGCCCAGAGGCGCGTAAGGAGCAAGCTGGGGTCGTCGTACGTCTCGTCATCGGGATAGAGGGAATCGTTTCCGTCGCCCCTCGTCGCCGATTCGCCGTGGACTTCCAGAAGCCAGCTTGACCAGCTCACGAACATGTCGTTGCCGTCGAGGCCGTCCGGGCGGAGGCCCAGCGGGCCGAGCACGCGGTCATCCGGCTTGTCGTATTTCTCGGTGCGTTCATCCACCGTGCCGGGCCCGAGGAAGCCGCTGCCCAGCGCCCGGGCCAGCAGCGGCGCGGCGTTGTTCTCCGGCGTGACGTCCTTGGAGCACTCGGCGTTGAAGGCGGCGATGTAGTCCACCGTCCCGTCGGGCCTCAACGGCCCGGTCACGAGGGTCGTTTCCGGCGAGATGCGCAAGCCTTCGTTGCCGATCGGCAGGTGCAGGAATACCAGCAGTGCAACGATCGCCAGCAGAACCTTGAGGAGGCGACGCTTTTTCTTGCGCGGCGCGGCCTGCGGTTTGCTCGGCGCGGGCTGATCGGCCATGTGTGCGGCGCTCCTTGTGCCACTACGGCTTCGGTTCTTCAAGGCTCCTTACGATTGGCCTCTGGCCTTTTGGCATTCGTCATTTGAACATTTGTCATTCGCGGGCGAAGCCCACGCTCACTTTACCTGGATCAGTGCCCGGACGTCCTGCCCGGCGAGTTTGGCCCGGCCGGGGAGAAAACACAACTCGATGACGAACGCGATGCCAACAACCTCGCCGCCGAGCCTGGCGACCAGTTCAGCCGCCGCGGCCATGGTGCCGCCGGTGGCGAGCAGGTCGTCGATGAGCAGGACTTTTTCGCGCGGGCTGATGGCGTCGGCGTGGATTTCGATGGTGTCGCTGCCGTATTCGAGCTGGTAGCTCTGGCTGACAGTCTCGGCTGGGAGCTTGCCGGGCTTTCGGATGGGCACGAAGCCGGCGCCGAGCCGCTGGGCGACGGGCGCGCCGAAGATGAAGCCGCGACTCTCGATGCCGACGACCTTGGTAATGCCCTTGTTGGCGAACGGTTCAGCCAGGCGGTCGCAGGCCTCCTTGAACGCCTCGGGGTTCGCAAGAAGCGGGGTGATGTCCTTGAAGATGATGCCCGGCTTGGGGAAGTCCGGCACGTCGCGGAGAAAGCTTTCTAGGTCGATCATTTGCGGTTGTCCGTAAAGAAGGTAATCAGTAGCCGGTAGCCGGTAGAAGCCAACGGCGGAACCAGGAACCAGGAACCCGGAACCTGGGCAGTCGGTTATCGGTATCGATCTCCCGTAGTCCGTTATAGGTTGTCTCTGCACGATGACGAAGCAAGAGGATACCGCAATCTTGCCCGGAGTGGAATCCGGATGTTGGGTTTTGAAGCGGGTGGAAGCGCGGGGTTAGCTACTGAGGGTGTCCGATAATTCAGTGCGACACCAATCTTCGAGTTTTGAGGCCCGGACGGGCCGATGGCGCATAGCCGGGCGGTGAGCGCAGCGAACCCCCGGAAAGCAAACCCCAAGAATGATGAGCCCCTACGGGGCGATGGAAGTCCCGGGCTCGCCATCGCCCCGCTGGGGCTCCGGATTAAGAGAATCGTACCGGGGGTTCGCTTCGCTCACCGCCCGGCTATGCGCCGCCAGCCCCATTCGGGGCTGGGCTTGTTGGAGCCCAGAAGGCTGCACCAACAACCAAACCCAACCGTTGAATCATCGGACAGCCTCGGCTACCGGCTCCCGGCTACTGGCTGATATGGATTGACCTGTCAACCCTATGCGCGGAACTTCCGCTGTTTTTTC
>CAZSBS010000206.1:7643-8908 GCA_964605095.1 uncultured Planctomycetaceae bacterium | reverse complement strand
GCCTTGATCGTCGATGCCTTCTCCCGGTGAAGGATCATCTCGCGGATCGGCTCGCTTACCTGGAGCAGCTCGAATATGCCCAGCCGCTCGCGATAGCCGGTGTGCATGCAGTGCTCGCAGCCCACGCCGCGGTAGAGTTTATGGTCCTTGCCCGCGACACTCTCGGCCGAGGCGTCCCATCGACGCAGGTCATCCTCGGTGGGGGTCATTTCCTGACGGCACTTGGGGCAGACCCGCCGGACCAGCCGCTGGGCCAGGACGCCCAGCAGGCTGCTTGCCACCAGGTACGGCTCGGCCCCAAGGTCCAGCATTCTGGCAACCGCACCGGCCCCGTCGTTGGTGTGCAGCGTGCTGAAGACAAGGTGCCCCGTCAGCGCCGACTGGATGGCCATGCGGGCGGTTTCCTGGTCGCGGATCTCGCCGACCATGATGATGTCCGGGTCCTGCCGCAGCACGTGCCTCAGCCCGCCCGCGAACGTCATGCCCTTGCGCTCCGATACCTGCGTCTGGCTGATGCCGTCCAGGCGGTACTCGATCGGGTCCTCCAGCGTCAGGATGTTCAACTCCTTGCTGTTGAGCTCCTGGAGGGCTGCGTAAAGCGTCGTGCTCTTGCCGCTGCCCGTCGGCCCCGTCACCAGCACAATGCCGTGGTCCTGGCTGATGAGCTTGCGGAAGCTCTCGAGGTCGCCCTTGGGCATGCCCAGTTCGGCCAGCTCGTAGAGACGGATGCTCTTGTCCAGCAGGCGGATCACCGCCCGCTCGCCGAAGCTCGTCGGCAGGGTGCTGATGCGGAGGTCCACTACGCGGTCGCCGACTTCCACCGTGGCCCGGCCATCCTGGGCGAGCCTGCGCTCGGCGATGTTCATCCCGCCCATTATCTTGATGCGGCTGATGATCTCCGCCTGGAGTGCCTTGGGCGGCTCGAAGGCGTCGCTGAGGACGCCGTCGATGCGGAACCGCACCACCAGGCGCTCCTCGTAGGGCTGGATGTGGACGTCCGAGGCCCGCCGCTTTACGGCCTCGAAGAGAGTCAGGTTCACCAGCTTGATGACCGGCGCCCTGCTGGCGACGTCCAGCAGGTCCTCGTTGTGCGATGCCCTGTCCAGCTCGCTCATCACGTCGCTGACGTCGAGTTGCTCGATAACACGCTGGGCCTGGCCGCTCTGCTGCTGGTAGGCGGCGTTGACGGTGCGAAGGATCTCCTCGCGGGGGGCGAAGACCGGCTCGATCCGCTTGCCCAGCAGCTTGCCCAGCGTCTGAAGCTG
>CAZSBS010000206.1:0-7543 GCA_964605095.1 uncultured Planctomycetaceae bacterium | reverse complement strand
GGGCGAAGACCGGCTCGATCCGCTTGCCCAGCAGCTTGCCCAGCGTCTGAAGCTGCGGCCATTGGGCCAGGTCGGACACCGCCACGGACATGCACCCGTTCTCGCCAGCCAGGCCGATCAGGGCGTGACGACGGGCGAACGCTATCGGCACGGCCGAGAGGAACTCGTGGCTGACCGATCGGCCCGCCAGATCCTCGACGAAGGTTTTTTGCAGGGCCTCGGCTGTGGCGGCGGCGATGTCGGGCTGCTCGACCTTCGCCTGCCTCGCCTGGGTTGGGCTGCGCGGGGACGTTCCCTCGGAGGCCAAGGCCTCCGACCGGCCGTTCAATCGGCTGGCTATCGCCGAAGAGAACTTGTCATGAATACTGGGCACGTCTGATCGCTCCGATCCTCCACCACCGTCGTGGGCGCGGGCGCGGAGGTAATTGCTCTCTAGTCCATCATCATCGGGTCGCTGGCCGGGTAGTTGGGCGGCAGCTTGGCCAGCTCCAGTTCCCTGTCCGAGTAGTACCTCAGGTCCTCGAACTCATCATCCCGCAGGATCATCGGCCTGATGAACACGAACAGCGTGCTCTGGGCGTGGGTGTCCGACCTGTTGCCCAGGAGATACTCGAGGATCGGCACTTTGCCAAGCCAGGGAATCGACGAGACGGTGTGCTGGAGGTCCTCCCGCGTCAGGCCGCCCACGATGACAGCCTGGCCGCCGGGCACGGTCACGTCGCTGCTGATCTGGTTGGTCTGACGCGGCGGGGGGACCGAACCGCTGCCCTCGCCGGTAAAACTGTTCAGCGTGATAGAGTACTTTAGCTGGAGGTGGTCGCCCTCGCTGATGTGCGGCGTAAACGTGACGGTTGTGCCGGCCGAGGCGTAGCCGGCGAAGCTCGTCGTGGCCACCGTGTTCGAGGCGTTCACGCTCGTAAAGGGCGATTCCGATACGCTCGAAAGCGTGGCCGTGGCGTTGTCGTTGACCAGGATCTTGGGCGCCGAGAGGACCTTGGACTTGCCCGAAGTCTCCAGGGCGCGGATCACGACGTTCAGCATGTCGGCGCCCACCATCACGCCGTTAAAGCCTATGCCGGGCTTGAGCGTCAGGGCCCCGCTGTCGAGGTCCGGCGTGGACAGCCCGAACGAACTGAATGTGAGGTACCGCCTGGCGTCGCCGGCGTTGCCCGCCTTGGAAAGCTCCACGCCGAGCGAGAAGTTGTTGGACGTGTCCAGCGTCACCAGCGTAGCCTCGATGATAACCTGCGGCCTGCGGCGGTCCAGCATCGCGATGAGCTGCTTGTATATCCTCTGAATGTCCGGAGGGGCGATAACGATGATGCTGTTGGTGTTCTGGTCAATAGTGACCTTCGCACGCTCAGATTCGACCCCCAGGGCGTTCCTTTCAACACCACCGGAGCGGCCCGAGTTGGACGTTCCGCCGACAACCGGCCTGGTCGTCGGCTCCCCGTATGATGGCGGCTTGGGCAACTCCGTACCCAGCGATGCGGGGTACACGTTGGGCCCGGTGAAGGCTTCCCTGGTCCCGCCAAGCGACGAGACGCCCTGACCCTGGCCCTGGCCCGTGCCCGGCTCCGCCGAGGCCACCTCGCCAATGTTCAGCCCGCGGATAGTCGCCAGAACGTCCGAGGCCGTCGTGTTCATCAACTTGTAGAAGTGGACGAAGGACGCCTCGCCCTGTAAGCTCGGTATGTCGAACTCCTTGATCAACGCCTCGACCCGCTGGTGCACCAACTCGGGACCCGTGACGATCAGCATTCCCTCATCGTCCTCGACGGTGGACTTGAAGAGCGGCTTTATCTCCTCGTGCTCGATCATGTCCTTTGCCAGCTTGTCGATCCGGCCGGGGGAGATGTACTCGAGCCGGTAGGTGTGCGTCCGCGTCTCGGGCTTGACGTCGTATTGCTCCTTTAGCTCGGCCAGGTGGGTGTGGACCTCCGCCGAGGCAGTCACCACCAGCATCTGGCCCTCGGCGTCTGCCGTCGCCTTGTAAAGGGGCTTGTCGGGCATGTGCTCCAACCGGTTCTTCATCATCTGGTCGAGCCGCTGAGGGGCCATGAACCTGCACGCGTAGGTCCTGGTCACCGTGTCGGGCTTGACGTCGAGCCTGGCCTTGAGCTCGGCGACCTTCGACTGGATCTCCGGCGGGGCGGTCACGATCAAGACATTGCCCTCGGTATCGACCGTCGCCTTGTAGAGGCCCTCGGCACCCTCGGTCAGGCCCAGGTCCTTGGCCATCTTGTCCAGCCGGGCGGGCGAGACGTATTGGCAGGCGTACGTGCGGGTCTGGGCGTCAGTTGGCACATCCAGCAGCTTGATCAGATCGAGGGCCTCCTTCTCGGCGCCCTTGACGTAGACCATGACGATCTGGTTGGTCCGCGGCTCGGCCGAGAGAGTCACACCCGCTGCCTCCGCCTTGGCCAACCCGGACGCCACGCTGCGCTTCCTGGCCATCAGGGCCGTGACCTCCGCCGCCAGCTTGGCCGCGTCGCGGTTCTTGACCGGCAGGAATCGGATAGAGGCCTTGGGCTCCGGCTGGTCTATAAGCTCGATGATGTCCAGCACACGCCGGAGATTCTGGGCGTAGTCCGTGATGATCATCATGTTGCGCCCGGGGATCTGGAACGTGCTGCCGCCAGGCTTGGTCAGGAACGTGGCGATGGTCTTGGCCAGGGACTCGGCCGAGACGTTCTTGGGCTCGAAGACCTGGGAGACCACCTCCATGGGCTCGGCCTGCTTAATCAACTGGCCCGTCTTGTCCACCTGCCTGGTGGTGAGCAGCAGGTCCTTGCTTGCGACGATCCTCTTCCAGCCCGGCTGATCGGCGTCCACGAGCACCAGGCCGTTGATCTTCAGGATCCCCTTGAACAGGTCCATCAGCGAGTCCTTGGGGATCTTCGCCGGGGAGTTGACCGTCACGGTGCCCTTGACCAGCGATTCATCGTACAGGATGTTCATCTGCATCCGCTGCGAGATGTACTCCACCAGCGTCTTGACCTGAAGGTTCTTGGGCAGGCTGAGCTGGATCATCTCCGCGTCGGCGGGTTTTGTTGCGGGCTGACTCGCCGCCGGCACCGCAAGCGCCGGACGTGCCCCATGCACAAGAACCCCGGCCATGACAGCCGCCAACGCGACCGCCAGTGGCCGTTTGAGGCGAGGGCAGAGTTGAAGCTGTCGGTGAGGATGTATGTGGAAAAACCTTCTCATGGTTTGGTCCTCCCTGAATCCCTGGCCGCGATGGGCGAACCCGTCACGACGCGGCCCGTGATCGGCACTACCACCGGCTGGCCGTGGCCCGCCAGGTCGATCTGGAGATTGCCGGAGACGTTGCCCGACGACCGGCCGGCAATGAGCGTCAGGTGAACGTCGGCCCAGCCCGTGCCGTAGTCGATTCGCTTGCTCTCGACGGCTACGTTGTCCAGCCCGGATACCGCCACGTCGGTGATAAACCCATCACTCACACCGGGCGCCGTGCGGCTGATACGCAACGTGGCGGAGTATTTCCCGGCCGGGGCAAGCTCGCCTGCCGCCACTGTCCCCGACGAGATGCTGTATTCCTTCGAGACCAAGTAGCGGACCCGGCAACTCACCGTCGGCTGGGTTCGGCAGTTGGTCTGTATCTGGACCTGCCCTTCCGCCTTGGCGCCAGGCTTGCCCGTCGCCTTCACCAGCAGCGGAATGACCACCTGTCCACCCGGCTCCGCTGAGGCCCGCGGCACCCTTGGAACACAGCCTGCCAGGCTGCTGGTGCCGTACACCGGCCGCACGGGCTTGTCCTGCTCGTTGCGGATCGTAAACGGCACAATCCGCTCCTCTCCGGCCACCAGTGTGCCGAGGTCAATTACGGCCGGCTCGGCCGTAAGCGGCATCCCGACGCGGGCATGTATGCCGAGCAGGACCGGGTCCCGGCCGTCCGCGGGCACTAGCGCTATGTTCTTGGCGTACCGCATTGGGTCCTTGGGGGCGTGGAACCGTATCTTGAACGTCGCCTTCTGCCCAGGCCCGATAACAGTCGGTGGGTTGACGGCCTTCATGCACACGCACTCCGAGATGGCCTTGCGGATGCGGAACTCGGTCTTTGTGTCGTTCTCGATAAACACGGCGACGTCCTGAAGGCTGTTGGGCATGGCAAATCGCAGGTCGCAGAAGGCCTTGTGCTGAGAGACCCGCATAGTGATGTCGCCCGTCACCTTCACCTTCTCGCCCTTGGCCTCTGAAGCAGCCAGCACCGCGTCGCCGGCAAGCTTGGACCCAGTTGGCGAGGACCTCACTATTCCCCCGTCGAGGCTCAGCATGACGGGGGTCTCGACAAGCCACGACTTCGATTCGTCCAGCTTGCCGAAGAACAGGTTCTTGCCCTCCGGCAAAAACGCGGCCCGGCCTGAACCGTAGGGAGGCAATTCCACGAACGCCATCCTCGGCGGCTCGGTCCCCTTGAGGCTGGCCCGCATCTTCCCAAGTTCCTCGCGGCAGTGCGGGCAGTCGTGACGATAGAGGATCACCGCCCAATTGCCCTTGGAAAGCTCCTCCGCCCTGTCCATGTGGAGATAACGAAGAATCGGCAGCTTCTTGCCCGTCCATGTCTCCGGCTCCAGCAGGATCCACTTGCCCGTACCGATGATCTGCCCGGCAGGGTCGATGATGGCCGCCTTGAACGACATCGCCGCCACCGCCGCCGGCGCCCCGAGAGCCACCAGGCCAAGGCACCCGGCCGCGAACCGCAATCGCATCCGCGCCGCGGGCAATGATTGCCAAAAACTCCGCCGCAGCGAAACGAGGGCACTGACCGCCAGGATGTCCATAACCAGGGTGATCCACGGCGAGACCGTCACCACGCCGAAACACCCGCAGGAGGCCTCCCCCTGAACCGCCTTGGAATAGGTGACAAAAGAAAAAGCGACGAACGAAGCCGTTGTGGCCAGCCACGCCAACTTGGCAAAGACGCCGGACAGGAGCCAGACGCCGAGGATGATCTCGCACTCGAGCTCGACGATCAATCCGGCGCGGCTCGACAAGAACCCGCTGCCGACCACCGGCTGAGTGGCCAACTGGTGTGCCTTGAGCCCTGCCGCGAGAAGAAGGACAAGGCCCAGGATCATCCGCAGGCAAACCGGCCCGGCCTGCCCCGCACGGGGGGCGGGCTGCTGGGGCTCCGGGGGCACCGACGGTAGTCCGCTCTCGACGGGGCTTGGGGCCGGGGTCTTTAGCGATCCTTTCTTCTTTCCAGCCATGTCGGTCTTCCTTCTCGGGTTCCTGCAGGTCGGATCGGGCCGGCCGGTGCAAGTGGCCCGGTGACCTGCTCCCATTTGCTATTCGCCGCGGCGGCAGGAATCTGACAGCTCCTGAAGAAATCTGGGGGAACTCCTGTCCGCTCCCGCGGCAGCTCACACCGGCCCCCATCTGCACACGGATCCGGATATTCGCCCTCCGCCTTCCATCACGGCGGCCACGCAAGAGCCGAACAGCGGGCTCTTTGCCCCCAAAAAGAAAAAAACAGGAATTTCTGTCAGACATGCCTCGGGGCCGCGAATTAGGGGGTGAAGGACGCTGCGGTTCCGCACGGCTGACACCAGCGGCCAATCCGCTGCACGAGGCCGGGCGGGCCTGCGATTCCATGGCTGTTTGGAACGGGTCGCGGCGCGCATACGGGGCGCCTCCGGCAGCGGGTTCGGCGATGGCGACGAATGGGAGCGATATCATGAAACGGACAGCAACTGTCGTCTTGTGCATCTTCACCTGCTCTGTCATCGGACACTGTGCCGCGGCGGCTGCCCAGGAGGCCGCAACTCAGGCCAAGCCCTTGGAACAATGCACGCCGGTTGAACTTGTCCAACTCGGCAGGCAGCTTCGAAGGGCGGGCGAAAGCGGACGGCAGGATCGCGCGGCACTTGTCGAATACGTCGGCAAACGATACCTGGCCGAATTCCAATCAGGTCAGCTTAAGTGGCCCGACTGGGTTCCGCTTCTCATCGAGGTCTCGGCCGACTGCTCCGAGGAGCTTCGCGGGCGATTCGTCGGCGATATCGAGAAGTCCCTGTTGCTCGACAAGGCCGCCCTCCGATCGATCCCTCCGGCAACATGGCGCGGGGTCATTTCGAAGCTGCTGACGGGGATTTCAGCCGGAAAAACTCAATGGGCTGAGCAGCTGTATAAGGCATTTGTGATGGATTCACAGGGTCTGGCTACTCTGCATGGCCGCCGGGACATCGAAGCTCTCTCCGCCGCCCTGGGCCTTCTAGGGGACAAAAGGGCCGATACGCTCCCCACGGCGTACATGAACACCAACGGATGGCAAACCTGGACCGCCGGGGACCTGGAATGGCTGATCGGAAAGTTACCCTCGGCTGGAAGACAGAAGGCGGCTGACCAGATGCTATCCAGGCTCCTGGCAGCCCGGAAGTCCGCCGGCATGTCCCTGGAAGATTGGCAGAGGGCAACCGGTCTGGTCCGGCCGGGCCTTCCCCCTGAGCAGACTTCGCTGCTGAACGAGGGCCTTCGTAATGCCTTCTTTGGGGAGACAGGAGGCTTTCAGAAGCTTGATTCCCAGGACTGTAGCAGGCTCACTCGGGCCCTGGATGTTCTGGGTGTCCAGGATGCGAGCGGGCTTGCGGTACGCTTCGTTCTTGAGAAATCCTCATGGAAGACGTGGGACCCGAACGGGCTGTCTTCGCTGGTTTCAGATGTGGGCACCGGCAAGGACGAGAAGGCCAAGGCGGCCCGCGCACTTGTCTTTGATCACCTCCGATCCAAGTACCTTTCCTGCGGCGCAGCAGTCCGATCTTTCTCGTGCATGCAATGGAAGACCCTTGTCCGGGCTCTTGCAGGGGATCTTCCCGGGGAGGTCCGTTCTGCTTGGTCGGACCAACTCGACGCAACTTATGCAGACGATTCCAAGTCGATCTCGGCCCTGAGCAAGCAGGAGGTTTCCGACTTGGCCGATGCCATGAGAACTCTCGGCTCCCAGAAGGCGGGCAAAGTGGTTCTTTCGTGGATGTCAACGCACTCCAAGCCGCGCTGAGGGCGGAAGCCCAAAGGCGGCCTTCATGACCCCCCAAAGAGGTACTGGCAATGAACAGAATGAAGATTACGGCACTGACAGGCATGTTCTTTCTGGCGACGTCGTCTGCGGCATGGGCGCAGACCACCTCGGACAGCAACGCCCCTGACTGGAAGTCTATGGGGGCTTCTGAGCTTCTCTGGGCAGCCCAGAACCTGACGGGCGATGATCCGGCCGTTACGGCAGCCAGACAGAGTATCGTGGATCAATTGGCCACGAGGTTCCTGGCGGACGCCGCCGCCACCAGGGGCATCTCGTGCTCTCAGTGGAGGGGGTTTGCCAAGGCCCTTTCGGCCGGTTTGACGGCCGAGCAGCGTGGCCAGTGGATCGGCAAGATCCGAGCCGCCTACGTGCAGGACGCCGCGGGACTGGCCTTTCTGAAGCAGTACGGTGACATCGAGAATCTCATCGGTGCCCTGGGTGTCCTCGGAGACAAGCAGGATGACGTTGACGGCATAGCCGCCACGTTCGTCAAGGGCACGA
>CAZSBS010000205.1:0-8911 GCA_964605095.1 uncultured Planctomycetaceae bacterium | reverse complement strand
AACGGGCCGCGGCTCCCTTGGGAGTCGCGGCCCGATTTATGTTAGAATCACAGTATCTACAACCGCGGACGGGCCCCCGCCCGCCGCCGGAGACAACCATGATACGCCTTCTGGCCGCCATGATCTGCCTGGGCGCCCTGGCTCCAGCAGCCCGGCCCGCCGACGCCAATCCCGGCGCGCCGGGACCCGCCCCTTCGGCAACCTCAGGGCCAAGCACCAGGCCGGCTGGAAAAGTGGTGAACGTCGGGCTGGTGCGGGTGGACCTGGCCAAGCGTCAGGTATCCTTCGACGCCGAGGTCTGCCTGCGCGAGGGCGCCTTGGAGTTCCTGATCGTCGCCTGGCAGACCAAGACGCACGAGAGCTTGCTTCACACAAAGGCCCGGGCCTCGCACCTTCACGCCGGGCTGCTGATGCTGGGCCTGACGCCCGGCAAGCCGGCACGGTGGTCCGGGCAGGGGGAAGTCGCGAGGTTCCTGCCGCCGGCCGGGGCGGGCCTGAAGATGAGGCTCAACTGGAAGGACGCCGACGGCAAGAGCCGCGGCGCCGACGCCGCCGACTGGCTCGCCGGCGCGAACAACCAGGAGATAGAGCGACCCGAGCAGTGGATATTCATCGGCTCGGACATTCTGCCCGACGGGCGCTACTGGGCCGAACTGGACGGGGAGATGATCTCCCTTACGAACTTCGCCTCGGCGGTGATCGACGTGCCGTTCCACAGCTCATCCGCCAACGACGAGCGGGGCTTTTTCGCCAAGACGGATGCCATCCCGCCGAAGGGCGCCAAGGTGGAGGTGGTGCTGACTCCGGTCCCCGGGGCCGAAAAGGCCCTCGACGCCCGCGAGACGTTGGAAATCGACCGGTTCGGGCGAAGGCGGATCGATGGGCAGGCCCTCACCGAAGATCAACTCGAGAAGTGGGCCGGCAGCTACATCACCGCCCACCAGCGTGGCATGGTGGTAATAAGGGCCGATGGCATGGCGCGGGTCTGGGACGTGGCGATTACGCAGTCCATTCTCCGCCTTGGCGGCGTGCGGGAGTTCGAAATACAGCGAGTGCCGCCACCCTACGACCTGTTGCCGCGCTCGCGAGACCAGGCCCGCACCGCCATAGCCCAGTGGAAGGACAAGTTCATCAATTACCGCGACCTGCTGGAGGATCCCGGCCTGGACGCCGAGCGGACGATTGCTCACGTGGATGCCGAGCTTCGCGAGATCGAGGTTCAAAAGGAGCTTCTGAAAGACTACGCCGCCCAGTTGACCAAGGCCCTGGGAACCTACAAGGCCACCACCCAGCCTGCCGGCCCGGCCGCGGAGGGCGCCAAGTGACCCAGCCGACAGAGGCCCTGGCTGGACGGCAACCGGGCCGGGCCCAGTGCGGCGATGGCGGGAGTGTCCGTCAGTTCCTCACCGAGAACGGCTGGGCCGCGACGTTGGCTGTCGTGGCGACCATCGCCGTGGAAATGGGTGTTTTTGCGGCCGCCCTGGCGTGGCGAATGCCGCGAATCCACGCCGCACTTGCCTGCCTGGCCGTCTGCGTGCTGTGGACGGCCCTGGCGGCGCCGGTCCTGGCCGCGTTCGGACAGACCGCCATGGGGGCGCTCTTGCGAGGCGGAATCGTCGCCGACGCGTCGCTTGCCAGCCTGCTGGTGCTCTGGGTGGCCTGCGACGAGATGACGTTGCCCGCGGCGCTGAAAATCTACTGCATCCTGGCCACCGTGGCGCTGGCTGGCGTCGCCGCAACCAGGCTGGCTCGAACCCCCGCGGGACGATGTACCTGCGCGGTGCTGGCCTCGGCAGTGTTGCTGGCTGCACTGGCAAGCCCGTTCTGGGTCGGCGGGGCCATTCACGGCCAGCCACGCGCCACCGCCGAGGGTGTCGTCGCCGTGGCTGTCTTCACCAACCCCTTCTACGCCGCCACCGCCTGCCTGACCGAGACCGCACGCTTCGTCTGGCACCAGGCGCCG
This sequence comes from uncultured Planctomycetaceae bacterium, assembly GCA_964605095.1. Classification (GTDB taxonomy): domain Bacteria; phylum Planctomycetota; class Phycisphaerae; order SM23-33; family SM23-33; genus JAUWQU01. The sequence goes on along the minus strand of CAZSBS010000205.1, from coordinate 6,948 downwards.
GTGATGTACCGCATCACCCGGATCGGCGATTATGCCGCCGCGCCGCCTCTGCTTTGGTACCCGGCCGTGGTGATATACCTCGCCGCCGCGGGTGCGATGGCGGCTCTAGCGGCCCTGGCAGGCACCATAAGAAGAGGGATGAGCGACCACGGACTGCGGCGGCCATGACGCCGCCCAACCTTCTGCCGGCGGGAAAGCAACCACAACACATCTTTTCTCAGCGCGCCTGCCCTCGGAGCAACTGGCCGAGCAGTTGGGCAAATTGCCTGGCGGCCTGGCCGCGGTGGCTCAGGGAGTTCTTCAGATCGGCGTGCATCTCGGCGACGGTCTGGCCGAATCGAGGCACGAGGAAGACGGGGTCGTAGCCGAAGCCGTTCTCGCCCGTTGGCGCGGCGGTTATGACGCCTTCGACGGCGGCGGTTGCCTCCAGCAGCACCGCTGCTGGCTCCGCCAGCGCCAGGTGGCAGACGAACCTTGCGGTCCGGTGGCCGGCGGGCACGTTTTCGAGGGCTTCCAGCAGCTTGGCGGTGTTGGCGGCGTCGCGATGGCGGCGGTCGGCGTCGGGGCCGAACCTCTCGGCCGCGTATCGGGCGCTATGCACGCCCGGCTTGCCGTCAAGGGCGTCGACAATAAGCCCGGAGTCGTCGGCCAGGCACCACAGGCCGGTGGCGCGGGCGTAGTAGAGGGCCTTCTGGCGGGCGTTTTCGGCGAAGGTGGTGCCGGTTTCGGCCGGCTCGTCAATTCCTTCGAGAGCTTCCAGCCCCGGCAGATCCACCGGCAGATCCGCCAGGACCTGCCGCATCTCCCGAAGCTTTCCCGGGTTGCGGGTGGCCAAGACTATCTGCCGCACGCGGCTTTGTCGCTGCTGCATTTGGGGCTTTCTCTCGAGGGATTACCGTCAGATAACTGGGAGCGGCAATCTTGCGGGGTAGCTTGGTTTTTGGGTCGATGACCACCTGGTTGGTCTTCGGGTCGACCACGGCGACTTTATCCTCCCGCCCGTTGACGGCCAGTTTTGGGAACTGCCTGAACAGCGCGGTGATGGCGGGATCGTTGATGGTCCGTGTGGTCTTGCCGTCCTTGGATGTGTCCGTGATCGCGGCCTTCTTGAACAAACCGATGGTCACTACGGATCCCGTGGCGGTGTGCCTGTAGAAAGCGAGCCGGCCCTCGCCGCGAAGATACTTGCAGTACTGGAAGGCGAAATCCCGATACCCGAGCACGTCATGGAACTCCGCCACCAGGACCGTGTAAACGTAGTTGGGGTCGGTGTTGTCCAGATTCCACTCGGGCGGCCCCACTTCCTCCTTGCCCGGCAGCGGTACGACGATCGCCTTGGCGTAAACCTTGATCTTCGCCGGGGTGAGGTACTCCTTGGCCTTCTTGAGGTTCGGCTGGGCATCGTCGAGACGGGCGTACCTGCCCCAGAACAGCAGGCTGTGGTCTTCCTTGTGAACGATGAACAGGTTGTCCCAACCGGCGTACTTCTCGGTGTTGGCCTTGTAAAGCTTCGCTTCCTCGATGTGCGACATGCCCGTCCCGCGGCAGATATGCAGAAGGATCGTGAAGTTGCCTTCCTTCGCGCCGCCGGACGTGTCGGGCTTCGGGCCGAAAAGCTTCTCAAGAAAACCAGGGGAGTCCGCCCCCCAGGCCATGCCGGCCAGCAGGAGCACCGCTATCGCAGTCTTTCTTGCCATCATATTCTCTTCAACCCCTCAGCAATGGCCCGGCGCTGCCGGGTGAGAAGTTTTCTAATGCCGCTTCGGGCAAGCCTGAGCATGGCCTGGAGGTCATCGTCGCCGAATGGCCTGGCCTCGCTGGCGCCCTGGACCTCCACGTACTTGCCCGAGTTTGTCATCACGATGTTCATGTCCACCTCGGCCCGGCTGTCCTCGCTGTAGTCCAGGTCCAGCACAGCCCGGCCGTCATGCATACCCACGGACACCGCCGCAACGAGCCCGGCAACCGCGCCGCGCCGGAACCGCCCGTCCCGCTCGGCCCGCCCGGCCGCGATGGACAACGCCACCTGCGCGCCCGTTATCGACGCCGTTCTCGTGCCGCCATCGGCCTCGAGAACGTCGCAGTCCAGGTATACCGTGCGAGGCCCGAGCCGCTCGAAGTTCACTACCGACCGCAATGACCGCCCGATGAGGCGCTGGATCTCCACGGACCGCCCGTCGGGCTTAATCGTCGGGCGGCTCTTGCGCTCGTGAGTCGAGGCCGGCAGCATGCCGTACTCGGCCGTCAACCACCCGGCCTGCTTGCCCATGCGCCACCGCGGCAGCTCCTCGGAGATGCTCGCCGTGCAGATAACCCGCGTGCCGCCGATCTCAATCAGGCAAGACCCGTCGGCGGCGCCCACGAAACCGGCAGTGATCCGCACCGGCCTAAGCTCGCCATCGCGCCGCCCGTCATTGCGTCGTTTCGATGCCATCCGGGCATTTTACCAAGGATAAAAGCCAAATGCCAAATGCCAGGAATGAAGAATGCCAGGAATGCTCAATGCCAACTGTTCAATGAAAGAGGCTGCCATGGTTTGGGGAGTTCTCGGGCACAATAAGAGCGACATGTCAGTTGAACAGTGAGGATTCACCACTCCGCCATATGGCATTCATCATTCTTGGCATTTGTCATTTGGCATTTAGCATTCTGCCCCGCCTTCGGCGGGTCAGCCAATCCCGCCTTCGCCGATCAGCGCGTTCAGCAGGCTGCGCTGGAAGTGCAGGCGATTTTCGGCTTCTTCCATGATGACCTCGGCGTGGGCCTCAAATACGTCGTCGGTAATCTCGTAGCCCCGATAGGCCGGCAGGCAGTGCATTACAACGGCGTGCTTGGGAGCGGCCGACATAAGTTCGGCGTTGATCTGGAAGCCCGCGAAAACCTTGAGGCGGCGCTCCTTCTCTTCCTCCTGGCCCATGGAGATCCAGGTGTCGGTGTAGACGATGTCGGCGTCGGCAACGGCGTCGGCGGGGTCTTCGGTCCAGCGGTAGGCGTAGGAGCCCATGCTGTCGACGAAGGGCTGCTCCAGCTTGAACTCTTGGGGGCTTGCCAGCACGAACGCCATGTTGAACTTGCCGCACGCCACCGCCAGCGAGCGGGCGACGTTGTTGCCGTCGCCGATGAACGCCAGCGTCCGGCCTTCGAGGTTGCCAAAGTGCTCCTGGGCGGTCATCAGGTCCGCCATTGCCTGGCAGGGGTGCGAGTAGTCCGTCAGGGCGTTTATCACCGGCACCGGGGCGCAGAGGCCGAGCTGGCGGACCATGTCGTGGCTGAACGTCCGCGCCATGATCCCGTCGCACATCCGCCCCAGCACGCGGGCAACATCCTGCACGGCCTCGCGCTTGCCCAGGCCGATGTCCGCCTGAGTCAGGTACAGCGCGTGGCCGCCGAGGTGAACCATCGCCGACTCGAAACTCACCCGCGTCCTCAAGCTCGGCTTCTCGAAGATCATCGCCAGGCACTTGCGGGCAAGTGTCGGCACGAGCCGGCCCCGGCGGTAGAGCTGCTTCTCGGCAATGGCACGCTGCATCAAGCCCGCGAGCTGGTCGCCCGTGAAGTCCGAAAGTTCAATGAAGTCTTTCATGGTTCCTATTTCTGGATCAGGGTGCCCACGCCGCGGTCGGAGAATATCTCCAGCAGCAGCGAATGCCCGAAACGGCCGTCGATTATGTGCGTGCGGTTGACGCCGGCGTCCAGGGCACGCAGGCACGCCTCCACCTTCGGCAGCATGCCCGACGAGATCGCGCCCGACGCGATCATCTCATTGATCTCCGACGGGTTGAGTTGCCCGGCAAGGCTCTCGGGATCCTTCGGGTCGCGACGGATGCCGTGCGTGTCGGAGACCACGACGAGCTTCTCAGCCTTCAATGCCGCCGCCACCTCGCCCGCGGCAGTGTCAGCGTTGCAGTTCAGCCGCGCGCCCGTCTTGTCGCGAGCCAGCGGGGCTATCACCGGTATGGTGTCCGCCGCGCACAGAAGCCACAGGAGCTTGGCGTTTACCTGCGTGACGCGCCCAACGAAGCCCAGGTCGATCTTCCGGCCGTCGGACTCCTCCAGGAAAAGCTTCTCGCCGAACAGCACGCCGCTGCTGAGCGTGTGCAGGCCCATGGCCGCGGAGCCGAGCGCCTCGATCGTCTGGACGAGGTGGCGGTTGATCTCGTTGCACAGCACGTGCTCGACGACCGTCAGCGTCCGCTGGTCGGTGTACCGCCGGCCCTGAACGAACTGGACCTCCAGCCCGCGCCGCTCCATGGCGTTGTTGATGGCCTTGCCGCCACCGTGAACGATCACCGGACGCATGCCGACCGTGTTCATGAACACAACGTCGGTCAGTATGTCCGTAAGGGCCTGCTCGTCGTCCATGATCGAACCGCCCATCTTGACGACGACGATCTTGTCGACAAAACGCTGAATGTAGCCCAGAGCCTCGATCAGCGTCTGCGCCTTGGCAATGGCTTCCTGCATGGCATTTCTCTTGAGTTTCGGGAAACCGTTATCAATACCGCACCGCCCGCCACAGGTCAAGGGCCTTGTGGGCCTTGCGATCACTTCACGCGGCTCAGCGTGAACCGCCGGGTGCGCTGGGACGTTATGTCGATGCTAATCCGCCAGCGCGGGCGGGGAAGGACGGCCTCGGCCCGCTCGGCCCATTCGATAAGAACCACGCCATCGGCAAGCATTTCCTCCAGGCCCAGCTCGCCGATCTCGGCCTCGGGCGAGCCCATGCGGTAGAGGTCCAGGTGGTATACCGGCACGGCGGCGGGATACTCCTGCACAAGCACGTAGGTGGGGCTGGAGACCATTCGGTCATCGGCCAGACCCAGGCCGCGGGCGATCCCGCGGACCAGGGCCGTCTTGCCGGCCCCAAGGTTGCCCACGAGCGCCACGCAGTCGCCAGCGCGCAGCCGCCCGGCGAGAGTTCGGCCAAGCTCAGCCGTTCCGGCCGGGCTGCTGGTTGTGAAGACCTCTTCCTTCATTGGCTGGTTACGTGTCGTGCTGCCAGCCCCTGGCCGGAAGCTCTTGCCGCCGCCCGTCGGCCAGGACGAGCGTGCGTGCGGCGCCGGTGACAATAGTGCCGATCCGCGTCACGCTTACGCTGCCCAGCGGCTTATCGGCAAGCAGCCGCTCGGCTTGGGCTGGCGGCAGGGTGAACAGCAGTTCGTAGTCCTCGCCGTCGCCCAGGGCCGCGCCGAGGGTGTCTGGGCGATCCAGGGCACCGGGGTGGATCGGCACGGACGCGGCCTGGATATCCGCGCCTACGCCGGATGCCTCGCACACATGGCCCAGGTCTATCGACAGCCCGTCGGACACGTCGATCATCGAATGCAGGCCGTATTGCGCCAGGACGAGCCCCTCGGCCACGCGGGGCGTGAACGTAAGGTGCCTGCTGGTTTGCCATGCTGCGCCGAAGCTTCCGGTAACGCAGATCGCGTCGCCGACGCGTGCGCCCCTTCGCAGCACGACGCCGCCAGGCCCCGGCGTGGCCAGGATGCTCAGCGAGATCGCCAGCGAGCCGTCCCAGGTTCCGACGTCGCCGCCAACCAGCGGGCAGGAGAACTGGTCGCCAAGCTCGCGCAGGCCGGCGTACATTTCCCTGGCGTCGGCCTCGGCAAAGCCGTGCGGCAACGCCACCGTCGCAACCGCCGCAAGCGGCCTGCACGCCATCGCCGCCACATCCGAGAGGTTTCGCGCCATCGCCTTTCTCCCGGCCGCCTTGGCCCCGTGCTCGGCCAGGCGAAAATGTACGCCGTCGAGCACCTGGTCGGCCGCGACGAGAAGGTCCTGCCCGCCCCAGCGGACCACGGCCATGTCGTCGCCAGGCCCGACGGGCACGACGCCAGGGTCAAACACGCTCCGCGAGCGGATGTACTCGATGAATGAGGCTTCTTTCACGCCAGCATCTTCTTCCAGAACGCCAGTTGTTTGCGGAGTTGTTTTGGCCCGGCGGCGCCTTCGGGCGCGTAGCGTCTCACGACGTTGGCAGCGCCGAGGTGCTTGTAGACGTCCGCACCGATGCGGTCGCTGGCGGCGCGGAGCTCATCCAGCGGCAGCTTGGCCAGCGGCTTGCCTGCCGCCGCGGCGCGGGCGACCAGCGAGCCGACAATGTGATGGGCCTGCCGGAACGGCACGCTCCGGCCGACGAGGTACTCGGCCAGGGCCGTGGCGTCGAGATAGCCGGCGTCGAGGGTTTCGGCGATCCGGTCCTCGTTCAGGCGGGCAGTCGAGGCGATGCCCCTGGCGACAGCCAGGGCCTGCATCATCGGCGAGATGGCATTCAACGTGAACCGCTTGTCGTCCTGTAGGTCACGGTTGTAAGCCAGCGGCAGGCCCTTGAGCAGCGTGAGAATGCCCACGAGTTGGGCGATCGCGTTGGCGCTCTTGCCGCGGATGAGCTCCAGCGTGTCGGGGTTCTTCTTCTGCGGCATCATCGAGCTGGAGGTGCAGTAGGCGTCATTGAGTTCGATGAAGCCGAACTCGGTGGATGAGTAGATAATCCAGTCCTCGGCCCATCTTGACAGGTGTACAGCCAGCAGGGCGCAGGCGAAGCACAACTCGGCCAGGAAGTCGCGGTCGCTGGTGGCGTCGATGCTGTTTCGCGCGACTTCGTCGAAGCCGAGCAGTTCGGCCGTGCGGGCGCGGTCCAGCGGCAGGGATGTTCCGGCGACGGCTCCGCTGCCGAGCGGGCAGACGTTTATTCGCCGGCGGGCGTCGGCGAGCCGATCTGCGTCGCGCTGGAGCATCTCCACGTATGCCAGCATCGCGTGGCCGGCGAGGATCGGCTGGGCCCGCTGAAGGTGCGTGTAGGCGGGCATAACGACCTGGCCCTGACGCTCGGCCAGGCCCACGAAGGCCTGCTGAAGAGCGGCGATCAGGCCCGTAAGAAGGTCCACCTGGTCGCGAGCCCAGAGGCGCAGGTCGAGGGCGACCTGGTCGTTTCTGCTTCGGCCG
>CAZSBS010000204.1:0-8913 GCA_964605095.1 uncultured Planctomycetaceae bacterium | reverse complement strand
TGCCTTCAATCCGTTGGGTGGTGGGCGCGACTCCGATGTTTTTGCAGGATGTGCGCAGCGGTCAACCCCGTGTCCAATCCCGAGACAGCAGCGGGTTCAGGGATCGACCTGCTCAGCGACCTGGGTGACAACCCCAAGTTGGGGGAGATCGGCTTGGCGTTCGGAGATTGTCCCGGCAGGGCGAGGGAGTCATTGGACGAAAGATTGCGCCCATACTTCAATGCCTTCAAGTGGATATGCCAGGCCGTGACCGTCGCCGGCTGCATCAACTGGGCGGCAGCCTGCCAGGGCGCCCAGAACTTGGACAGGACGACCCACAGCAGCCGAAAGCCGGCGGTGAACCTGAACCTTGGAGAGCCCTTCTGCTCGATCCGCCGCCTGCATATGCCCAGTTGGCTCTCTGCGGCCACCAGCCTGGCCGCCAGGGACGCGCGGGTCTGGAAGAACGCGCTGACGAAACGCAGGACGTAACCGAGAAGCTCGCCGATACATGCCAGCAAGTTCCAGAAGCTCCGGAAGAGGTCGATGATGGTATTCATGCGGACCTGATAGCACGAAAGGTTTCAGATGGCAACCTGCCGTAAGTCCTTATGGTACCGTAGCGACCGAATTATTCGGGGGGACAGGCTTCCGGCACGCCCAATCGACCGCCTGCGCGAGCATGCGGTTGAACCAGTCCAACTTGAAGTCTCCCGGATGGCCGAGAGAGGTGTACACGACCCTCCCGCTGGCGGAGGTCGTGCGAGCCACGGTGACCGGCTGGAGCTCGCTCTGGTCGGCAACCGCACCCGACATAAGCACCTCCGTGCCAGGACTGATCGGCGAGCACTTGTACAGCCAGCTTCGCACAGTCAGTTTCCCGGCCGGGATGCCGGCAACCACGGGATGGTCTTTCATTTCAGGCTCGACCCACACGAGCGTGGCCGGGCCGTTGGGTCTGGTCTTGCCGTAATGCCCGCCATAGTGGACGCCCAGGACCTGGCTGTCGAAGTCCGACCATTGCTCCAGCCCTTCTTCCTTCTCGCCGGTCCGGGGGCCAAAAGCATGGCTGGCGGTGCGCAGGGCGACCAGCGGCTTGCCCGCCGCGATGTACTTGCGCACCACGGCCATTTGGCCCGGCGGCAGCGGACGGCGCCGCACAGCCAGCATGGCCACATCCGCATAGCTCAACTGCTCGATGCCCGGGATATCCGTCCTCCGGGCGGGCTGGCCAATGGCGTAATGGATGCGGAAGGCGTCGCCGAGGCATCGCTCGGCGAATTCAGGGAGCGTCCGGCTGGTCTCGTACTCGTCCTCCGCCGAGACGATCAGCAGGTCGCGGCGAGGGTCAGCCTGGAACAGGAACGGCCGGCCGTTGCCGAGCAGTTGGTCGCTGGTGATCGTCGGGCATACGTACCGCTCGATGTGGTTGACCAGCAGATCCGTACCGCGGAAGTGGCTGACGTGTGGCGGGCGCGACGGGTTGTACATGGTGTCCGTCAGGTCGCGGACGAGCACGACATTCTTGCCGAGCCTGGCCCACTGTCGCAGCCCGAACGGCCTGCCCAGCACGCACATGTTCGCATGCACGCCGACCAGCATTACGTTTCGGATTCCTCGCGACTCAAACAGCCGCCATACCTCCTCGCCGCGGTCGCTGATGAAGTCCTTGTCCTGGTCGATGGATATCGTCTCGATCTGCCGGGTCCACGCACCGTACGTTCTGCACTTCGGCTCGTCCGGGCAGCCGCCATCGCTGGCGTCTATCGGCTGGGCTGGCTCGCCCGGCAGAGCCCCCAGCCACTGCCCCATGCCTTTGGGCACGTTGGCGTCGGGCGCCAGCCTGGTCATTCGCAGCCGGGCCGGGCTGTCGGCGTACGGCTTCATGCAATCGCTGGGAGCGTGGACGATCGTCACGCCCATCTTCCGGGCAGCCTTGCAGAACGCGTCGATGTGCGGGGCGAGTTCCGCCACGCGGACCGTGGCGGACTTGCACCAGTGCTTGTCCCACATATCGCAAACGATCAAGGCTGTCTGAGCGGGTTGCCACTGGAGCTGGCTAAAAGCCACCGGAGTGTTGGCGTCGGCCGGCCTGTACCTCGCCCGCAGCGCGAGCGTCTCGCCTCCGTACGCCGCGGCCGCGCCCATCATCGCCACCCCCAGCATGGCAAAAACGAACCAACTTCCCTGCCGACGAATGCGCACACGCATTTCAGTCTCCCTGTCATCGGTCCCAGACTCCGACCAAGACGATCCTGCGCAGAGGACGCGGGGATATCTCGTTCCTTTGTCCGCAATCAAACCTTATCCGGCACCTCATAGCCTTTGCGGTACTGCCGCTTGACAAGCTTGTTGGCCTCGGCGTCATCGAACAGTTCGCTCTTGGCATCCCACTTGAGTTTCCGGTTGCCCACCCGGTGTGAGATGTTCGCCATGTGGAGCATGCACACGCTCGGGTGAAGCTTCTCGACGTCGGCATTGGCCCGCTCCCGGCTGACCACGCAGTCCAGGAAGTTCCTCATGTGCGCCTCGTCCGGCACCCGGCCGAACATCTGCTCCTGCACGCGCCACGGGTACGTCGTCGCCTGCCAGCCGCCGCCGTGCCGCCCCACCATCAACATCTGATCGCTGCCGTAGAGCTCGATCCGCGTGGCATTCTGCAGCCAGTACGGGAACTTGTCGCCCCGCCGGATCGTCGATTCGGTCTTCGTCATGTACTTGGGGTAGTTCGAGTGCTCCAGCGTCAGCACGAACCCGTCGAACTCGAACTGCGTGATCAGCAGGTCCGGCACCTCCGAGTCGTCGCCCTTGTGTGCCAGGCGACCGCCGGCAGAACAGACGCTCCGCGGCATGCCCGGATCGCCCATCATCATAAGCGAAAGGTCCGTCTGGTGGGCGGCGTCGTCGCACAGGTCGCCGCCGGAAAAGTCCCATAAGTGGTGCCAGCCGTGCTCGAAAACCGACGCAAAGTAATCCCGGCTGGGCGCCGGGCCCAGCCAGCGGTCCCAGTCCAGGTCGGCCGGCGCCGCGCTCTTGGCACCAAGCCTGAACGACCCGCCGGACTTGAGGTTGTACACCTTCACCAGGTATGTCGGGCCTATTTTCCCGGCCGCGACGTACTCCCGCGCCTTTTGGTTATACGGGGCCGAACGGTTCTGCGTGCCGACCTGCACCACGCGCTTATACTTGCGGGCCGCGTCGATCAGCCGATAGCTCTCCCATATGTTCTGGCTGTGCGGTTTTTCGACGTAGACGTCCTTTCCGGCCTGGCAGGCCTGGATCGCCAGCGGCGCGTGCCAGTGATCCGGCGTGGCGATAATGACCGCGTCGACGCCCTTCTGTTCGAAGACCTGCTCGGGGTACTTGTATTGCGGCAGGTCTCCGGTCTTGTGATAGCGGTCGAGGAAGTCCCCCACATACTTGCGGTTGGAGTCCTTCACGTCGCAAAGCCCCACGCACCGCCCGCCCATGCCGATCAGGTTGAACGCGTCCACCCGCCCGCGCCCGCCGCAGCCGATCAGCACGAACCGAACCGGGTTGGAGTCCTTTCGCGGCTCGGGCTCAGGCGCCTGGGGCAGCGTCGGGGTCTTATCCGCCAGCTCGCTGGCCGCCGCCCTGCTCAAATTCGCCCCACTCGGCCCAAGGGCCGCAGCCGCACCCGCGCCAAGCATCGTCGCACCGGCCAGAAACTCACGTCTAGTGTTACACCCCATGCTCGTTCTCCTTCTGAAAAGAACCGCAGTTGCCACACAGCAGGCCAAAGGCCCTGAAGCGAGAGGAAGCCAACTCCAACGGCCTACTATACCCTCGCCCATAAACACTGCTGCCATATATCCACTAACCCTGAATCCATATTCGCGTTACGGTGTCCCTGAGTTGGTCCAGCGTTTTTCTGCCCGCACACTTCCCGAACAGACTTGGGGGTCTTGATGCAACAGACTCAGGTGGTAAGCTATGGCCTCATCAAAAGTAATGAGGCTCAGGAGGCCTACCATTGTCTGATCAGCCTTTGCCAGACATCCCGTTGCCTTCCGGATGGGCCAAGAACGTCAAATCCGCCGTCCTGCACGTCGTCTCTCTGGCCCAAGTTGCCATCATAGACGCTCTCGGCCTGGCTGCCAAGGGCTCGGATGGCCCTCTCCCTGGATCCCTCCCGCCTGCCAGCACAGAATCGCTTTCCCAATATAGGCCCCTGCCACGGAACTGCAAGCAAACGGCCCATCAGACATCGCCGATTTCCCGACATTCAGCCGATACCACCAGCCTGTATAGGGGTTTGATCTTGCAGCCTGAGGCGAACTCAAAGTGGACGCCAAAGACGAATACCTTTCAATTCACAGGCAATGTACTTGGCGTAGGATGTTCGGTTCTCGACTGGTCGGCAACGTGCCAACCGGCGATGGTTTCTCGTGACAAGTCTGACAGCGAGAAGGAGATGGCTATGATCAAACGTCGCAGCTTCCTTTTCTCATCATGTCCGCCATGTTGGTGGTGGCGCCGCTCGGCTCCCCCGCCGGCAGCCAGGCGGCTGACGGGAAGGTGAAGGTGTTCACCCTTGCCGGGCAGTCCAACATGGAGGGCAAGGACAGGAACGCCCTGCTGGACACCCAAGCCGAGCGCCTGATGACGGAGAAGGACCCCGCGGCGCGGGAGCGCAACAAGGAAGAGCTGAAGGAATGCGCCGGAGACGACGGCTACCACTACCACGGCAGCCCGATCTGGTACACCCGCATCGGCAAGAAGATCGCCGAGACGATGCTGGAGCTGCTGAAGAATCAGAGTAAGTGACAGTCGCTCCGCCCCACGGAGCCGTTGCCCTGACGTCGCGATGAGTCGTTTGCCTGTGAGAGTGTTGAGGATATGATTAGGGTATTCGATATCGAGCGGCGATCATATCCCGGCTGGGCCGGAAACTGCCGGCTTCCTCGGCATTGGAAAGGAGAGTTCTAATGGCCAGATCAGCCTGCATCCTCTTGTTCTGTGTCACGCTGTTATGTGTTGCGTCCCAGGCGCCAGCCAAGGACATCACCGTCTACGCGGGCAAGCCGAACGCCTTCGAATTCCCGACCGCTCAGGCAGGGTTCGTTCGCGTGGTCATCCGCGCTAGCAACGGCAACCAGCCGTGCATCGACGAGTTGGAGGTCTACGGCCCCGACGGCAAGGAGAACCTGGCCCTGGCATCCAAGGGCTCCAAGGTGACGGCGTCGTCGTGCCTGGGCGGGTACGCCGCCCACCAGATTGCCCACCTCAACGACGGGCGGTACGGCAACAGCTACAGTTGGATCCCGGCCGGAACTTCCGGCGAGTGGGCGCAGATCGAGCTGCCCCAGCCGGCCAGCGTCAGCCAGATCGTCTTCTCGCGCGACCGGACGGGCGGATACGCCGACCGCGTGCTGGTGGATTTCGACATCCAGCTTTCGCTGGACGGCAAGAAGTGGACGACGGTTCGCAGCGTCAAGGCGGACAACGCGCCCCCGCCCCGGCCGGGGCATGGGCCGGAGAAGGTCGGCCCGCTGGACACGTCGGACGCCGCCATCAACGATGCCCTTAGCGGCGGCGACACGCTCCGCTACGCGTACCTGTGCGAGGCCCGCATGGCGGCCCGGATCGATTCGTCCGATCCCACCGTGCGCGTGCTGAAGCAGTACTCGGACATGGTCGACCGTTTCGCCGCCCGCAGACTGACCGTCAAGGACGAGCGGGCCAGGCTGGCGGACATGCAGGGCCGCCTGGGCGCGGCCAAGGACGCCAACGCCGCGGGCGAGCTGTTCTTCGAGGCCCGCGCGGCCAAGCGGCAACTGATGTTCCGCGACATGGACCTCTCGCCGCTGACGAAGATCCTCTTCGTCAAACGCCAGCCGTTCATGCCCTCGCACAACTACAGCGTGATCCTCGATGCCGCCGGCGGCCCCGGCGGGGCGGTGTGCATCCTGAACATTCCGCGCAAGGACGGGCGGCTATCGCCCGAAGACGCCAAACTCGATTCGCTGTTTGATTCCGGGGCGGGCATCGCCAGGAATCCCGTCGCCACGTTCGACCTGGGCAGGATCTACTTCGCGTATCGCAAGACGAAGGCCGATTATTTCCACCTGATGGTCATGGACCGCGACGGCCGGAACATCAGCCAACTGACCGACGGGCCGTTCCACGATTACTTCCCCTGCCCGCTGCCGGACGGCGGAATCGCCTTCATGTCGACCCGCTGCAAGATGCGGTTCCTCTGCTGGCGGCCGCAGGGGTTCGTGCTGTTCCGCATGGAGGCCGACGGCAGCAACATACGCCCGCTGTCCTTCGCCAACGTCAGCGAGTGGACCCCCGCGCTGATGCGCGACGGGCGGATCATCTGGATGCGCAGCGAGTACATCGACAAGGGCGCGGACTTCGGCCACACGCTATGGGCGATCCGCCCCGACGGCACGCACCCGGAGCTGATCTACGGCAACGACACGCGGAACTGCTACGCCAACGGCCGGGAGGTCCCCGGCACGTCGGAGATCTCCTGCACGCTAGTGGCGCACGGGGGCGACCTGAACGGCCCGATCGCGCTTCTGGACATGACCAAGGGCCCGTTCAACCCCGACGCGATCAAGAGCATCACGCCGGACGTGCCGCCTCACTACCACATGAGCTGGGCGGGGATCGAGTGCTTCCGCGATCCGGTGCCGGTCAGCAGGGATTACATCCTGTGCAGCCACGCGCCCTATGACAAGTTCGGGCTGTGCGTGATCGACCGCTACGGCAACCGGGAGATGCTCTATCTCGACCCGTCGATCGGCAGCATGTGCCCGACGCCCTTCATGAAGACCGACCCGCCGCCGGTGATTTCCGATTTCGAGCCGAACGAGGGCGACATGGGGCAGTTCGTGATGGCGGACGTCTACCGGGGCATCGAGCCTACGATCCAGCGCGGGCAGGTCAAGTACATCCGCATCTGCGAGGAGGTCCGCAGCGACCTGGCCAGGCTGCCCGACGGGCAGTACCAGAACGACCACCCGCCGTTCATGGACTACTACTGCACGCCCACCCACAAGGTCAGCGGGCCTTTCGGCTGGCCCACCTACGTCGCCATGGCGACACACGGCATCGTGCCGGTGGACGCCGACGGCTCGGCCAGCTTCTACGCGTCGGCCGGAAAGGTGCTCTACTTCGAGGCCCTGGACAAGGACTTCAACGAGCTCCAGCGGATGCGCAGCGTCGTCCAACTGCACCCCGGCGAGAGGCGCGGCTGCATCGGCTGCCACGAGAGCCGCACGCAGACGCCGCCGATTGCATCCCCCTCGGCCGCCAAACGCGAGCCGAGCTTCCCCCAAGCCCCGCCCTGGGGAGTCGGGCCCTTCTCGTACGAGAAGGTCGTCCAGCCGGTCTGGGACGCCAAGTGCGTCTCGTGCCACAACGGCAACGACAAGGAAAAGATCGACCTGACCGGCAAGCTGGACGCGGACCTCGTGCCGGCGTCGTATCGCACGGTCATCAGCAAGGGCTGGGTTCACTACTTCAACTGCCAGTGGGGCCAGGAGCACGACCTGGCGCCGCCGGCCTCGTTCGGCACGCTCAAGAGCAAGCTCTTCAAGGTGCTAGACGCCGGACACCACGACGTGAAGTTGACCACCGAGGAAATGCGCCGCGTCAAGTGCTGGATCGACCTGAACTGCCCGCTCTGGCCGGACTACAAGTATCGGCCGGACCGGGCCAAGACGGCCGTCGCCGCGAAGAAATGAGCCGCCCATGCGGATGGTGGAATACTGCTGCGCGGGGGGCTGCGCCTGCCCGCCCTGATGGAGGTGCATGACGCCATGAGAATGCTTGCACTGCTCGCAACGGCCGTCCTGCTGACGTCGTCGGCCCGGGCCGCCGAGCCGGCGCCAAACGCCCAGCCGGCCCCGCGCAGCCTCGATGAGGCCGTCAACTGGCTGAGAAAGGAGGCCCACCGCATCATCCGCGCAAGCGAGCGAAAGATGAAGGACGGCACAGCCGCCTTTCCGCCGCAGGTGGGCATCGGCTACGAGGCGTTCTGGCTGAGAGATTACGGGTACACGCTCGAGGGGTCGATCGGATCGTACTCCGATAAGGAGCTCATCGCCGCGTGCAACCTGTTCGTGGGCGGAATCTCGCCCGACGGCGCTGGACTCGACTGCATCAAGTTCGACGGCACGCTCATCTATAAGCCCGGCGGGGGCAGGATGGGCGAAAACCCTGTGGCCGACGGCCCGCAGTTCACGGTGGGCGTGGCATTCCACGCGTTCCAAAGGACCAGGGACACCAGGCATCTCGCGTCGATCATCGAGCCGCTGATCAAGACGATGAATGCCGCGCCCCGCAACGAGCAGACCGGCCTGGTCCACATCAAGCCGGGCGGATGGGATCGCTGCCCGTACGGCTTCACCGACACCATTCGCAAGCAGGGGGACGTCCTGTTCTGCTCGCTGCTGTACGTCCAGGCGAGCCGGCAGTTGTCGCAGCTTTTGACCGCCCTGGATCGCAAGAAGGACGCTGAGCACTGGCAGGCCCAGGCGGAGGCCGTGTCGCAGAGCATCCGCAAGGTGTTCTGGAACGAGAAGGTCGGGCTGTTCGACGCGGCCACTGTCCAGTGCCGCCAGCCGGATATCTGGGGCTCGGCCTTCGCGGTCTATCTGGATGTCGCCTCGGCCGCGCAGGCGAAGGCGGTCGCCGCGTACTTCAAGGAACACTACGCCGAGATCGTCCAGGAAGGCCAGATCCGCCACCTGCCCGGCGGCCAGTACTGGGAGGCGGGGTGCAGGAAGGACACCTACCAGAACGGCGGCTACTGGGCCACGCCGACGGGGTGGTTCGTCTACACGCTGGACCTGGCGGCGCCGAAGCTGGCGGACCAGACCGTCATCGACATGGTGACGAGCTTCCAGCGTCACGGCGCCTGCGAGTGGATCCTCGGCCAGACGCATCATCTGCCGAACT
>CAZSBS010000203.1:0-8920 GCA_964605095.1 uncultured Planctomycetaceae bacterium | reverse complement strand
TGGCGTGAATGCGAAAGAAGAGGAAAGATGCCGATCAGGAGATCGGCGTTCCCGGGCGGCGGCAAGCCTGGCAAGGATGGCAAGGCTGGCAAGCCCCGGCCGTCAAACCCCGGCTGACGCCTGCCAAGGGGGTTTGGCCGGACTTTCCCTGTTTGGACGCCTACCTAGTCCCGGACGACCGATCGCGGCTGGCCGTCAGCCAGACGCCTTCCCGAGGTTGCCAGCGACCGTGCCCGCGGCGCGAGCGTCTCAGCCGTCATTTCTCCCGACGCCGCCTTCAAACGGCGCTTGTTCCGGCGGGCGATAGCCCTAGAATAAGCGGCAAAGGAACACGCTATCGGGAGCTATTGAGATGGCCACAAAAGACGCGAAGGACAAACTGCTCCGGGTTCGCATCACGCTCGAGTACTCTAATCCGCCGATCTGGCGGGAAGTGGCCGTGCTGCCGGACATCACGCTCGGCGAACTGCACCACGTGATTCAGATCGTCATGGGCTGGGATGATTGTCATCTGCACCAGTTCTTTCAAAAACTCAAGAGAAGCACGAGGCCCAGCTACGAGGAAGTCGCCAGCTACTACCAGTTGGGCAAGTGGGACGATGATTTCGAAGCCAGAATGCACGGCAGAAAGTCTTTTGTGCCGAAGTGGGCGCCGGATGGAACCCCTATTGATATGGAGGGCATGGACGAGGACGCCGTTCTGCTGGCGGAGGTGTGCCCCAACGCCAGCACCAAGCTGACTTACGAATACGACTTCGGCGACAGTTGGAATCACGAGATCAAGGTCAAGCGAGCCGGGATCCCCGAGGCCGGGGCAGAGTACCCGATCTGCCTGGGCGGCCAGCGCGCCTGCCCACCCGATGACTGCGGCGGCATATGGGGCTATTACAGCATGCTGGAGGCCATCTCCGACCCCGACGACGAACGGCACGAGGATATGGCTGACTGGCTCGGCAAGGACTTCGATCCTGATGCGTTCGACCTGAAGAAAGTGAACTCAAAGCTGGCGAGATGGCGCAAGCGCCGATGAGGCCGCCAGGTGGCGCATGCCTTTGAGTTGCCCCGGCGAGTCGGAAGAGTCGGAAGGTTAGAATTGTTCTGTGGGCTGCGAGCGGCCGGGATGCATGCAAGCAATGGGGAGGTTCGGGCAGTGCACATTCAGGCGATTGCGATGGTTGCTACGCTGGCGGAGGCTGGCCCTGCTCCGTGTTACACCACAGGCAAGTCCGAAGGATCCCTGCGGGGATGCCCGTGGGACGCATGGGCAGGATGCCCATGCCACGGTTTCGCTACCGGCTGCTTCCGCCTTGTTTCTCGCCCGCCGTGGGCCTAAAATCCCCGGCTGCGGCAAACGAGAACATTGGGCACACCGGCCAGGCGGCATCCGGCCGGGCTTTGCGGAAAAGAGGACACCAATGGACCTGTCAGACTTCGTAGTTATCGGCGAGAATATTCACTGCACTCGGATCGTCAAGCTTGGCGGCCTGCACACGGTCGAGCTGCCTGGCGGCGGCGTGGGCGTGGCGTTCAAGCATGAAGGCGCCGCGCGCGTGCTGCCCATACCCGGCGACTGGGCGAAGATCTCGCCGGCATTCGACGACGGCAAGATCAAGCACATGGCCCTGGCGATTCACCAAGCCACGCGCGGCGCGACCAATGACAACCGCCGGGCCGGCGAGGACTATCTGTCCGCCGCCGCCCAGCGGCAGATCGACGCCGGGGCGGCGTTTCTGGACGTCAACGTCGATGAGTACTCCCACAAGCCCGACGAGCAGATCGCGGCCATGCAATGGCTGGTAACGTTCCTCTGCGAGCGGTTCGAGGCGCCGCTGAGCATCGACTCGTCGCAGGTGTCCACCGTCATCGCGGGCCTGGAATGCTGCAAGGACCCCGACCGCCGGCAGATGGTCAATTCCGTCAGCCTGGAGCGGCAGGAGCTTGTGGAAGTGATAAGCCGCTACAACACCGAGGCCGTCGTCAACGCCGCCGGCGTCAACGATCTGCCCAGCGACGTTGCCGGCCGGATCACGAACTTCGAGCTGATCCTCTCCCAACTCGACGCGGCCGGCATCGAGCGCAAGCGGATGCACCTCGACCCGCTGGTGCTGCCCATCAGCACGGACCCGATGCACGGGCGGAACTTCCTGGACGCCACCGCCGAGGCCGTGCGACGGTTCGAGGGCGTCCGCCTGGGCGGCGGCTTCAGCAACGTGTCGTTCGGCATGCCGCAGCGCAAGCTGCTCAACATGGTCTTCGTGCTGCTGTGCGCCGAAGCCGGGGCGTCCAGCGGGATCATCGACCCGGTACAGATGCCGCTTTCGGATATTGCCGCTATGGACACCTCGACCGAGGCGTTCAAGCTCGCCAGAGCGTTCCTGACGGGCGAGGATATGTACGGGATGGAGTTTATCGCCGCCCACCGCGAAGGCCGGCTGGGCTGAAAGGCAGAACGCATGACAGGTCTGGACTGGACAATCATCGCGTTGTACTTCTCGGCCCTGGTGGTCGTGGTGTGGTGGTCTTCGCGCAGTCAGAAGACCAGTGCGGACTACTTCCTTGCCGGTCGGAACGTGGGCTTTTTCGCCATTGGCGCGTCGCTGTTCGCCAGCAACATCGGCTCGGAGCACATCGTTGGCCTGGCCGGGCAGGGCGCGACAACGGGCATGGCGATGGCTCACTGGGAACTGCACGCCTGGGTCATCATGCTCCTGGCGTGGGTATTCGTGCCGTTCTACTACCGCTCGGGCGTCTACACGATGCCGGAGTTCCTCGAGCGCCGCTTCTCCAGCAAGGCGCGGTGGATACTCTCGGTGGTCTCGCTGGTGGCGTACGTGTTCACAAAAGTTTCGGTGACGGTCTACGCCGGGGCGCTGGTCTTCCAGGCGCTGCTGCCGGACACGTTCGGCAGCCCGCAGAACGCCTTCTGGGTCGGCGCGCTGGCGACGGTGATACTCACCGGCGTATACACGGTATTCGGGGGCCTGCGGGCCGTGCTGTACACGGACACCGCCCAGGCGGTAGTGCTGCTGGTCGGGTCGTTCTTCATCACGTTCTTCGGCCTGCGTGCCCTCGGTGGTTCGGGCGGGGCCGAGGCCGGCGCCGCCGTCAGTGGCGGACTCGGACAGGTCGCTCACGGCTGGGATGAGCTTGTCAGGATCGCCGGCACAAAGGCCCAGCAGTTCGCGCTGTGGCGACCGATGAGCGACCCGGACTTTCCCTGGCTGGGCATCCTGATCGCCTCGCCGATCGTTGGAATATGGTACTGGTGTACGGATCAATATATCGTCCAGCGCACGCTGGCTGGCAAGACGCTCAAGGCCGCCCGGCGCGGCGCGCTGTGGGGCGGGCTGCTGAAGGTCTGGCCGGTGCTGATCTTCCTGGTGCCCGGCCTGATCGGTTGCGCCCTGAACTCCAAGGGGCTTATCCACATCCCCACCAAAATGGTGGATGGAGCGCAAGTCATCAATGGCGACATGGTCTTCCCGACCATGGTCACCAGCCTTCTGCCCAGCGGCCTGAGGGGGCTGGTCGTCGCGGCCTTGCTGGCGGCGCTGATGAGCTCGCTGTCGTCGCTGTTCAATTCGTCGGCCTCGCTGTTCACCATCGACATATACGAGAAGCTCCGCCCCGGCCAGTCGGAGCGGCACCTGGTGACGGTGGGCCGGCTGGCAACGGGCGTGGTCGTCGTCCTGGGAATCCTGTGGATCCCCGTCATGCCGCTGATTTCGGGCGGCGGACTTTACAAGTACCTACAGAGCGTCCAGGGTTACCTCGCCCCGCCGATCACGGCCGTGTTTTTGCTGGGGCTCTTCTGGAAGCGTACCAACGCCGCCGGCGCGGTCTGGGGCCTGGGCGCCGGGTTCGTGCTGGGCATGGCCAAGCTGACGATCCAGGCGTTTTTCGGCGCAGGCAAGATCGAGAGCCCGGCCTTTATGGCGGCCATCGGCGACTTCAACTTCCTGTACTGCTCCGGCGTTCTGTTCGCCGCGAGCATCGCAATCGTCATCGTCGCGTCGCTGCTGACCGCCCCGCCTTCGCCTGAGAAGATCATCTCGCTGACCTACGCCACTGCCACGGCCGAGGACAAGCGTCTCAACCGTGCCAACTGGAATTTCGTGGACGTCCTGCTCACGGTGACGGTTCTGGCGCTGGTGCTGGGAATGTACCTGTACTTCAGTTTCTGGCTGCGGTGACGAGGCAAAAGGAAGGCAACATGAACGTTTATACGAATCTGAGTTTGTGGTCTTGCGGTTTCGCACTGATGCTTCTTGCCAGTGCGGCAGTAGCGGCCGAGCCGGCGGCGGAGCTTCTTTGGCCGGGCGGCGCGCCGCTGCTGGACGCCAACAGGCCGGGCACCGCGCCGACGATCACCGTTCACATGCCCGAGGCGGGCAAGTCCAACGGCGCGGCGGTGGTGATATGCCCGGGCGGCGGCTACGGCGGGGTGGTGATGTCCTACGAGGGACACGATGTCGCCAAGTGGCTCAACGGGTACGGCTTCGTCGGCATCGTGGTGAAGTACCGGGTGAGCCCGTATCGCCATCCAGTTGAGATGCTCGACGGGCAGAGGGCGATGCGGCTGGCCCGCTCAAGAGCCAGGCAGTTGAATGTCGATCCCAACCGCATCGGCATAATGGGCTTCTCGGCCGGGGGGCACCTGGCCTCGACGGTCGGCACGCACTTCGACGCCGGCGACCCCAAGGCTGCCGACCCTATCGACCGCCTAAGTTGCCGCCCTGACTTCATGGTGCTGGTTTACCCCGTGATAACTATGGGCTCCAAGACTCACGGCGGCTCGCGGGCGAACCTTCTGGGCCGGTCCCCGTCGCCCGAGTTGATAGACCTGCTTTCCAACGAGAAGCAGGTGACCAAGCAGACCCCGCCGACGTTCCTGGCGCACTCCAAGGTCGACGGAGCCGTGCCGGTTGCCAACAGCCGCATGTTCTACGACGCCCTGAAGGCTCACGGCGTGCCGGCGGAGTTTTTCGAGTTGCAGACGGGAGGCCACGGCCTCGGCTGCGGCAACGGCGCGGAGTGGGCGGCCTGGCAGGCGAAATGCCTGGAGTGGTTCAAGGCTCGCGGGCTGGTCAAAGGCTGAGCGAGCGGTCATCAAGCAGCCCTGCCGCACCCCCGGCCGGACGTAATAATTGCAACCCGGCTCCTCGCGGTGCGTTGAAGGCATACGGAACAAGGTTCCTGCGGCTGCGCCTCCGATTGCAGCTTGGGGGCATTGGCCTGCGCGCGAGGCGCATGAAGGGCGCCCGCGACAGTTCACAAATTACCAGACTACGTGAAAGGGCGCTATCGTGAGAAACATCTCGAAGGACCGCATCGTGATCGTGCTGGCTGCCGTCGTGGCCATGGTTGCCGCACCGGCGGCTTACGGGGCCAAGGCGAAGGCCAATACGCCCATGATGGACTTTACGCAGGGCGGCAAACCGGACGAGACCCACGACTGGAACCTCGGCGCAACCGGCGCCCGCGGGTGGGTATGGGGCTGGGGGGGCCGCACCGCTGAAGCCAGGCAGATTCTCATTACGGCCGTGGCTGCCGGCTCGCCCGCCGACGGGGTTCTTGCCAAGGGCGACGTGATCCTCGGCCTGGCGGGCAAGCCGTTCGACGGCGACGCGAGGATCCGGTTCGCCCACGCGCTGACCGAGGCCGAGAAGGACGAGAACCACGGCCTGCTCAAGCTCATCCGCTGGCGTGCGGGCAAGACGGATAACGTCGAGATCAAGCTGGCCGTCATGGGCGCCTACAGCGCCACTGCCCCGTACAATTGCCCGAAATCGAAGAAGATCTTCGAGCTCGGCTGCCAGGCCATAGCGAAAAAGGGCCTGCGCAACGTCTCGATCCCCAACTGCCTCAACGCCCTGGCGCTGCTGGCATCCGGCAAGGAGCAGTACAAGCCGCTGCTTGCCGAATTCGCCAAGGTGGTGGCCGTCTACAGTGCCGACAGCATGGCCACGTGGAGCTACGGGTACGCCAACACATTCCTGGCTGAGTATTACATGACCACGGGCGACAAGTCGATCCTGCCCGGCCTGAAGCGACTCACGATGGAGGCCGCCAAGGGCCAGAGCAACGTCGGCACGTGGGGCCACAAGTTCGCCCGCCCGGACGGAGTACTCAACGGCTACGGCGCGATGAACTCGCCGGGCCTGCCCCTTGCGGTATCGCTGGTACTGGCCCGCCAGGCCGGCGTGAACGACCCGGTCCTGGACCGCGCGATCGCCAAGGCGTCGAGCTTCCTGCGCTGGTACGCCAACAAGGGCGCCATTCCCTATGGCGATCACCAGCCCTGGCCCGGGCATGAGGACAACGGCAAGTGCTCCAACGCCGCCGTGCTGTTCGACCTGCTGGGCGATCGTGAGGCGGCGGCGTTCTTCGCCAAGATGTCCACCGCGGCCTACGACGAGCGGGAGCGTGGTCACACAGGCAATTTCTTCAATATGGTATGGGCCTTGCCAGGAGTTTCCCGCTGCGGCCCGCTGGCCACGGGGGCCTATATGAAGGAGCAGGCGTGGTACTATGACCTGGCCCGGGGGCCGGATGGCGGCTTCGCTTATCAGGGCTCGCCAATTGGAGAGGAGGAGCATTACAAGTATACGAGGTGGGACTGCACTGGCGCATATCTGCTGGCCTATGCCCTGCCGCTGAAAAGCCTATATCTGACGGGCAAGAAGCCGTGCTCGGTCCCCGCGTTGAACGCCAGGGAGGTGGACGAGGTCATTGCCGCGGGACGCGATTACAGCTTCCGGACCGGAAAGACCCCTTACGACGGGCACACGACCGACCAGTTGCTGGCGGGCTTGTCGAGTTGGTCGCCCGCGGTGCGCAAGCGTTCGGCCGAGGCGCTGGGCCGGCGCGAGGGGGATTTTGTGCCGACGCTGCTGAAGCTGCTAGCCAGTTCCAATCGCGAGGCCCGTTACGGCTCTTGCGAAGCGCTGGGCTGTCTGGGGCCGCGGGCCGATGCGGCGGCGCCTCAGTTGCGGGAGTTGCTCAAGGATACGGACCCGTGGTTGCAGACTCTGGCGGGCAAGTCCCTGCCGGCGCTGGGGCCGGAGGCACGCAACGCCAGCGTGGGCGACCTGCTGAGCATGGCGGCTCGCTCCAACCCGGCCGACCCACGCCGAATGGCACAACGTGGCGCCTGCATCGCGCTGTTCGCGCCCTTCCCTGGCTCACGCGGACCCAGGAGCATCCTGGCCGATTCGCTGGAGGGCGTCGACCGCCAGTTGCTCTATCCGGCCATCCTGTCGGTATTGGAGAACGAGGACGGCGTCGCCCGCGGATCGCTCGGGCGCATTTATGGCAAGTTGACCGACCGCGACCTGGTGGTGCTGATGCCGGCCATTATCAAGGCGATTCGGGAAATGTCTCCCAGCAATATCATGTTCGCCGACGGTATCCGCTTGGCGGGCCTCGATCTGGTGTCGCGACTACACATTCGTGAGGGCATGCAGTTGTGCGTGGACGTCATAGAGCCCGGCCGGTGGGGAATGGGCCATCGCTTCGACCAGTGCCTGGCCTGCCTGAGGCGCTACGGCGGAAACGCTCGCGAACTGGTGCCCGCGCTGCGGAAGCTGCGCGAGTCCGTCGGCAAAGACAACGCCAAGGCCGCGGAAATCGACAAGCTGATCGCCGACATCCAGGCCGACACGAACCCGCCGAAGCTTCAGACCGTCGCGGAGTTCATCAAGAATCCCGCTCCGAAGGACAATGCCGCCCCCCTGCCGACCCCGAAGAAGGCTGCGCCAAAGGCGAAGGCCAAAGCCAAAGCGAAGTAGACGTTTCTGGAAGTCGGAAAGGCAGTGATGCGTTATGGGAGAAGCAGTATGAAGTTCTCGACCGCCTCGGCGGCTGGAATTAGTGTGCCAAGGCGATCCATCGCGTGTGGCTGCTCTCGCCGTGGATTTCTCAAGGGCGTGCTGGGTGCGGGGGCCTCGGTGGTGGCTGCGCCGTACGTGATTACTTCCGCCGCCCTCGGCCAGGGCATCCGGCCCGCCGCCAGCGAGCGGGTCGTGCTGGGCTACATCGGCAACGGGCCACGCGGCATGATGAACCTCCGCGAGCAGTTGACCAGCCCAAAGGCCCAGCTCGTCGCCGTGTGCGACGTCTGGCAGAACCGTCGCGACAGCGCCAAGCAAACCGTGGACCAGCGATACGGCGATTCCGGGTGCAAGGCCTACCGCGACTTCCGCGAGCTCCTGGGCCGAGCGGACATCGACGCGATCGGCATAGCCTCGCCTGACCACTGGCACGTGCCAATGACGATCGCCGCCGTCAGCGCCGGCAAGGATGTGCATGTCGAGAAACCGCTGGGCATCAGCATCGCCGAAGACATCGCCTGCCGCGCGGCCGTGAGGCGGCACGACGCCGTGCTCCAGTACGGCGCCGAGTCGCGCTCGTGGGGACAGAGCGCCTTCGGGGCCGAGCTTGTAAGAAACGGGCGGATCGGCGAGATCCGCGAGATCCGCGTCAAGTGCCCCAATAGCGCCGCCGGCGGGAATACCAAGCCGCTGCCCGTGCCCGCCGGGCTGGATTACGACCTCTGGCTCGGCCCGGCCCCGTGGCGGCCTTATACGGGATGCCCGGACAACGGAGACAACTGGTGGCACGTGCGAGACTACGCCCTGGGCTTCCTGGCTGGGTGGGGCGCGCACCCGCTGGACCTGCTCGTCTCGGCCTATGACACTCACCTGGCCGGGCCGTGGGAAATCGAGGGCGCCGGCGTCATCCCGGCCCAGGGCTGCAACGACGCAGTCATGGACTGGACCGTGCGGTTCAACTTCGCCAACGGCGTAAAAATGAAGTTCTGGGCCGCGGGCGTCGAGCAGGATGACGAGGAGCCTCGCCTCGCGCCGCTTGGCGACTACACCCAGATCATTGGCACCGAGGGCTGGGTGGCGCTGTCCTA
>CAZSBS010000202.1:0-8928 GCA_964605095.1 uncultured Planctomycetaceae bacterium | reverse complement strand
CGCAAGCGTTGACAGGGGAACACGCAGGCCAGCCATTGAGCTCCGAAATCACCCCCTCCGGGGCGCCGACCTCGTATGGTGGCAGGGAAGGCAACACGATGCGCGGCGCTATCGCGAGCCGCGACATCCGCCCCGCGGAGTCTGAGACCCTGAGCATGCGTGAAAGCTCCATGTACGAGAACCGGGAGATCCCCGCAGCACCCGCCGCCGGCTGCAAGCAGTGGAAGGGTCGGTCAGGCAAGGCCTGTGGCCACAATCCTGACGTGTACGCTGGCGGGAAGTCTGACATCAGCATAGTACCGAGGAAGCTTCCGAACAAACCCGGCGCCGCGGCGTCGGGGGCGGAGGAGGCGGAGGGAAGGGGTCTGGCCAAGGAGAAGACTCTTCGCCAAAACCCGCCTATTGGACACAGCGCCATTCCTGGCTGGTCAAATGCGGCGAAGAGGATACGACAGGCGGCAACGCCTGTGCGTTCGATCCAAGGCAGGAGCCGTATGAGGTAGTTCCTCACGTACGGATCTGTGCGGGGGGCGGGCCGCAAGGCCCGTCCCTACCGCGATCCAATGGTCCGTAGATAAGCCTTTGATCTAAGCCCGAAGGGCTTTAACAGCCTAGCCCAGGGCAGAGCGAAGCGCCGCCCTGGGTTGCAGACGCATATTACAATCCAAGCCCTGAAAGGGCGCAATAGCCATTGTTACAAGAGCTTGTGTCGCCCTCATAGGGCTCATTTCACACAAACACCCACCCCCAGGGCGATGCCCTGGGCTAGGCTGTTTGATCCCTTCGGGCTCCGGGGAACAAGCCCCGAAGTCTTAACTTAGGGCCATTGGTGACTGTCCCCACTTTTGCACACACGGCGACACCACGAACCGGCCGGAACGTGGAAGCCGGAAAAAGCCGAGGACGCGGACGATCCCGATCACCGACTACCTACGGTTTGCCCTGCCGCGATGTGTTTTTGAGCGCCAAACGAGCGAAAACGAGGTGTTTTCGAGCGCCAAACGGGCGCGAATGGGGGTGTTTGGGAACGCCGGCGATAGCGAAAGAGCGTGTTCTGATGGAGTTTTGGCGTGTCCTGAGGGTGCCAGGGGGTGTTTCGATGGCGCCGAGAGGTGTTTTGGTGTGCCGGCCGAGGTTTGCGAGCGAGGGATTCGTTGTAGAAGGCTGGAGTCCATCGAGGCCGCAGTCCGATCTAATGGAAGGCACGACGGTTTCAGAGAGGCCCGGTGGCGGCGCGTGTCCCTGCGCATTGGGGCGGCCCGGCGGCGGTGCTTTTGGCGTTATAGGTCCGTGGCAAGTATGACTGCGGGCGTGGCCGGTCCGGCGCGGCCGGCCGATCAAGGAGACGTACCGATGGAAATGCAGATCCCGAAGCTGCGGCAATTGTTCGAGGCCCATGTGGGCCAGATTTCCAGTGTGCTTTCCAAGAACCCTCCGCCCGAGATCGGCAACGTGGACCTGGCCCTGCGGGGGCTCAAGGGCTTCCTGTTGGCCCTGGAAGGCATGCTCCGCAAGAACGAATTGCAGCACCTGCCGTTCACGGCCCGGCAGGAGTTGTTCGCCCGCGTCGATCGGGTTCTCGAGGCCATGAACTCCCTGCCGGATAAGCTCGACCACCAGCAGGCCATGGCCGTGCTACGCGGAATGGACAACCTCCACCGGCTTTGCCTTCAGGAGAACCTGATGGCCACCGGGATGGACGCCAGCAAGCTCGGCAAGCTGACGGTGATTCTGGAGCACAAGCTGGGAGGCGTTCTGGAGTCGATCGACGGCGTCGCCGAGACGGCCAGGGGGCACGTCGAGAAGATCGAGCAGGCCGCCCGCGACCGCCTCGCGGAGATCCAGGACGCATACAAGAAGGAGTCGGAGGTCCTGGAAGGCAGCGCGTCGCTGGCCGTCGAGTCCATCCGCTCCCAGGCCGAGTCGATCCAGCATCGACAGGCCGAGGTGATGGGGCAGATCGACGATCTCCAACAGGAACTGCTCGAGAAGCGCCGGCAGTGGCAGGGCCGGCTTGACAAGCAACTCGCCGCCGCTCAGGAGGTGGTGGACGAGGCCCAGGGCCGGCAGAAGTCGATCCAGGAACTGTTGGATAGAACGCAGACGCAGCTAAGCACGGCCGAG
This sequence comes from uncultured Planctomycetaceae bacterium, assembly GCA_964605095.1. Taxonomy (GTDB): domain Bacteria; phylum Planctomycetota; class Phycisphaerae; order SM23-33; family SM23-33; genus JAUWQU01. Next base: position 6,804 of record CAZSBS010000202.1, on the reverse strand, counting down.
GCGGCCATTCGGGAGATGGGCGCGATTACTCAGGCGGCCGAGGATGCGCGGAAGGACCTCCAGGCCAAGCTGGCCGACGGCGATGAGGTGATCGTATCGATTCGCGGCCTGCTTGAGGCGGGCACGCGGGCGGGCGGGGAACTGTCAAGCAAGGCCGCCGCCGCCCAGCAGTGCCTGGCCGGGGTCCGGCAGACGGCGGGGGAGTTGGAGGAGTTCGCCGTCGAGGCCCGGCAGCAGCAACAGCAGGCTGTCGCCGCGGCCCGCGCGACGGCAGAGGCTGCCGATCGCATGGCAACCGAGGCGCGCCAGAAGCTCGACGAGCAGCTAAAATCGGCGGCGGAGGTGCTGGCGGGTGTCGAGTCCAACAGCGAGGCGTCGGCCGGGGCATTGGCACAGATCCAGCAGCGCCACCAGGCGGTGGCTGAGGCTGGTCAGGCCGTCGCCGAGGCCCGCGAGGCGGCCGAGGATGCGCGGAAGGACCTCCAGGCCAAGCTGGCCGACGGCGACGAGGTGATCGTATCGATTCGCGGCCTGCTTGAGGCGGGCACGCGGGCGGGCGGGGAACTGTCAAGCAAGGCCGCCGCCGCCCAGCAGTGCCTGGCCGGGGTCCGGCAGACGGCGGGGGAGTTGGAGGAGTTCGCCGTCGAGGCCCGGCAGCAGCAACAGCAGGCTGTCGCCGCGGCCCGCGCGACGGCAGAGGCTGCCGATCGCATGGCAACCGAGGCGCGCCAGAAGCTCGACGAGCAGCTAAAATCGGCGGCGGAGGTGCTGGCGGGTGTCGAGTCCAACAGCGAGGCGTCGGCCGGGGCATTGGCACAGATTCAGCAGCACCACCAGGCGGTGGCTGAGGCCGGTCAGGCCGTCGCCGAGGCCCGCGAGGCGGCCGAGGAAGTGGCCCAGGCGATGCGAATCAAGCTGGCCGATGGCGACCAGACGATCGGCGAGATGCGCCGGCTGCTGGAAACGCTCACGCAGGGGGCCGCGGGGGCCTCCGCCCAGGCCGCCGACGCCCAGCAGTGCCTCGTCGGCATCGAGCAGACGAAACATCAGTGCGAGCAACTCGCCGACGAGGCGCGGCGGAAGCTCGATGCGGACTTCGAGGCGGCGGAGAAGGTGCTCGCGGACATCCACGTGCGCGGCGAGGCCGTGGCCGATGCTACGGCCCAGACGCGGCTGCGGCGCCAGGAAGCCGACGAGGCCGCCCAGGCAACCGCCGAGAGCCGCCGCCAGGCCGGGGAGGAGTTGACGCAGCTTCAGGCCTTGTCGGCCCGGGGTTCTCAGGCGGCCGACCAGCTCGACGGGCTCGCGCGGGCCGGCGGCGACATGAAGGCCCGCATGGCCCAGACGCTGGCCGAGGCCGGCCAGGCACACGGGCGGATCGGGCAGGTCGAGGCCGAGGTGTCGGAGTCGGCCGCCGAGCTGCGCCAGCGAAAGCAGGAGGCCGTCGAGGCCCTGCGAGAGGCTCTCGCCGAGGCCGAGGGCCGGCAGCGTCAGTTCGAGCAGGCCGTCTCCCAGTGGGGCCAGGCCGCCCACACCGCCGTCGCGGACCTGCGCGGCGACCAGGCGATAGGCGCGGAAATGCTAGGCCGGACGCGGCAGGACATCGAGGCACTCCAGGCGGAAATCGGGAAGATCCACGAGCTTCGCTCGGCCGCCGAGCAGGCCGGCGCCGACATCCGCGCGAAGCTCGACCAGGCAGGCGGTGTCGTAAAGGACCTGGGCGGCGTGTTGGAACGGGCCGGCGAGGTCAAGGCGCAGGTCGATGCGCACCTGGCGAGTTCGGCGGAGTCCCGCCGGCGGCTGGAGCAGTTGGAGCAGGAGACAACCGCGGCCACGGAGGACCTGTGCCGTCGGCAAGAGGCGGCCCTTGCGGCCTTGCGAAGCGAAGCGGCCGCCGCCGGCGAGCAGCGAAAGGCCTCGGAGGCGGCTCTCGGTGAGCAGCTTGAATCAGCCAGGTCGGTGGTGGCCGACCTCCGCGACCGCAAGGAGGCGGCGGATGGCCTGGCCGAGCAGGCGAGGCATCAGCGTGACGCAACGCTGGCCTGCGCCCTGGCGGCTGTTGATGCCAGCCAGGCGACCGCGGAGGCCAGCGGCGAGGTCCAGGGCAGGCTGGCGGAGGCCAGTCGCGCCGCTTCTGACCTGGGGGGGCTGCTTAAGGGCGGCTCCGAGACGCACTCCGCGATAGACAGGGAACTCGAGGCCGCCCGGCGGGCAGGTGGCGAGGTCGACGAGGTCCGCCGGGAGACGGGCGAACTGCTCGATCACGTCCGGCTGCAACGGCAGGAGGTCGATGACGCCCGGCAGCAGTCCCAGCAGGTGATCGCCACTCTCCAAAGCGACGCCGGGCAGGCGTTGGACCGCCTGGCCGGGCAGACCAACGACCTGGTCACACGCAACGAGCGCTTGCGGCAGGAGTTGGAGGAGATGATGGGCCAGGCCGCCGACGGCGGGCTATTCCGGCAGTTCGACGAACTCGCCGGGCAGAGCGCCCCGAGGCTGCGGAAGTGGCTGTGGCTGCTGATCGGCAGCGGCGCGGGCGGGGCCGTGGTGATCGCCGGGGCTTCCGCGTTCCTCACAAGCGTTTCAATCTGGGCGGCGGGCGCCGTCCTCGTGGCGGGCCTGGTGCCCCTGGCCGTGTTCCTGGGCTTCTGCGCGGTCCAGTACAACGCCGAGCGGCGCGCCCAGGCCCAGCACCACTACCGCGCCGCACTTAGCCGAAGCCTGGCCGCCTACCGCAAACTGCTGGTGACCATGCAGGCCGAAGGTATCGCCGAGTCCGCCTATGCCGACCGCATGCTGTCGGAACTCTTCGGCGCGGTGGCAGCCAATGGCGAGCATCGCGACCCCCAGAGCACAAAGGCCGAAACGCCGGAAGCGTAATATGCAAACTGGGCGGGGCATGCGGAAATCGCGGGATTGGAGCGATTCGATGGTGAAATCAGCGGATCATGGCGGCGACGGGATCACGCGGCGCGGTTTTCTGAAAGCGGCCGGCGCGGGCGCGGCGGCAATGGTGATGCTGCCGGGCATGTCGATGGCGGCGGCGCCAGCCAAGCCCGGTAACGGCAATGCTAATGATAAAAAGCTCAACGTGCTGTTCATCGCCTCGGACGACCTGAACTGCTGCCTGGGCTGCTACGGGGACAAGATCGTCAAGACTCCGAACATCGACCGCCTGGCGGCACGTGGGACGGTGTTCCAACGGGCGTACTGCCAGTTCCCGCTGTGCAGCCCGAGCCGCACCTCGCTGATGACCGGGCTGCGGCCTGACACGACGCAGGTCTTCGATCTCCGGAAGCACTTCCGGTCGGTGCTGCCCGACGTGGTGACGCTGCCCCAGATGTTCATGAAGAACGGTTATTTCTCGGCCCGGGTGGGAAAGATATATCACTACGGCGTTCCAGGCCAGATCGGCACCAGCGGTCTTGACGACCCGCCGTCCTGGAACGAGTTCGTCAACCCTCGCGGGCGCGACAAGGACGAGGAAGGCAAGCTGACCAATCACACGCCGAATCGCGGCCTGGGCAGTTCGCTGTCGTTTCTTGCGGCCGACGGCACGGACGAGCAGCAGACCGACGGCATTGGAGCCGCGGCAGCGGTGCGGCTGCTGGAGCAGCACAAGGACAAGCCGTTCTTCATAGCCTGCGGTTTTTACCGGCCTCATTGCCCGTACATTGCCCCCAAGAAGTATTTCGACGGCATACCGCTGGAATCGGTTCCCGTTCCGGAGGTGGACATGGACCTGCCGAAACGGGTGCCGGTTGGCGCCCTGGCCTCGACCAGGCCCTGGCCGTGGTTCGGGGTCAACAAGCAGAAGCTTCGGGAGTCGGTGCGGGCATACTACGCGGCCATCGAGTTCATGGATGCTCAAGTGGGCAAGCTGCTGGACGCTCTTGACCGGCTCGGCCTGGCCGAGAACACCGCGATTGTTTTCTGGGGCGACAACGGTTACCACCTGGGCGAGTTGGGCCTGCTGATGAAGCAGAGCGATTTCGAGAACTCGGCGCGCATTCCGTTTATCGTGTCGGTGCCGGGGCAGAAGGCGGCGGGCCGGCCATCGCCGCGGACGGTCGAGCTGCTCGACATTTACCCGACGTTGGCGGATGTCTGCGGGCTGACGCCGCCGGCGAACCTGCCAGGCAGAAGCCTCAAGCCGCTGCTGGACAACCCGGCCGCCCCCTGGGACAAGCCGGCCTTCACGCAGGTCTGGCGCGGAAACTACGGCGGATACAGCGTGCGCACCGAGCGGTGGCGCTACACTATGTGGGGGCTGGGCGCCAGCCAGGGCGAGGAGCTTTACGACTACGAATCCGGCATGGGCGAGAACCAGAACCTCTCCGCGGAGCCCAAGCATTCCAAGACCAAGGCTCAGCTCAGGGCGCTGGTGGAACAAAACTGGTCCAAGCCTTACTTGCCGTCGGGAGGCAAGGGCAAGAAGAAAGGCACCGGCAAACAGGCGGCGTCGAAGGCGACGAAGTAGGCCGTCGAGTTCCGGCCTCCCGCGGATGGCAAGGTTGGAGACGCTGACATGAGCTACTTCAGGCCGGTACGAGCGAAAGTCCTGGCGGCGCTGGACAGCAAGCGGGCAAACGAGCTGCGCGTCTGGTCCGAGCAGCACGCCAATCTGTTCGACCTGCGGATACACTCGATTCGCACGTGCCCGTTCTTGGCATATCCACCCGCGTACCTGATGCTTCGCAATGACACGAAGAAGTGGGCCCTGTGGCTGCACGGATTCTATGGGGCCAAGCACCGTCAGGAGCGATGGTGGCGCCGCAAGTGCATGTGCGACCAGATTCTCTCGTGGCCTTGAAGGCGCCGCTTGCGGCAATCTGGAAATGTCGGTTCCAGGAAGGAACACATTCATGCGGAAGCGCACTGCTGTTGTCCTGAGTACGATCTTCGTCTCGGCCGTGATTTCCGTGGCGGGTCCGGCCGAAGCGGGCGGGGATGAACCGGCCCGGTACGAGGTTCGCTCGCCGGGGCTGACTCTGAAACTCTCGGCCGAGGGCCGGATCGTCGGTTTGATTGTCGGCGCCAAACGGATCGACCGGAATGTTCTGGGTCAAACGCTTCTGGCAGGCTGCCGGGGCCAGGGCGAAGTGGAGGCCAAGGCCGTCGCGGGCGGTGGGATGGAGTTCACGCGGAGCCTCGCGGCCGGGAACCCGGCGCATAAGTGCCAGGTAGTTGAGCGGTTTACACCCACCAAGGACAGCGTTCGGTGGGAGCTTGAAATCCGCGGGCAGGGCGCCCCGTGGAGCACGGAGGTCATCACCGAACTGACTTATCCGGCGACCCCGCAAACGAGGTTCTGGGCCGCCTGGTCCGACCCGCAGCAGGTGAACCGCCCATGGTTCAGAAGCGGCGGCTGGGGCGACCCCCTCACGGCCATGCCCTTGAAAGACGCCGCCTTTGATTACGGCGCGCCAACCTTCCGCTGCGATAATCCGCGCCTCGGGTGGTGCCCGTTCGACGGCAACCTCATTTGCCTGCCGCTTGTATCGGTGCTGGAACCGGATACCGATACGGGCCTGAGCCTCGTCTTGTCGCCCGAGGACACGATGCGCGAGCTGACCTTGCGCACGACGTCCTCCGGCCGGTTCACCTTCAGCCGCGCACGTCACCGGATCGATGCCCGGCGGCCGGTCAGGTTCGCCATGGACTTCGTCGCTCATGAGGCCGGCTGGCGCGGCCCCTTGCGCTGGATGACCGCCCGTTACGGGCAGTTCTTCGACCCGCCCAATCCCCAGGCCGATGACATGGCGGGCACCGGCGCCTATTCCTGCCAGGACGTCAATTTCGACGTGGAGAAGATGAAGAAGATGGCTTTTCGGGTGAACTGGCGAGCCAGCTTCGATTTTCCTTATATGGGCATGTTCGTTCCGCCTGTGGGCGACACGGAAGTCTGGCCCCGTTTCGGCGGCCAGAAGACATCCCTGCCAGCCATGAGGGACTACGCCGCCAAGATGCGACAGTTGGGTTTCTATGTGTTGAGCTATTTTAACGTGACCGAGTTCGGTGCGCACGTGACCTGGCCGCTGCCGGCGCGCAAGGCGCAGCGCGACGATGACCTGTGGAAAGACTGCAACGATTTTCTTGGGGCGAAGCTTCCTTCGGCTATCGTGCGAATCCCGGATCGCGTGCCGCTCAAGGTCCTGACCGGCAGCATATATCCCAACTCGCGCCCCGGCGGCTGCTACTTCACCTGGGAGGACGGCATCGTCCTGGATTGCGGCGATCCCGCATACCGCGACTTCCTGCTGGGCCAGGCGCGGCGGCACATTGACAAATTGCCGCAGTCCTCCGGCATCTGCATAGATCGCCTGGACTGGCTGCGGCTCTATAACGACCGCGCCGACGACGGCGAGAGCTGGTTCGAGGGCCGGCCCGCACGCTCGCTGATTGCCTCCTGGAACGACCTGATGGCCCGCCTCGGGCCGCTCATGCACCAGGCCGGCAAAGTGGTGTTTGTCAACAATCACGACAAACGCATCGACCTGCTCCGCCACGTGGACGGCATCTTCGACGAGTTCACTTACACCGGCGCCCCGCTGAACCTCACGGCGCTGCTGACTCTTCGCAAGCCGGCCCTGGGCTGGACCGATAACGAAGCCGCCTTGAAGGGCGACCCCGACGCCTTCTTCCAGCGATACCTGCACATGGGGGTCTATCCCATGGCGCCGTTCCCGGGCAACGATCACTCGATGCGGCCCAGCGCGTGGGTAGACCGGCAGTATCTCGATTACGGGGCGTTGCTCAGCGCGATGCGCGGCAAGAAGTGGGTGCTTGAACCGCATTGCGTCG
>CAZSBS010000201.1:0-8929 GCA_964605095.1 uncultured Planctomycetaceae bacterium | reverse complement strand
TGCCAGGAACTTCGCGGGCGGGCCGCCGAAGCACCAGTTGATGACGTCGAGGTTGTGGACGTGCTGCTCGACGAGTTGGTCGCCGGACAGCCAAGTGAAGTGATACCAGTTGTGGCATTGCCACTCCAGTTCGCTCATGCCGGCGTTCACGCCGCGGTACCAGATCCCGCCGCCGTTCCAGTAGCACTGCCCGCCGACAAGCTCGCCGATGGCGCCCTGGTGGATTTGCTCCATTGTGGCCATGTAGTCCGAGGCGTGGCGGCGCTGGGTGCCGCAGGTGATGCACAGGCCCTTTTCCTTGGCCATCCTGCCCGATTCGATCACCGAGCGTGCCCCCGCGGGGTCAACCGCGACGGGCTTTTCCATGAACACGCTCTTGCCGGCCTCGATGCACGCCCGCAGGTGGTAGGGGCGGAATACCGGCGGGGTGGCCATCACGACGTAGTCCAGGTCCATCGCCGCGAGTTTGCGGTAGGCGTCGAAGCCCCAGAAGACGTTGTCCGGCTTGATCTGGCAGCGGTCCTTGAACTGCTTGGCGAACCTCTCCGCCGCGCCCTTGGCCTGCGACTCGAACAGGTCAGCCACGCCGTAGATCGTAACGGTCGGGTCGGCCGACATCGCGTCGCCGACGGCGCCCGTTCCGCGTCCGCCGCCGCCGATGAGGCCGATGCGCACGCGGTCCGTGCCCTGAGCGCTTGCCATGTTCACCGACGCGCCGGCGATGGCCATGCCCGCAAAGGCCGAGGCCGCCGTAACTCCCTGCTTGCCGCTTATGTTCTGATTGCCCATTGCCGCTTTCCTTTTCGATTCAGGTTCCAGATAAGTCCCAATGTGCCTGCGCCGCTCAGATCAGCGCCGTCTTGCCCGGCTGGGAGACCGGATTGACCGGCAGCGGGCCAAACGCCAGGTTCTTGGGCACCAGGTCCAGCTTGGAACTCTTGAGCGCCCAGTCCAGTTTCAGCGCCCTTCCGGTGTAGGCGCTCATTCGCCCGGCGATGGCCGTCAGGGTGCTTTCGGCGACTCGCTTGCCTTCGTTGAGCGGCTTGCCGGATCGGATGCTGGCGATCAGGTCGGCGTGCTCGCAGACGTACGGGTTGGGGCTCGGGCCGTCGTACTTCCATATCTGGTTGCCCTTGTGGTCACAGATCTTGCCGTCGAAATTGCAGTAGCCCTTGGTGCCGACGACACGCTCGCCGACCCGGCTGGACGCCTTGTCGGTCTGGCGGCACATGCTGATGGTCCGGGCCTTGTTCTCGTACTCGTACTCGGTGACGAAATGGTCGTAGATGTTGCCGCAGTCCTCGCTGGTCCTCGCGGCCCGGCCTCCCATGCCGTACGCCATGGCTGGCATGGAGTTGAAGGCCCAGTTGATCACGTCGAGGTTGTGGACGTGCTGCTCGCAGATGTGGTCGCCGGACATCCAGGTGAAGTACAGCCAGTTGCGGACCTGCCATTCCATGTCGCTGTATTCGGGCTTCCGCTGGTGGACCCACAGCAGGCCCTGGTTCCAGTAGCACTGGGCGCTGACCAGCTCGCCGATCATGCCGTCGTGGATCCGCTTGATCGTCTCGACATAGACCGGCTCGTGGCGCCGCTGCGTGCCGGCGACGATCGCCAGCTTCTTGGCCTCGGCATTGGCTGAGCTTTCGATGATCGAGCGGATGCCGGTCGGGTCGGTCGCGACGGGCTTCTCCATGAACACGTGCTTGCCGGCGTCGATGGCGGCCTTGACGATCATGGGCCGAAATCCCGGCGGAGTCGCCGTGATGATCATGTCAACGCCCGAGGCGAGAACCTTCTTGTGGTTGTCCCAGCCGGAGAACTGCCGGTCGCCGGGAACGTCGAACCGGGCCTTGTCGGAGAACCGCTTGTTCAGGCCGGCATGTGAGCCGTCCAGGCGGTCCTTGAACAGGTCGCCCATTGCCCAGACCTGCACGCCGGCAGGATTGGCCCTGAGGCAATCCACGACCGCCTCGGTGCCGCGCCCGCCGCAGCCGATCAGGCCCACCTTGATCGTGTCTGAACCGGCCGCGTAGGCCGATGGAAGACGGGCGCCCGCCAGGATCGCGGCCCCGGCCGACAGGGCGGTGACCTTCAGGAAGTCGCGGCGAGTCTGTCGCCCGACACGTTTCTTGCCGCTGATTTCGTTTGCCATGGTTCTCCTCTATGGCTTCTTCTTGGCTTCTTCTTCTCTGCGCTCTCTGCGACCTTTGCGTGAGATATTCTTCTTCTTGCGGCCTATCAGATCGTCGCTTCCTTCCACTGCTGCTCAAGGAAGCGGAATGCCTTTGGTATCTCCTCGTCCGCCTTGCCCTTGACGCCGCACTCCAGGCTGCAAAAGTCCTGGTAGCCGATCATCTTGAGCCCGCGGAATCCGTCGACGAAGCTGCGATCGTCCTGGCCCGGCAGGTTGCGAAGCCTGCTGGCCAGGTGAACGTGATGCACGTATGCCCCGCCCGAGAGGAACGCACCGCAGTCGCTGGTCTCTTCCTTGCACATGTGGTAGAAGTCGCCCATCATGCCGATGCCCGGGCTGTTGACGTCGCGGCATATGCTGGCCGCGTCAGCCAACTGGCGAAGGAAGAACGCCTCTCCGCGGTTCAGCGGCTCCATGATGACCCGCGTGCCCGCCTTGTGGGCGGCCTCGCCGATCTCCCCCAGCAGGTCCACCAGCACCTTCCGGGCTTCCTTGGGCGGCAATTGGGGCTGATTGTTGAACGCCGGAACCATGATGACGCCCGTCGAGCCGATTTCCCCGGCCGGGCCGCAAAGGTCCTTGAGCCGCTGGGCGCCCTCTTTGCGCTTGGCCTCGTCGGGGTCGATGAGCTGGAAGTATCCCGCGCAGACCGCGCTTACGACCAGGCCCGTGCCCTTAATGGCGTCTTTGATCTCGGCGACGCGCTCGGGAACCTTCGACGCGCCGGTGATTTCCACGCCGGCGGCGCCCCATTGCTGGAGCTTCTCGACCTTCTCGCGCAGACTCTTGCCGGTCACGCGGCTTTCCTGGCTGGAGAGCTTAAGCACAGCCGGCTTCTTCCCCGATGCCGGCACCGCGGCGTCCGCGGCGGAAGCCCTGCCCGCCAGTGCATAAGCCCCCGCGACTGCGCCGGCGGCAAGCGCCGACGACTTCAGGAACTCGCGTCGTTGCATAGTCTGTGCCCTTGAAAAGTCCTGGTCCGAACAAGAAGCCGCCGTGATCCAACAAACCCGACAAGCGATTTAACCCATCGCCAAGCTGCAGGTGTTGGAAAGGATAAAGAAACTTTTTTTACCATACGGGGGTGTACGCATATTTTTTGGCACCAGGCAACTCGTTGTCGCTGTTGGCTCCGAGTAGTCGTCCAGCATGTTGCTTTGATCCACGCACGCCAGGGCCACCTCGATGCACAAGCCCACAAATCGCCCATTCGACTTGGTCTTCGCATGTTCTGTATTTTACGCTTCTTGCAGAGGCATCGCGGTTTAGCCCAGCCGGCTTGGTAGGCTTGCGGGGCAAGGTTGTGACACTTTCGTCGGAAGGAGGAATGCGATAATGTTGGAGGAGACATCGCGCGCGCCCGCCCCCACAGGGCAGGCCAGGCGCACTGAAGGCGTGCCATTGCGCGCGTGGGCGGCGGTGTGTCTGCTGGCCGCGGCGACCCTTGGTTGCGACGAGCGGGTGGTGATCAACGCCGACGGGGCCGACCGTGGCCTGGTTATCCTGCTGCCGGGCATCGACGGGCGAAGCGGGTATAGCGAGAAGGCATGCCGCGTGCTTTGCCGGGACGCTCTGGCGTATTCGGTCGAGTTGCGGGACTGGACATCGCCGCTGGGGGCGTTCTTCAACCAGACCGCCATTGGCCGAAATCGCGAGGTTGCCCGGACGATCGCCGGGCGGATCGTGGACTACCACCGCGAGCACCCGGCCAGGCCGGTGTACCTGATCGGCCACAGCGGCGGCACAGCCATGGCGGTCTGGGCGGCGGAGAGCCTTCCCGATGGCGAGCAGGTCGAGGGGATCATCCTGCTGGCCTCGTCGCTTTCGCCGGGCTACGACCTTTCGGAGGCTATGGGTCGCAGCCGGGGCGGCATCGTGAACTTCTATTCGCCGCTGGACGTCGCCATTCTCGGCGCCGGCACGACTCTGCTTGGCACGATGGACGGCCTGCACAGCGAGTCGGCCGGGAAGGCGGGCTTCGAGTCCCGCGGGCGGGGGGGATATGAGAAGCTCTTCCAGGTCCCATGGGAGCCGTCGATGGTCGCGGTCGGGCACGGCGGGGACCACTTCGGCTGCATGGCGACGCGGTTCATCCGCACATACGTTGCCCCGCTGGTGAGCAGAGTCGAATGGGACGCCGACCTGATCGCATCCATTCGCGGCGGCGAGGGCAATGCGCCGCCAACCGCCGCGGGCGCCGCGGGCAACAGCCTCGCTGTGGCAGCCGGCAGTTCGTCGAGCGACGCCGGAGAAACGCCGCCCGATGACACGAACGCCGAAACTGGCAGCCCAGGCCGGGAGGTGATGCGTAGCGATTACGCACCCGGCGCATCATGGCGGCTCGATGCCGACTGGGACACCTATTACAGCATCGACCGGCTGCTGGCGCGGGAAGGAGATTAGTTGCCGGACCACTATCAGGTGCGATTGTCCTGCGCAACGCTCCCCGAAAGCTTTGCCCTTTGAGCTGAATTGCCGGTATCATGTCCAAATCGCCTCGGCCTCGGGCTGTCGGCGAGCGAGAGTGCAATACCGTATCTTGAATACGACCTGTTTGGACGAAGAGGAGCGGCAATGGCCAAGAGGTTTGCGTTGATCGGTGTCGGCGGGTACGTCGCGCCGCGGCACCTGAAGGCTATAAAGGAGACCGGCAATGAGTTGGTAGCCGCGCTGGACAGGAATGACTCCGTCGGCGTGCTCGACTCGTATACCACGGAGGCCAGGTTCTTTACCGAATTCGAACGGTTCGACCGCCACTTGGAGAAGCTCCGCCGCAAGCCCGGCCAGGCCATCGACTACGTCAGCATTTGTTCGCCGAACTACCTTCACGACGCCCACGTCCGATTCGCGCTGCGGATCGGCGCGGACGCCATCTGCGAGAAGCCTCTCGTCCTTAACCCCTGGAACGTAACTGCCCTGGAGGAACTGGCCGGCGAGCACGGCCGGCAGATCAACACCATCCTCCAACTTCGGCTGCACCCGACGATCGTCGCCCTTAAAAAGCGGATCGACCAGGCGCCGAAGGACAAGATGCACGATATCGACCTGACGTACATCACCACGCGAGGACACTGGTATCAGGCGTCGTGGAAAGGCGACATGGAGAAATCCGGCGGCATCGCCACCAATATCGGCGTACACTTTTTCGACATGCTCACGTGGATATTCGGCTCGGTGCGTCAGAACCTCGTACACGTGCATGAGGCCACGCGGGCGGCGGGGTATCTGGAGCTCGAGCGTGGCCGGGTTCGCTGGTTCCTGTCGCTCAACCGCGGCGACCTGCCCAAGCAGCCCGAGCCGGGCAAGCCGGCGACGTTTCGGGCCATCAGCGTCGATGGCGGGGAAGTGGAGTTTTCGTCGGGCTTTACGGATCTGCACACCGAGAGCTACCGGCGGATCCTCGCCGGCAACGGCTTCGCGTGCCGCGAGGTGCTTCCTTCGATCGAGATCGTCTCGGCCATCCGAACCACCAAGCCCATCGGCAAGACGGGCGAGTACCACCCGATGCTGGCGCGGATCATGTAGGGCGGGCTTTGCCCGCGAATGAAAAATGGAAAATGATGAATGCTCAATGTGCCGAGGCAGTGGCGGACATCATCGGAAACATCGCGATTAACCAACGGAATGCAAACATGGCCGAGGCAAGAGACAAGCCTTATTTCGCGCATGAAAGCGCCTATGTTGACGAGGGCGCCGAGATCGGCGAGGGCACGAAGATATGGCACTTCGCCCACGTGATGTGCGGCGCTAAAATAGGCCGGCGGTGCATCTTCGGGCAGAACACGATGGTCGCCGGCGGGGTGGTCGTGGGCGACAACGTGAAGGTCCAGAACAACGTGGCCATCTACACCGGCACGGTGATCGAGGACGACGTCTTCCTTGGCCCAAGCTGCGTGCTGACCAACGTGACCAACCCGCGGTCGCAGGTGGTTCGCCACTCGCTTTACGAGAAGACCGTCTTGCGGCGCGGTTCGACCGTGGGCGCCAACGCCACGATCGTCTGCGGCATCGAGGTCGGGCGGTACGCCTTCATCGCGGCCGGGGCGGTGGTCGCCCGCAACGTGCCGGACTACGCCCTTATGATGGGCGTCCCCGCACGCCAGCACGGATGGATGAGCCGCCACGGGCACAGGCTGGCGAAGCCCGGCCCCGACGGCTGCATGGTCTGCCCGGAAAGCGGCTACCGTTACAGGGAGGTCTCCCCAGGCGTGCTTTGCTGCCTGGACCTCGACGAGGATGCCCCGTTGCCCCCGGCCCTCGCGGCGGGTAAGTTGACGTACGACGAGATCAAGGCTCACAAGAAGGATTAACTTTCTCTAAAGGACTCGCAGGACCATGCAAGTACCGCTGTTGGACCTGAAGGCTCAATACGCGACGCTCCGTGAGGAGATGCGCAAGGCAGTCGACGCCGTTATGGAGAGCCAGTATTTCATCAACGGCCCGGCCGTAAAGGAACTCGAACAGGCCGTCGCCGCCTACAGCGGCGCCAAGGCGGCGGTGGGAGTCTCAAGCGGCACCGACGCGCTGATCGCCACATTGATGAGCCTGGAAATCGGCAACGGCGACGAGGTCGTCACCACGCCGTACACGTTCTTCGCCACGGCCGGGAGCATCTGGCGGGTGGGCGCCAAGCCCGTCTTTGTGGACATCGAGCCGGACACGTTCAACATCGACGCCGCGAAGATAGATTCCGTCATCACCGGTCGGACCAAGGCGATCATGCCCGTACATCTTTTCGGCGCGATGGCGGACATGGACCCGATCATGGCCATAGCCAAAAAGCACGGGCTTTACGTAGTTGAGGACGCCGCCCAGGCCATCGGCGCACAGTACAAGGGCCGCAAGGCAGGGGCAATAGGCGCCGCCGGGTGCTTCAGCTTCTTCCCCAGCAAGAACCTCGGCGGGCTTGGCGACGGGGGAATGGTCGTCACCCAGGACGCCGCCCTGGCCGACCGCGTGGCACAGTGCCGCAACCACGGCATGAAGCCGCAGTACTTCCACAAGTGGGTCGGCGGCAACTTCCGCCTGGACACGCTTCAGGCGGCCGGGCTCCTGGTCAAGCTGCCGCACCTCGACGACTGGTCGGCCAAGCGGCGAGCCAACGCCCAGCGCTACGACGAGCTCCTGGCCGGCATCGACGAGGTGACCACGCCGACGGTTCGGGACTTCAACGTCAGCATATATAATCAGTATTGCATCCGTGTGCCGCAACGCGACGCCCTCCAGCAGCACCTCAAGAACGCCGGTGTCGGCACAGCCATCTACTACCCGCTGAGCCTCCACCAGCAGGAATGCTTCGCCACGCTCGGCTACCGCAAAGGCGACTTCCCCGCAAGCGAAGCCGCCGCGGCCGAGAGCCTCGCGCTGCCCATCTACCCCGAACTGACGGATGAGCAACTCTGCCACGTGGCCGGGCAGATCAAGGCGTTCTTCGCCCGCTGAAACAGGCCCTCAAACACGTTAATCCAGGAACTTGCCCGTGAGCGATAATCCGATCCCCCTTTCCAATCCGAACATAACCGAGCGGGAAATCCAGGCCGTTGTGGATGTCCTGAGGACCGACCGCCTGAGCATCGGGCCGAAGCTCGAAGCCTTCGAGGCCGCCTGCGCCGCCAGGGCCGGACGAAAGTATGGCATCGGTGTAAACAGCGGCACCAGCGGGCTTCACCTGTGCGTCCGGGCTATGGGCATCGGCGAGGGTGACGAGGTCATCACCACGCCGTTCTCGTTCATCGCCACGACCAACTGCGTACTCTTCGAACGAGCCAAACCGGTGTTCGTGGACATCGATCCCGAAACCTACAACCTCGACCCCGCCGCCATCGAGGCCGCCATCACCAGCCGGACCAGGGCCATCCTGCCGGTCGAGGTCTTCGGCAGCACGGCCCACTTCGACACCTACGAGCAGATCGCCCGCCGGCACTCTCTGACAATGATCGAGGATTGTTGCGAGGCTCTTGGCGGAGTACTCGGCGCCCGCCCGGCCGGAAACTTCGGCCAGTGCGGCGTATTCGCCTTCTACCCCAACAAGCAGATCACCACCGGCGAAGGCGGAATGATCGTCACCGACAGCCCGGAAATCCGCGACCTGTGCGCCTCGATGCGCAACCAGGGCCGGGCCACAGAGGCCTGGCTCAGCCACGCCAGGCTGGGCTACAACTACCGCCTCAGCGAGATCAACGCCGTGCTGGGCCTGATGCAGATGGCCCGGCTGGACGAAATCCTCGCCGCCCGCCGCCAGGCCGCGACGTTGTACGACCAGGCCCTGGGCGAACTCGTCGCCGACGGCCTGGTGCATCTGCCGCCCATGACCCAGCGTGACAAGGCCAGTTGGTTTGTCTACGTCGTCCGCCTGGCCGACAGGTTCAGCCAGGCCGACCGCGACGCCGTACTCGACAAGCTCCGCAAAGACGGCATCGGGTGCAACAACTACTTCATGCCGATCCACACCCAGCCGTACATCATGGAAATGCTGGGCACCCGGCCGGGCGACTTCCCGGTTACCGAACGGATCGCCGCGCGAACCATCGCCCTGCCGTTCTTCGCCGGCCTGTCGGCCGAGCAGGTTCAGCGGGTCGCCCGGACGCTTTCCGACGCGATAAGGCAACTTTAACCGACCCCAACCCCGCGTAACGTGCTTGCGGCGCCGCAACAGCGCCCAAACTCCGCAAATCACCCTCTTCCTGACTTCCGAATTGGGACACCCTGCTCAATAGATCAGGTCGTAGACCT
>CAZSBS010000200.1:0-8972 GCA_964605095.1 uncultured Planctomycetaceae bacterium | reverse complement strand
CCGGTAGCCAGGAGCCGGTAGCCGGTTTACCCCGAGCGAAGTCGAGGGGTCCCGGCGCGCCGGGAGTAGCCGGGAAAGAAGACGGCGGAACCCGGAAAGACAACAGCGGAACCGGGAACCCTTTTCCCCGGCGCGATTGGATGGGGTTTATGGATTACTGGCATTTCTGGCATTATGTGGCGTTCGCCATTTGCTCTTCGCCCCTCTGACGGGTTCTTGGCGGTTCTTGAGCGCCGGAAGTGTGGTTTTGGTGCGGTTTTGGTGGACCCAAGAGGGGGTTTTGATAGCGCCGCGATGTGTTTTGGAGTGCCGGCCGAGCGCGCAAGAGGGGGTCTTGATAGCGCCGCGATGTGTTTTGGAGGGGGTTTGGAGCCCTTTTGAGCCCTTTTGGGACCCTTGGTAGTAGTCCATAACACACGCTTGGTGTGGTTATTGCGCCCATTGGAGGGGGTTTGGAAGCGGTTTGGGAGTGGTTTGGAGTCCTGCGCGGCGTGTTGCCAAGCGCGCGCCGGTTGGCCCCGGCCGGCAGCTACAACTCGAAGGTCGTCCTGTCGGAGGTGGTGAGGAACTCCGACGAGTCCTCGCCGACCAGGACCATGTCCTCGACGCGCAGGTAATACTGGCCGGAGTGCCAGAGCTTGGGCTCCAGGGCGAAGACCATGCCGGCCTGGAGGGGCAGTTCGCAGCTCGGCTTGATCCACGGCTCCTCGTGTACGGTCCGGCCAATGGCATGGCCAAGGATCTTGTCTTTCAGGCGGGCGCGGAGGTAGTCGCCGTAGCCGAGGCCATCCAGCGTCCGCTCGACGGCTGGGTACAGGTCGCAGATCCTCATTGCCCCGGCCCGCATCGCCGCGACGGTGTCCACCACGGCTTGCTGGAGGGCCTTGTACGCGCCGCGGATGTGGTCCGGCGCGGGGCCGAAGTAGAGGCTGCGTCCGAAGTCAGAGCAGTAGCCGTCCATGACGAAGCCGATGTCGAAGGCGATGGCCGTGCCGGGCACAAGGCCATGCTCACGCGGATACGTGAAGGCCTCCGCCGATGGCTCGGAGCCGGACTTCGTGAAGATTACGGCCGGGGGGAACGAAACGCCCTGTGCGCCGCGCCGCATGGCTTCCATGCGGATCTCATCTTCGAGTTGGGGTTGTGTAACGCCCTCCCGGATAGATGGTATGATCGCGCTGAAGACGTCGTCGGTCAGTCTCGCGACGCGCCTCAGGAGTTCGATCTCGTCTTTGGTCTTTATCATCTGTGATGAGTCCATTCTTTCTTCTTCCCCCTCAGCGTTCTCCGCGACCTCCCACAGGGACCGTTGGTCCGCGTGAAGCCTTGTTCGTTTTCTTCTCTTCCCTACTTCCTATCTACTAACTACTTCTTCCTTCCCCTTCCCCCACCCCTCACAGATTCTCCAGGATGTGTCCCATCTTGTCTCTCTTGGTCTGGAGGTAGTGTCGGCTGGCCTCGCAGGCGGCGATTTCTATGGGGACTCGCTCGACGATCTTCAGGCCGAAGCCCTCGATGCCGTATATCTTTCGTGGGTTATTGGTCATGATCCGCAGTTTGGTCAGGCCGAGATCGCGGAGTATCTGGTTGCCGATGCCGTAGTCTCGCCTGTCGGCCTCGAAGCCCAGGCTGATGTTGGCCTCGACGGTGTCCATTCCCTGTTCGACCTGGAGCTTGTAGGCCCGCAGCTTGTTGAGCAGGCCGATGCCGCGGCCCTCCTGGCGGACGTAGACGACCGCGCCCTTGCCGGCGTCCACAACGCGCTGAAGGGCCGTGCGAAGCTGCGGGCCGCAGTCGCAGCGAAGCGAGCCCAGCACGTCGCCGGTGAGGCATTCGCTATGCACGCGGACCAGCACGGGCTCCTCGTGGATGACGGGCTGGCCGTCCGGGTCGAGCATGCCGACGCCGCCGTGGCACAGCGCCAGGTGCGGCTCGGGATCCACCACTGAGCTGTAGGCGATCAGGTGGAACGGCCCCGCCTCGAGCTCGATGTCCACCTCCACCGCCCGTTGGATAAGCCTTTCGCTGCGGAGCCGGTAGCGGATCACGTCGGGCACCGAGAAGATCTTGAGTTTATGAGCCTGGCAGAACTTCACCAGGTCGTCACGCCGCGCCATCGTGCCGTCGTCGTTCATGATCTCGCAGATCACCGCCACCGGCTGGAGCTTGGCGATACGGCAGAGGTCCACTGCGCCCTCGGTCTGCCCGGCGCGGACCAAGGCCCCTCCCGGCCGGGCACGCAGCGGCGAGATGTGCCCCGGGCGAACCAGGTCCGTCGCCTTTGCCGCGGGGTCGGCCAGGATGCGGATCGTCCTGGCCCTGTCGGCGGCGGAAATGCCCGTGGTGACGCCCGTGGCGGCGTCCACGGTTACGGTAAAGGCCGTGCCGTGCAGGGCGGTGTTCTCCGAAGCCTGCGGATGAAGGGCCAGCGCGTCGGCCCGATCGCTGGCCATGGGCACGCAGATGAGTCCGCGCCCGAAGCGGGCCATGAAGTTGACCATCGCCGGGGTGATCATCTCGGCCGCACAGGCCAGGTCGCCCTCGTTCTCGCGTGACTCATCGTCGACCAGGACGATCATTTTCCCAGCCTTGTAGTCTTCCAGCACTTCCTCAATCGTGTTGAACACGGTTACTCGCTTTCCCTGGGTGCTTCTGTTCGTCCAACGGCTTGTCGGACGAGTTTTCCAGCCACTTGCCCTCCGCGGAGACAAACGCAAGCCCCATCCTGGTGTAGGTTATTATAGCGATTACGCTCAGCGCCGCCACCGCCCAACTGCCGGCAATGACGCCGTAGCGGGCGGCCGGCGGGGACAATTCGGCGATGTCAGCCGCCGCTGGGCTATCTGCGGGCGCCGCCTGACTTCCTGGTGTCCAGGAAGAACATCCAGGCGCCCATGATGAGGATCGCGCCTATCGGCAGAGAGGCAATTATGAAGAACTTGCCGTACGTCCGCATGTAACTTCCCTCGGCCCCAATCGCGTTTTCGTCCGCGCTGTCGCCGGCAAGTATCAGCATGGTGATTATGCTCAAGAGGATCAGCACCCCGCCGACGACCAGCAGCAGCGGGATCATCGTCTGCTTGAAGGCGTGCCCGTGCATGAGGCGGGTGTTGGCCCGCAATCTTGCCGATCGATGGGGCGCCGAAAATGTCGGTGCCCGCGCGGCCACGAAGCCGCCCCTCGCCGGCGAGCCTTCCGAACCGTCGTACGCCGCGACGTTGGCGCAGCCACCGGTCATGGCCCGCAGACTGCTTAGCTCGGGGCTGACCGCCTCGGACTCCTGGGCCATCGTCCGCATGAAGTCCTGGGCGCCCTCGGTTTGGGGCTCATCGTCGGGGATCAACTCGGGCTCGGCCGCGGCCTGGGCTGCCAGGCGGCTGAAGGGATCCGGCTCTGCCGGGGGTCCGGCAGGTTCCGTGGCCTCGCCTCTTTCCTTGGCCGCCAGGGCCGCCAGGGCGTCAACCTTGCGTTTGTCTGTATCGTCTGTATTCATTAAGACCTTCCAACATGACCGTATACAATATATACGGTCGTGCATGGTTTTTGCTAGAATCTATCGTCGAAAACCGCCGGCAAACTTAGCAATGTCCGAGGTGAACCATGACCGTTCGAACGCCCGTGCGAGCCGGAATGTTCTACGAGTCCAGTCCGGCATCGTGCCGCCGCCACGCCGAAGAACTCCTGAAAGAGGCCCATGTTCCCGATCAACTCCCCCCGCGGCTCTACGGCGGGGTGGTCCCACATGCAGGGTGGGTCTATTCCGGGCCACTGGCGGCCCTTACGTTTAAGTCGCTCATCGCAGCCCAGGCTCGAAAAACCATCGTACTGTTCGGCGCCGACCACACCGGGGCCGTGCGAATGGGAGAAGTCTACGCCTCTGGCGCCTGGCGGACGCCGCTGGGCGAGGCACGCGTCGACGAAGACTTGGCTCAGGCCGTGCTGGCCTTGGGGCGCTCATGCTGCCGGGAAAACCCCGACGCCCACGCCGGCGAGCACTCCATCGAAGTGCAAGTGCCGCTAATACAGGTTCTTGCACCTGATGCGATGATTCTTCCAATCGCCGTCCCGCCCTCGCCACTGGCTATCGAGGTTGGCCAGGCCGTTGCCCAGGCCGTCCAGGACCGGCTCGACGACGTCGCCATCGTCGCCTCGACGGATCTTTCGCACCACGGCGGGCACTTCCCAGCCCCAGGCGGACGCGGGCAAGTCGGCGAGCAGTGGACCCGCCGCAACGACCGCAGGATAATCGACCTGGCCGAGGCCATGGACGCAAACAACATTATTCCTGAAACTTACAAGCACATGAACGCCTGCGGAGCGGGCGCCCTGACCGCCGCTATCGCCGCGTGCCAAGCCCTGGGCGCCCAAAAGGGAATCTGCCTGGAGTACACCAACAGCTACGTCATCACCCACCAGCAGCACCCCAACGAACTTGACGACACCACCGTCGGTTACGCCTCGATCATCTTCGCTTAGGAGGCCCCTTGCCCCGCGAGCCGGGTGGGCGTATACTCCTGTAATGTCGGAGCAGCCTCGTGAGACGGTGGTCTCGGGCCTGCCCGGCGGCAAGGAGCTAGACAAATGAACACGTACCAGGGCAAGCTGATAGCGCCTAAAGGGGCAAAGTTCGCCATCGTCGTCGGGCGGTTCAACGAGTTCGTCACCAGCAAGCTGCTGGGCGGGGCTATGGACGCGCTTAACCGCCACCACGTCGACGAGGCATGCGTGGACGTGTACTGGTCGCCGGGCAGCTTCGAGATACCGCTTCTTGCCCAGAAGCTCGCCTCCAGCGGGCAATACTCGGCCGTGATATGCCTGGGCGCCGTCATTCGCGGCGGGACGGACCATTACCAGTACATCGCGTCGGAGGTGGCCAAGGGCGTGGCGATGGCGTCAATGAACACCGGCGTACCTTGCATCTTCGGCGTGCTGACGTGCGACACACTCGAGCAGGCGGTAGACCGCGCCGGCGCCAAGAGCGGCAACAAGGGCGCCGACGCCGCCCTCTCGGCCATCGAGATGGTCAACCTTCTGGCCCAGGTGCCCGGCAAATCTCCAGCCAAGTCTGCGGTCAAGTCTTCCGCAAAAAGAAACTGAGATTGGTCAAAAACGTGAGCAGCCGCCATAGGGCAAGACGTCTTGCGCTCCAGGGCCTGTGCTGCCTCGACGCCCAAGGCGCCAAGGCATCCGAACTGGTCCACGAGTTCATTAACGACGGTACCGAGGACAGCCAGACCCTCCAGGTCGCCCACGTACTGATCCGCGACGCCTTCGCCGACTGGCCGGCCTGCGACCAGTTCCTGGTGCGCCACGCGCGGCACTGGGATCTCGTCAGGCTGGCGATGGTCGACCGCAACATCCTCCGCCTGGCCGCGTACGAACTCCGCTCGGGCCGCGCGCCGCAAAAGGTCGTCATCAGCGAAGCAATCCGCCTGGCCCGGGAGTTCTCCACGGCAGAGAGCCCCAGATTCATCAACGGCATCCTGGACGCCATCGCAAAAGAAATCGGCAGGGATGCAGGGGACCTGCCCTCCGTAACCTCGGCGAAGGAGGGTGTAGGGGATACGGATTTGGATAAGAAAGCAGAAGAAGGAACAGAAGAAACAGGTGGGCAATGATGAACGCAGATAAAAGAATTGACTCATGCTTCCTCATGAGGCCCGAATGCCTCCGGCCCCCAGGGGGGGCCAAAGGCCTTTGAGGCCTCGTGAAACAGCGCTTACTAAACAAGCAAAGGATGGAAGACTAGAAAATGGCGTTTTTCAAGAAGGCACTGGATAAGCTCACTCGTGGGCTTCAGCGGACGCGGGCCAAGCTGGTCAACTCGCTGCGGTCCTTGCTGACCGGCAGGGCGCTGGACGCCGAGACGCTCGACGAGCTCGAGAGCATGCTCATCCAGGCCGACATGGGCGTCGCGACGGCTGTGAGGATTCGCACCGACATCGAGGCCGCCGCGCGCGCGGGAACCATTTCCGGCGGCGAGCAGGTGCTTGAGTTCCTCAAGGTCGAGCTCAAGAAGTACTGGCCGGCGTGCGACAGGCAGGTGCGCTTCGCCGATCAGCCGCCGACGGTGATAATGGTCGCGGGCATCAATGGCTGCGGCAAGACCACTTCCGTGGCGAAGCTGGCCTGGCAGTTCAAGAGCCAGGGCAAGAAGGTCTGCCTGGCCGCGGCGGACACGTTCCGCGCCGCCGCCGTCGAGCAGCTTTCCATATGGGCCGACCGCATCGGCTGTGATATCGTCAAGGGCAGCGGCAAGGACCCCGCCGCGGTGGTCTTCGACGCCTGCGACGCCGCAAAGGCGCGCGGCATCGACGTGCTGCTGGTAGACACCGCCGGGCGGCTGCACACGCAGGACAACCTCATGCGCGAGCTGACCAAGATCCGCGACGTCGTCGCCCGCAAGATCCCCGGCGCGCCGCACGAGGTCCTGCTGGTGCTCGACGCCACCACCGGGCAGAACGCCATCAACCAGGCAAAGGCGTTCTCGGCCGCTATTGACGTTACGGGCATCTTCCTGGCCAAGCTCGACGGCACGGCCAAGGGCGGCATCGTGGTCGCCATCCGCAACGAGGTGAACCTGCCGGTCAAGTTCGTCGGAGTCGGCGAAACGTTCGAGGACGTCGAGCCGTTCGACCCGGAAACCTTCGTCGAGGCACTGTTCTCCTGACTTGGACGGACTTGGCCAGGAAGCGTTGACGGCGCTTCCGCAAGCCAGCCGCTCACCGGGACAAGGTCGGCCAGCGGGAAATTTATAGCACAGGCAAAGGAGACGTCAATGACTCAAATGCCGCCAGCCCTTGAGACCACCTCGCAAGGCCCCGCAGGTGCGGTCCCCAATCCAGGCAAAGGCCTCAGCATCGCCGGCATGGTCCTGGGCATAGTCTCCCTGGTCCTCTTCATCATATGGGTCTTCGCGATTCCCTGCTCGATCATCGGCCTTGTTCTCAGCATAATCGGCAAGGGCAAGTCCAAGGCCGCGGGCCAGCCGCGGGGCATGGCCGTGGCGGGCATCATCCTTTCGATTATCGCCTTGATCCTCGCCTTGGTTCTACCGCTGCTTGCGGTGATCGTCTGGTTCTGGAAGGACATAGGCAGTTGGTTCGGCGAGGCGTGGACGACCATCCGCAACTAGGCTGCATGCAACAATGGTTGAACAGGTGAACCTGCCGGTCAAGTTCATCGGAGTCGGCGAAACGTTCGAGGACGTCGAGCCGTTCGACCCGGAAACCTTCGTCGAGGCACTGTTCTCCTGATAAGCCTTTTTGACTCTTTCTTGTGGATTTGCCCGAAAAGTTTTGACACCGCACACCGATGTTTGTACTTTTTCATGCAAGTCTTGCAGTTCGTCCCGCAGATGAGTCCGCATTTCAATTTCAGCGACACAGGGACGATTCCGAAAATCCTACGAAGCACATCGGTAAAGGAGAAAGCAAATGACTCAAGTGCCCCCCCAGGCCCCCACACAAGGCCCCGCAGGCCCAGTCCCCAATCCCGGCAAGAGCCTGAGCATCACAGGCATGGTCCTTGGCATCGTGTGCCTGGCCATCATGTGCATACCGTACGTCAATTTCCTATCGATCCCGTGTGCGATCGTTGGTCTGATCCTCAGCATCATGGGCAAGAAGAAGTCGAAAGAAGCGGGCCAGCCGACGGGCATGGCCACCGCCGGCATCATCCTTTCGATTGTTGCCCTTGCCTTGGCGATCATCATCGTGCTGGTCGTCGGTGTGCTGTTCGCCGTGCTTTTCCAAACGGCCCACCAGATGCAGTTGCAGATGGGGCCCAACAGCCCGGCCACCGAATCACTGAGGTGGCTCCAGTTGCTGTTCTAGCGGTTTCCAGCCGAGCGACCAGAGGTGTCTCCCTGGCGCTTTAGCGGTCTTGGAAAGAGAATCATCGGGCGCGCTGGCCTGGCGCGAGGGCTTCGGGACATGC
Source organism: uncultured Planctomycetaceae bacterium (assembly GCA_964605095.1). Lineage (GTDB taxonomy): Bacteria > Planctomycetota > Phycisphaerae > SM23-33 > SM23-33 > JAUWQU01. Next base: position 1,034 of record CAZSBS010000200.1, on the reverse strand, counting down.
CGAATCTCGCGCCAGGTTCGGCGCCCCCGTTTTTTGTTTCACGGGTTCCGAGTTCCTGACAGCTTTTCGGCGGTTCCCGGTTCCGCCGTTTCTGCTTCTCCGGGTTCCGCTGTTTATTCTCCCCGGTTCCGCCGTTTTTCTTCTAAAATGCTCACATGGATTTTGATTTCGACATTGTGGTCATTGGCGGCGGGCACGCGGGCGTCGAGGCGGCGTGGGCGGCGTCGCGCCTGGGCGCGCAGACGGCCCTGGTGACGCTTGGCCCCGGCAACATCGCCGAGATGTCCTGCAACCCCTCGATCGGCGGCGTCGGCAAGGGTCAGATCGTCCGCGAGATCGACGCACTCGGCGGCCTGATGGGCCGGGCCGCCGACGCCACGGGCATTCAGTTCCGCATGCTCAACCGCTCCAAAGGCCCAGCCGTGTGGGGCCCACGATGCCAGTCCGACCGCCATGCCTATGCCGCGTGGGTCCGCCAGGCGCTGGCCGCAACACCCAACCTGACGATCATCGACGCCCAGGCGACGGACATCCTCGTCGAAAACCGGCGAGTGGTCGGTGTGCGGATAAGGCGTGGCATGGGCATCTTGCCCATGAGTCGCAGGGCCGTCCCGGCCCTGCTGGAAGAGAAAGAGACCACGGGCGAGACGCCCGTGGGACTGCTCCGCTGCCGGGCCGTTGTCGTTGCCGCGGGCACGTTCCTAAACGGCCTGATGCACCTTGGGCAGCGGCAGTGGTCCGGCGGGCGATACGGTGAGCCGGCCGCGACGCAACTCACCGACAGCCTGCGGCGCCTGGGCGCCAAAGGCCTCATCGTCCTCGAGGACCGCACCCGCCTTCGGACCCACGAGCATGATGCGTCTGTCGCGCTTACAAAAAATACCGAAAACCTCACCCTGGTGCCCGACCAGGAACAGGCCCTGAAGGCCATCGTTCAGGGGATTGACCGGGGCGGGTTTGCGCCTTTTCTGTTGCACGGGGTCACCGCCAGCGGCAAAACCGAGGTTTATCTGAACGCCGCCGCCCACGCCCTG